>JBGSJM010000441.1:0-22009 GCA_041742015.1 Verrucomicrobiales bacterium | reverse complement strand
ACCGACCTTGAAAAATAGAAAATTCGGAACCTTTTCTTTGGTGAGGAGTCATTGGCAGGCTGGATTGTACCCTGTACCATTCGCGATTGTGTACCCTGTACGATGGGCGTTTTCCTAGTGATGAAATCGGTTTAGTAGCGGAGATATTTTGGGTTGATCCACCGCACAAAAAAACTCCGCAGCCCTTTCGTGACTGCGGAGTCTCTTGAATTTTTTGCTTAGCCTTCTGGCTTAAACGCTTTTAGGACTTTTTGGCCGCTTTCAGTTGCGGATCTTCAAGGGCGGCCTGAGCGGCTGCCAGTTTTGCGATTGGTATCCGGAAAGGTGAACAGCTCACGTAATTAAGTCCTGCACGGTGGAAGAACTTAACTGATGACGGTTCGCCACCGTGTTCACCACAAATCCCAACTTTGAGGTCGGGCTTGGTCTTGCGCCCGCGATCAACTCCCATTTCAACAAGCTGCCCAACACCGGATTGGTCCAGACTGGCAAATGGGTTGTTGCTGACCACTTCGGCTTCCTGGTAGGCGGGAAGGAAGGAGCTGGAGTCATCGCGGCTCAGGCCGAGACAGGTCTGGGTCAAATCGTTGGTTCCAAAGCTGAAGAAATCAGCATGTTTGGCCACTTCATCCGCAGTCAGGGCGGCGCGTGGGATCTCGATCATGGTTCCAACCTGGTATTTAAGCTGGCTGGGTTTGAGACCGTGTTTCTCACGGACTTCAGCGGCAGCCTGGTCGATGACGGCGCGCTGAAGTTCGAGTTCTTTCGCGTAACTGACGAGTGGTACCATGATCTCGGGCTGGACTTTGATGCCCTTGGCTTGGACTTCGGCTGCAGCTTCGAGGATCGCGGTAGTCTGCATCTTGGTGATGGCAGGGTAAACAATTCCCAGACGACAACCGCGGTGACCGAGCATCGGGTTCTCTTCATGGAGTTCCTGGATCCGGCGGGTAATGAACTCCGGCTTCACATTGAGCTTTTTAGCGAGATCTTTGATCTGCTCAGGCGTCATGGTGCCGATGAACTCGTGCAATGGAGGATCGAGCAGTCGGATGGTGGCGGGGCGACCTTCCAGGGCTTTAAAGATCCCAATGAAATCTGCCTTTTGATACGGAAGCAGCTTGGCCAGCGCCGCATCACGACCGGCATCGTCCTCGGCGAGGATCATCTGGCGCACCGCGTCGATGCGATCACCTTCAAAGAACATGTGTTCCGTCCGGGTAAGACCGATACCTTCCGCTCCGAATTTGATGGCGTTCTGGACTTGCTCAGGAGAATCTGAGTTGGTGCGAACTCCGAGTTTGCGGAATTGATCAGACCACTTCATAAGCTGGTCGAACTTCTGATAGGTGTCGCTCTTCATGGCCTTGGCATCTCCACCGAGGACAGCCTGAATGACCTTTGAAGCCATCGTGGACAGCTCACCGGCGTAGATTTTACCTTCAAATCCGTTTACCGAAATAAACTCACCTTCCTTGAGAACGACATCCCCGCCTTTGAGGGTCTTCTTGTTGTAGTCGATGCTCATGCTGTGGGCACCGCATACGCAAATTTTACCCATCTGGCGGGCCACCAGTGCCGCGTGTGAGGAAGCGCCACCCTCGGTGGTGAGGATTCCCTCGGCAGCGATCATACCGCGAAGGTCTTCCGGAGAAGTGGTGCGGCGAACGAGAATGACTTTTTCGCCTCTTTCAGCCGCAGCCACGGCCGACTCAGCGCTGAAGTAGATTTTACCGCAGGCAGCTCCGGGACCGGCAGGCAGGCCTGAACCGATCACCCGGGCTTTTTTCTCGGCCGCTGAGTCAAAGATCGGCGCCAGGAGGTGGCTCAAATCTTCGGCAGGAATCCGCAGCAGAGCCTCTTCCTTGGTAATCAATTTTTCATTAACCATGTCCACGGCGATGTTCACCGCAGCAAAACCGGTGCGCTTGCCGTTCCGAGTCTGGAGCATCCAAAGTTTCCCGTCTTCGATGGTGAATTCGATATCCTGTACATCGCGGAAATGGCTTTCCAGGATCTGGCGGATTTTGAGAAGTTCCTTGTGTGACTCCGGCAGATCTTTGGGCATTTCTGCGACCTGCTTGGGAGTGCGCACTCCGGCCACCACGTCCTCGCCCTGGGCATCGATGAGGTATTCTCCGTAAAAGTTGTTGGCTCCGGTGGCGGGGTCACGGGTAAAGGCCACTCCGGTTCCGGATGTCTTTCCGGTGTTGCCGAAAACCATCGCCTGGACGTTGACAGCGGTGCCCCAGGCTCTCGGGATGCCGTATTTCTGGCGGTAAACATTGGCCCGGTCATTGTCCCAGGATTGGAAAACTGCATTAACCGCCCCTTTGAGCTGGGTCATGGGATCCTGTGGGAAGTGTTTACCGGTACGGTCTTTGATGAGTGCCTTAAATTTCTCAACGACTTCCTTCCAGTCTTCCGCTCCCAGATCGGTGTCGTTTGCCACTTTCTTTTTAGCCTTCACAGCATCCATGATTGCCTCAAACGGATCAACGTGGTTGTCGGATTCGTGTTCTTCGACGCCCATCACGACTTCGCCATACATTTGAAGGAAACGGCGGTAGCTGTCCCATGCGAAGCGTGGATTGCCGGTTTTGGAGGCAAGAGCTTCCACGACCCGGTCGTTAATGCCCAAGTTCAGAATCGTGTCCATCATCCCGGGCATCGACTCGCGAGCACCGGAGCGAACTGAAAGCAGCAGTGGGTTTTCGAGATCTCCAAATTTTTTGCCCATCACCTTTTCGATTTTGGCGATGTTTTTGTCGATTTGATCCTGCAGGTCTTCAGGCCATTTTTTGCCGTTTTCGTAGTAGTGGTTACAGACTTCCGTGGTGATCGTCATCCCGGCGGGAACTGGCAGTCCGATGAGTGCCATTTCTGCGAGGTTGGCGCCCTTGCCACCAAGGAGTGCTTTCTGAGTTCCCTTCCCGTCGGCCTTGTCGCCTCCGAAAAAGTAGACCATTTTCTTTGCCCTTGCTGCAGTTGCAGCCTTCTTTTTGATTACTTTAATAGCCATTACTACGACGTGTTTGTTTAGGAAAAATCTGTGTGTATTTGTGTGTGGTGAGTCAGGACAGAGAAGCCCTCCGAAAAATCGGCGAACGTTAAACGGTCAAAACCTAATGTCAATCGGCGGAGTCAGATGAGTCCGCTCTGGTGAAAAATATCAATGCCCCGCTTTGGTTTTTTTTCCAGGTGGCTGACCAATCTCAGACAACATTTCTTGATACCAGGGAAGGTCGACATTAAAACGTTTGTGCCCAGCGATCTGCGGAAAGGCGATGGTGCTCATTTTCCCGCCGTTGTCTTCATCAAGCCCGGCGACTCCGCTGACTCTTTCCAGCGCTGACTTGGCGGCCTCGACGCAGCTCTCTTTGATGAGTTTGAGATCCTCCTGATTGGGGGCCGCGGATCTCGCAAAATAGCCGCTTTTCTGGACGAGCACTTTTTCGGCCTTCAGCATTTTTTTCAGCTTTTCGCCCCACCAATTTCCGACATCGAGATCGTTGAGCCGAGGATGTCCAAAGGCATCATACTTGACTTCTATTCCGGCAGCCTTTCTCTCCGCCACGATGTAATCGACTCCGGCACCTTCGCTCAGGAAAATGTTAACGCAGTCGTTTTTGTCCATCAGCACAGTGAGACGGGCCACTTCGGCATTGAGATCTACTTCCAATTCTGGAACCCAGACGGCATGAATATCCCAGCGATCACGCCGCAGGAGTCCTTCGGGCAACCAAGACCAGTTGTCGATGCTCTTGCGGTAATCATGTGCAGCACGACCAGTGAGCCATCCACAGGCTCGACCCATCACTTCGTGGATGATGAGCTGGCGACCACTTGTGGTATTTTCATTGGAAACATTTTGGAAAAATCGGGCGCTCTGCTCCGCCGCAGTTACCGCACCGAGAGACTGGGCTATGGGAAAAACGTCGTTATCTACTGTTTTCGGCAGGCCCACTACCGTGAGATCATAACCATTCTCTTTCAGATATTTGGCCAGTTCAGCGGCAGTGGTATTGGTATCGTCCCCACCGATGGTGTGAAGGATATCAATCTTATCCAACTTTAAACGATTCGCGGCGACTTCCAAGGGCAGTTGCCCTTCCTTCACCAGACCACGTTCGGTACAGTCTGCGACATTGGTGAGTTTAACCCGGCTGTTTCCAATCGGGCTGCCGCCGAATTCGTAGAACTTGGCAAAGTGCTGGCGAACCGAACTTGGGAACTTATGGGAGTTCCCCAGCAACAATCCCTGATAACCATTCAAATAGCCGATCAATTCGGCTTCGGGAGCGAGTTTATTGTATTGTTCGATCAACCCCCCAATTGAAGAGGAGAGGCATGGAGCAAGTCCACCGGCCGTCAGGAAAGCGATTTTCATAGAACGTGTTTCAGCTTATTGGGCGCAAATTGCTATGCATCGAGGAGAAGTCAAGCTTCTACCTCGTTGAGCGATAGGTCAAGAATCGCTGATTGGACTCTGGTTGCCCAATTGATTCTTAAAATCGATTCAAATTTGACTGGACGAGCAGTTAAGTATCTTGAAAGGTAAATCAATCCAAAGGATCCCAACTAACACGGCTATGTTTCTTAAAATTCAAGAGTCTGTCGATTTCGAACGATTGCATTTGCCCCTCATGTTTTTTGTCGCGAGGAAAAAGAAGCTTCTTCCCGCACCAACAACGCTTCAGGATTTTCGACGAAACAGCATTCCAGGTTCCATGGAGCTGGTTTACCGCAGTTTCGGGCGTGAGGCGATGGCCCTTTTGACCGAATATCTTAAGGAAAATCCAGACCAGCTCTCTGGCAAAGATCACGCCATCATAGAGTCTTGGAAACAGGTTGTGCATGGGGATTTCCATGTGGTCAAGCAGTTGAAACCCCATGCAGTTTTACTTGATCGCAAAAATCCCCACATTGCCTACGGGGTCTTGGGAATGGAAACTTCAATCAGCCAAACGTTCCCCCATTTGCCCGCTGTTGCGGAAATCACTTTGTTTCCATTTCGCGGGCGGATCGTGGGTTGCGTGGTGAACAGCGACTTCCCAAAAGTTGATCCCTCCACGGTTAAAAATCTCGACCACGCATATGTAGCTGCAAAAAAACGGGGCATCATCACCACACTGAGCCCAGTCGCTCCGAAATCCGTGAAAAAACCGAACCCGGTAGAACGAGTCCAAAAACTTGCCAACCTGCTGCATGACAAACTCAAAGAAATTCGAAACCAAACCCTTTTGGCGAAAAAATTTGAAAGTGATGTCAAACCTGCCTTTATAAGCTGGTTGGATACCCATTTTGGTGAGGATCGAAAACGGATCAATGATTTGGACGCGGAAATCGAACAACTCCGCAGCACCTTCATCCAGGCTAACCAAGCTTGGACCCGAGGAAAGTTCGATACCATCGATGAAGCGATCGAATACGCCCGGAAGGCGGCCGCACCGAACCAGGTAAATGAACCGGAATTTGAAGCAGGTGACGAGGAATCTTGCCAGAACTTTTCCGATGAGTTTCTGGATCAAGCATTTGCCGAATTTATGGATGAAACTCGGGGAATTGATGTTGATGATATGGAGGCGGAATACTACGAAAACTTACGGCAACAATTCCATGAATCCGTCAAAAACGCCCGAGCCAATGGGAAAGATGCTTTTGAAAAGGCACTTAGTTTGATCGGGGCAAATGATTCAGAGGAAAACGTGACCGCCGTTAAAAAACTCTTTCGGATCATGGCGCGGAAAATCCATCCCGACCGAAATCCCGATTTCGGCGAGGAAGCCCAGGACATTTGGAACGAGTTAACATTCGCTAGGGATTGCCTCGACCTCAACACCATGGAGAAACTCAATCTCCTCTGGCGATTGCTCCAGAAGGAGGAATTTAAACCAAACGAGGAGAACGAACTAAAGGAGTATCAACGAGTCCTCAACTCAGAGCTGGAAGAAGCGAAAAGCGTGGTCGAAGCCTACTCAGACCACCCGTTGTGGGGATTCACAGAATTCAAACCACCGCGCACCTTGAAAAAGCGACTCGCGCAAGAATTCAAAGAAGAAATCGAAATTCGGATTGCCCAGCGAAATCAATTGGAACGAATGCTGAACGACTTGGCCGAGCTACCCTCTAAAAAAGCCTCCCCAATCAAGAAGAAGCGGTCGAAACCTAAAAAGAAAACAGTAAAAGCAAGTCCCATGAATAAGCCCGAAATGGAACAGGCGACCTTTGATTTCTGAAGCTTGGTAGATTATACCCTGTTATATCAGCGATTGTACCCTGTTAAATCGCCAATTATCAAATCATCGCTTATGACCTTACGCCACTTCATCATTGTTGCCTGCAGCCTTCCAATTATCTCAAGCGCCGAGGTCTTCGAGGCGGATGTCATCATTTTTGGAGGCACTTCCGGTGGGGTGGCGGCTGCTTTGCAGGCGAAACGCATGGGGCGGACAGTGGCCGTGGCGGAATGGACCCAGCACATGGGGGGACTCACCACAGGCGGTCTCGGCGCGACGGACATCGGAAACAAGGCAGCCATCGGAGGTATCGCCCGCGAGTTTTACGAACAGATCGCAGCTCATTATGAAAAGCCAGAGGCTTGGAAGTGGGAAAAGCCCAAAACATCCGGCGCACTGAAATCCAGCCAAGAACATGGCAAAGATCTCGTCGTCGAGAAGACAGGCAAACCGACAAAATGGACTTTTGAACCATCAGTGGCGATGGCTATTTACCAGAAATGGCTCGCTGAAGCAGGCATCACCGTGCAGCTCGGGGAGCGGCTCAAAAGCGTGAAAAAAGACGGGGCGCGTCTGGTGGAGTTCACCACCGAGAACGGGAATGTTTATCGTGGAAAAATTTTTATCGATGCCAGTTACGAAGGCGACCTCATGGCCAGGGCCGGAGTAAGCTATCACGTTGGCCGCGAAGCCAATGCCACTTATGGCGAGACGCTCAATGGCGTTCGTGCCCACACTCCCTCCCACCAATTCAAGGTTGATGTGGATCCTTTCCTGAAGCCAGGCGATCCCGGTAGCGGTCTGCTTCCCTTTATCCAATCCGGTGATGGCGGGAAACCTGGAGAAGGTGACAAAGCGGTGCAGGCGTATAACTTTCGTCTCTGCATGACGCGGACTGCTGCCAACCGGGTCCCCTGGAGCGAGATCAAGCCGACAGATTACAGCGCCGAGAAGTATGAGCTGCTGGCCCGCTATATCGAAGCTCACGAAAAAGTCGGAAAGTCGCTCAAAGTGGGAGCCCTGATGAATCCGGTGCCCATGCCGAATGATAAGACCGACACCAACAACAACAATGCCTTCAGCACCGATTTTATCGGCGCAAACTATGATTTCCCAGATGGCGACTACCCTACCCGCGAACGTATCTGGCGCGAGCATGAAGACTACATCAAAGGCTTTCTCTACTTTCTCTCTACCAGTGAGCGCGTACCTCAGCGCCTCCGCGACGAGATGAATCTCTGGGGCCTTGCCCGTGATGAGTTTGCCGCCACTGGTCACTTTCCCCCACAGATGTATGTGCGGGAAGCCCGCCGCATGATTTCCGATTACGTGATGACAGAGGCGGACTGCCGTTGGAAACGCAAGTGCGAAGATCCGGTTGGTCTGGGAGCCTACAATATGGACTCCCACAATTGCCAGCGGATCGTGCAGGGCGGTTGGGTGCGCAACGAAGGGGATGTCCAGGTCGGAGTGGCGGGACCATATCCCATCTCCTATCGCTCCATCGTGCCCAAAGCTGAACAGGTGGAAAATCTTCTTGTCCCCGTTGCCCTCGCGGCCACGCACATCGCTTATGGAAGCATCCGCATGGAACCGGTTTTTATGGCCATGGGGCAAAGCGCCGCCACCGCCGCCAGTATGGCATTGGATGCGCAGAGCATGGTGCAGGCCGTGAGCTACCCAAAACTGCGTGAACGCCTCCTCGCTGATGGGCAGATCCTGGAATGGACCGGTCCCGCACGAGTAGCTGCACACTCAATTGATCCGGCTACACTCCCCGGGCTGGTGCTGGATGACACCAAGGCGGAGTTCATCGGTGAATGGACTCATTCCACCAGTGCCCGTTACCTGGGGGATGGTTATCAGCACGATGGCGACGGCGAAAAAGGCCAGCGCACCGCGACTTT
The DNA here is from genome assembly GCA_041742015.1 of Verrucomicrobiales bacterium. Taxonomy (GTDB): domain Bacteria; phylum Verrucomicrobiota; class Verrucomicrobiia; order Verrucomicrobiales; family DEV007; genus Arctic95D-9. The sequence goes on along the minus strand of JBGSJM010000441.1, from coordinate 13,863 downwards.
TCGTCCAGAAATCAAGGAGGCGGGGAAATATGAGATTTTTCTGATTTACGCAGCTCTGGGAAATCGTGCGACCAACCTGCCCGTGACGATCACTTCAGGTGACAGTCCTCCGCAAATCGTGAAAGTAAATCAGCGACAGTCTGGCAAGAACAACGAAGGCTCGCTCGGAGTCTTTGATCTCCGCAGCGGGAAGACTGTGACTGTGACGATCAGCAACGAAGGCACGGATGGCCATGTCATCGTAGATGGCTTGCAGCTTGTGCCTGTGCCATGAATTGGGGCTCCTTTAAATTCTTCAGTGATTTATAAGCAGAGGAAAGGGAAACTAAAAGCCTGGGCTTTTTACTGCCTACTGGCTAAACGCGCCTGAAAACTTGCCCTCCACCGCACATCAACCCAGCTAGTAGCGAAATCAAAAAGCCCAAAATTTTTTAAAAGATCATTACAATACTAGCAATTACCCAAAATTTCCGTAAAACACACCGGTAAGAGTTGGAAAAACTTTTGGCAATTTGGCCAAAAACAGGCGCAAATACTCCTAAAAAAAACCAAAAATGGCATTCTAAAACAAATTTTAGTTAAGAGAAGTTAAATTTTAAGTTGCAAATATTATTTATGAAACCAAAATGTCACATATGAAGCAATCTTAAAATTGCGACCAAAAACAAAAAATACCTTGGGAGAAAAAAATGAAAATCAAAGCAATACTTGCAACTCTGATAAGTGCCGTAGCTATTAATGGAGCTACTGCAGGAACCTGGTGCCCACCAGCAAAAGACAAATGTCCAGTCGAATGCAGCCCGGATTATCCCGGGAACGTTTCAATCGGTTATGATACTGACTACATTTGGATGGGTGTGCGTTTCGCAAAAGACATCATCTGGAGTGATGTTAATTACACCTTTGAATTGCCAGGTGTTCCATTGAAGACGACTATCGGTGCGTGGCACGGAACTTCTCTGAGCAGCAATGCCAATAATCTTAATGGCATAAATTTCAATGATCAAACCAACCTCTATGCATCTGTAGGGCTTCCAGAAATCATGGGGTTCTGCACCTCTCTCTCCTACAAACACTACTTCTTTCCGACCACCCGGCCTCCAGCGGCGGCCGTTAATGGTGATTCTTTCGGATCTGTAGGTCTGTCTGTGTCTAGGGAGTTGTTCGCCGGTATTTGCCTGGATGCAGGTTCCGAGTATTTCATTGGTGGAGCCCCCCAAATGGCGGGGATCGCAGGTTCTGCGGATCAACTGAGTGCCTGGTATCATCATGTAGGTGTAAATTACACTCAGTGCGTGACCGATTGCATCAAACTTGACCTTTCTGCTGGTGTATCTTACAGTGACGGTCTCTGGAGTGGTTTCGGTATCGGAAACACCGGATCTGGCTGGAACAACTACTACATCAGAGCTGGTTTGCCAATCGCGCTAAATTGCCGCGCAACCCTCCTTCCCTACGTCGGATACAGTGGTACTCCTGATGGTTGGGTGGCTGGAAATGTTGCTGATACCATCGTTCCTGGTGCCAACCAAGCTGACCTGCTTCACGGTGGGGTGAGCCTCAAAGTGTCTTTCTAAGTCACTTGCCTTTTTTAGCTGATATTGATCCTTATTTATTGAATTAATCGCCTTCTCCCAACCGGGGAAGGCGATTTTCTTTTGGTCATTTCGCAAATCTGTCCGTACTTCTATTCATGCAGGCATGCGTGAAAGTATTGATTGATGGATCTTCAAGTGATCTTTCATTCTCTTACCTGATTCCAGTGGGAGTCGAGGTGGCTCCCGGATCCCGGGTTGTGGTCCCTCTGAAGGGTCGGGAGGCAATTGGCACGGTCATGACGGTCGAAGACATCGATACCGATGCTTTGGGCTACCGGCTCAAACCCATCTGCAAAGTGATTGGCTCCCAGCCTTTTCTGACCCCGGCCCTGATGAAACTGGCCGAATGGATTGCCGGATATTATCTGGCACCAATCGAGTCAGTTTATCGCACCATGCTGCCAAAACCTGCCCGGGGCCGCGAGGAAAGTGGGAAGGTGGCAAAGCAGGTCCGCCTCACCGCAGCAGCCCTGGCGAATCCCAACTCCCGAAGCGAGATCCCAAAAACCGCCAAAAAACAGGTCGAGGCCTTTGACGCATTGTGGGCGGCCGGATCAGAGGGCATTTCCCTTTCCGAGGTGACCGGCGCGCTTGGGTTCGGGCGGAGCACCATCTCCGGTCTTGAGGAAAAGGGCCTGGCTGAGGTCGTGGATGTTTCCGTGGCTCGCGATCCGATGGCAGATCAGGTCTTTGTTGCGTCGCAGCCCCTCGTGGCCAATCCAGAACAAGTCGTGGTATTGGAAAAGATCAAAAAAGCCTCGGGAAAAGATCTGGCGGAGGCTCCCAAGCCGATTTTGCTCTATGGCGTGACCGGAAGCGGCAAGACCGAGGTCTATCTCCAGTCAATCCAGCATGTTCTGGAAATGGGTATGGGAGCGATCGTACTCGTGCCGGAGATCGCCCTGACTCCGCAGACCGCTAATCGGTTTAAACAGCGCTTTGCGGATATTCAAAATCAAGTGGCGATCTTACACAGCAATCTTTCCGAAGGAGAGCGGCACGATGAATGGAAAAAAGTCCTTGATCGCAAGGCCCGCATCGTCATCGGGGCTCGTAGCGCGATTTTTTCCCCGATCGACAATCTAGGGTTGATTGTGGTCGATGAGGAGCATGAAAACTCCTACAAACAGGACTCAAATCCTCGGTATCAAGCCCGTGATCTCGCGGTGGTCCGCGGCATGTTGGAAAAGTGTCCGGTCGTCCTGGGCAGTGCCACTCCCAGCCTGGAATCCTGGAAAAATGTGGCCAGTGGCAAGTATGATCTGGCTGAAATGAAACTGCGGGTGGATGATCGAAAACTGCCGCTCATCCGCATCATCGACATGAGACTGGAGAGCAAAAAACAGGGCGGAGGGCTGACGATCCTGTCCACGAAGCTCCGCGAAGCCATGGAGGTACGGCTCGCCGAGGGGGAGCAGACGATTCTTTTTCTAAACCGCCGTGGCTTTTCCCGCTCCATGCTTTGCCCCCAATGTGGTTACGTGGCGAACTGCCGCCACTGCACCGCGACGATGACATTCCACCAACAGGAGGACAAACTCGTCTGCCATATCTGTGGTTTTTCCCAGCTCCCACCCCGAAAATGCCCGGAATGTGGTGCCAAAGATATCGTCAACTCCGGTTTCGGCACCGAGCGGGTCGAAAGTGTACTACGGGAGGTATTCAAAACCGCCCGGATCGCCCGGATCGATACCGATACCATGCGGAAGAAAAACGCCCTCCGGGATACGCTGGATGCCTTTAGCGCCAAAAAGATAGACATTATCATCGGCACGCAGATGATCGCCAAGGGCCTCCATTTCCCAAACGTCACCCTGGTCGGGATGCTAAATGCCGACACGGGCTTGCACATCCCCGACATCCGAGCCGGGGAGAGGACCTTTCAGTTGCTCACCCAGGTGGCAGGCCGCGCCGGGCGCGGGGAGCTGGAGGGCGAGGTCGTAGTACAGACCTTCACTCCCCACCACCCCGCGATTCAGTTTGGCCGGCATCACGATTTTATCGGTTTTGCCGAACAGGAGTTGGCCATGCGAAAGATGTTTTGCCACCCACCCTACACCCATATTACTCTGATCTCGGCGCGCTCCAAGCACCTCGAAAGGGCGGAGTTTTCCTTGAAAACGCTTCACCAGCGTTTAACCCGGGAATTGCCGGAGGGAATCGCGGTTACCGAGCCGCTGCCTTCACCTCTGGTGAAATCCCACGATCAGTGGAGGTTCCAGGTGGTCATGAAATCGGTTAATTCCCGCAAAATGACCGCCCACATCCGCAGCGTCATGAAAAACATGACTTTTCCCGAGGATGTCATCGTGACTTTTGATGTGGATTGTTACCAAATGTCCTGATGACCAAAGGTTAAGGCACGAAAAAGGCGATGGAGTGATCCATCGCCTTTTTGAAATAAGTTCGAAAACCTGCTGATTGTACCCTGTTTAATCTGCGACTGTACCCTGTTGGTTCACTTCTTCTGTTTGGCGGCCTTATCTGCGGCTGCTTTGGCGATGACTTCATCAGCGACGTTCCGCGGACAGGGTGAGTAGTAGGCAAACTCCATCGAGAACTGACCACGACCTGATGTCATGGTACGCAAGTCGCCGATGTAACCAAACATGCAGCTCAAAGGTGCCTCGGCTTTGATCCGCACCCCGATGGAACTGGCGTCCTGAGACTTGATCATACCACGGCGGCGGTTGAGGTCTCCAATGACATCACCCACGTGAGCATCGGGAGTGAACACATCAATTTTCATGATCGGTTCCAGCAACTGAGCGCCTGCTTTTGGCATGGTTTGACGATAAGCAGCTTTGGCAGCAATCTCGAAAGCCAGGGCTGAGGAGTCAACTGCGTGGTAACCGCCATCCACCAAGGTGACCTTGAAATCCAGACAGGGATAACCTGCAAGAACTCCCGTGTCCTTGGAAAGCTTGAAGCCTTTTTCCACAGATGGGATGAATTCCTTGGGAACGTTACCACCAACGACTTTAGACTCGAAAGTGAAGCCTTCACCGGGTTCAACCGGTTCAACGATGTACTCGATTTTAGCGAACTGTCCAGAACCACCGCTCTGCTTCTTGTGGGTGTAAGAATCTTCGACGCGCTTGGTAATGGTCTCGCGATAAGCCACCTGTGGTGCACCGATTCTTACTTCGCAACCATGGGTACGCTTCAAAATGTCAACCTTGATATCAAGGTGAAGCTCGCCCATTCCTTTGAGGATTGTTTCGCCGCTGTCCAAATCGGTTTCGACGTGGAAAGAAGGGTCTTCCTTCACCATTTTTCCAATCGCGATGGCGAGTTTTTCGGCGTTGGCCTTGTCCACCGGAGCCACGGCGAGTGAAATCACAGGAGCGGGAAATACCATCGGCTCCAGAGTAGCCGGGAACTTTTCGTCGCACAGGGTATGACCGGTCTGAACGTTTTTCAGTCCAACCAAGGCTACGATATCCCCCGCCTGAGCGCCCTCGATCTCGTTTCGCGTGTTGGCGTGCATCTCCACAATTCGACCGACCCTTTCGGTTTTTCCAGTGAAGGTGTTGAGAATGGAGGTCCCTTTCTCAAGTCTCCCGGAGTAAATACGGGTGAAAGTCAGCGCTCCGTACTTGTCGTCCATGATTTTGAAGGCCAGAGCACGCAGTGGCCTATCCGGATCAACGATCGCGAAGTTTCCAGTCGGGACACCCTCACGGTCAACCTCTGGCTGAGGTGGGACGTCTGTCGGACAGGGCAGGTAATCCACCACCGCGTTCAAAACGGGCTGGATCCCTTTGTTTTTGAAAGCTGATCCACAGTAGGTCGGGAAAAACTGAAGGGCGATGGTTCCTTTACGGATGCAGGCTTTCAAAGTCTTTTCGTCGGGCATCTTGCCATCCAGATAAGCCTCCATGGCTTCATCATCCGCCTCCACCGCCATTTCGACCATTTGATTGCGGTATTCTTTGGCTTTCTCCATCATGTCGGCTGGAACATCCGAGATGGTGTATTTTTCGGGCAGTCCAGAATCGTCCCAAATCCATGCTTTCATGGTTAACAGGTCGATGATGCCTTTAAATTGATCCTCCATCCCGATGGGGAGTGTCATAATCAAAGCTTTGGCACCGAGAATCTCCCTGACTTGGCGGACAACCATGTAAAAATCAGCTCCGATTCGGTCCAATTTGTTCACAAAAATTACGCGGGCGACCTTTGAGTCGTTGGCGTAACGCCAGTTGGTTTCGGACTGGGGCTCCACGCCTCCGGATCCACAAAAAACACCAATCCCACCATCAAGAACCTTCAAAGACCGGTACACCTCAATGGTAAAGTCCACGTGCCCCGGAGTATCGATGATGTTGAAACGATGATCGTCCCAAAAACAAGTCGTCGCCGCTGACTGAATCGTAATGCCGCGCTCCTTCTCCTGGTCCATGAAGTCGGTGGTGGCGGCACCATCGTGCACCTCGCCGAGCTTGTGGATTTTTCCAGTGAGCTTGAGAATTCGTTCTGTGGTGGTGGTTTTTCCCGCATCAACGTGCGCAAAAATTCCAATATTACGGTACTTCGAGAGATCAGTCATGACACTATAATTCAGCGCGTATAGTTCTTCAAAGAACCGTCTTGGCAACCGGGAATTCTGGGGAAATGAAAAAAATAGAGTTCTGGGCGGGCCGAGAAGTTCAAACTATGGGTTACTCTATCTGAACATTGGCTAAGGAGGCGCGGTTTGCGAACGATATTTGTATTCAGCGAGGCGGCGATCCATGTCTTCAAGACGTTTCGCAAGAATATGAAGCAACTCAAAATTAAACTCGGCCCGCTCCCAGAGGAAGGCAGTCGGATTGTTAATCATAAAAAATTCTGATGTCTCGATCGCAATCACGGTTGCCGTGTGGACTGAGTTTAAAATTACCGCCATTTCGCCAAAAATTGCACCTTCATTTTCGACCATCGCAATTGGCTGGCCGTCAGTTATGACGCTAACTTTTCCAGACTTCAAAACTGCCATCACCAATTCAGTGCCGCCTTGAGTCATGAGGGCTTCGCCAGCCATCACTTTTTTCACAGGTAAATCGTGACTCAATTCTAATACTCGGCTCATCTCTTGTCGTTTAGTAGCAAATACGGTGCCACGCGAACTTAAACTTTGTTTAACCTTGGATTAGCTCGACTTGATTTTGGAAAAAAATTTGAATGAAATCTATTTTCGACCGTCTCAGGATTCAAAGCAAATCCATTTTGGGCTGCTTTTCGAACACAACAACAACCAAATCATGATCACAAGCATTTTTATCAAATTGACCAGTTCGCTGGCAATCGTAATTTTTGCGGTGATGGCCCTTTCATCCTGCCAGCAGGCGGGGCGAAATCACCAGAGAAACGACGGATTTTCCAATCGCTCTTACAACAAGACGACCACCATCAAGGCAAACAATTCCTCATCCCGGAATTGCGCGGGCGGCTCCTGACGGTAATTCCAGATGCTCAGTAGTTTACTGAGCCAAAATTTCTGTTCTACCGAATCAAAAGCCAGACCAGCACTCCGATCACCAAAAAACTCAACACTGATATTCCCATCCACTTGAGTCGTGCCCGCTCTGCGGAGGCCAGTTGCAGGTGGAGTTCGTTGATTTCTTCGAACAATTTATCTTCGTGTTCTTTCATTAATTCTTTGTTCTTCTACGTCCTGAAAAATTTACGGGGGTAATTCCTGGTCCTTCGTCTCCCGCCCGAGAAGTGCAATGACCACCCCGAGCAGAAAAAGCGGGATCATCAATAACGCAGCTTTTTCCGGTCCACCAAGTTTTTCCGCGATGAAAAAGAAGTAGCCCGCTGACACGATCCGCCCCATGTTAAAGCAAAATCCGGTCCCGGTCCCACGCAGCCGGGTCTGAAACATCTCCGGGAAATAAACGGCATACCCGGCATGCATCCCGAGCGTCATAAATCCGAACAGCGGTAGTGCCATCGCCAAAAGCAGGCTGGAGGCACCCTGGGGGATCAGCCACAGAAACATGACCGCAACCATGATTGCCGCCCCGACATGATAAAATACAAAGGCCCGGCGGCGGCCCCATTTCGTTGCAAACCACCCAAAAAGTACCAGGCCCAGTCCACCGCCGATGGTGTTGAGCGCCATACTCGTCATTTCGGCTTTTTTGATGGTGCTGGCATGGGTTTGAAATGCAGCTTTGATCTGTGCCTTGCTGGCAGGGGTGGCCCCGTATTCGGTGATGATCGCCCGGGACTGGGCCTTTCGCAGAAGGGCGTCTTTTCCGTAAATGTGGCAGCCCCAAAAGGTAATCAGACCAATTGTAGCCAGGGTCACCCCCACCAGGGTTGCCCGGAGGTTTTGGGCAATAAACAGGTCCTTGATGTTTCCAGTGGCTTGAGTTTTATCAATGGCACTGCGCTGCCGGGCTTCTTTCCAGGCTTCTGGCTCGTGCATTTTCCAGCGGATGATGACAATGAGTAGAGCTGGAACCACCCCCACCAAAAAGCCCAGTTTCCAACTGCTTTCCCCCCAGGGCTGGGCGGCAAGGACAAAGTAGCCTACCGCTGTCGCCAGCAGCGTCCCCAAGACACTGGAACCATGGAAAATCGAACTCATGATGGCGCGAGATCGTGTCGGCATTACCTCCGCCACCATGGCGCTGGCTACCGCCCATTCGCCCCCGACCCCGATCGCAACCAAAAATCGCAAAATGACCATGTGCCAGGGCTCGGTGGCCAGGGCGGTGACGCAGGTAAACACGGAATAAAACAAAATCGTAAAAATCAGCGTTTTTGACCGGCCGATCTTGTCACTCAGCCAGCCAAAAAACACCCCGCCGAGGGCTCCACCAATCAAAAAAGCAGCAAATGAGCGATTGATCCATTCACCCACCACTTTGTCGTCCGCAGATGCCCCGCCGCCCACTAGATGGGGCAGAGCATCCCGCATGCTGGCGACAAAGATCTGACCTTCAAAGACATCAAACAACCATCCAGCCGAGCAAACCGCGAGTACGAGCCATTGATAGCGGCTGATTCCTTGGTGCCACGCCAGTGAGTTTCCGTTGTCCGGGTCACGTTCTTTCATAAGATGACAATCCCTATCAGACAATCAAGTCGATGACTATGGCGAAATCATGGATTTATCTTGTTTTCGCCTCGCAAATGTGGAATAATTAATAATTGTGAAAACGATCACTCCCGCTGTTAAATTTCGGTCAAATACAAGGGCTTGCACTCCCAATCGGTCGTCCGCTTTTCTCCGTCTTGTGGTTTTGGGGATATTGATCAGTTGGTTGATGCCAGAATCAGCGCAAGCCCAACTGCCATCTATCGAGATTCGAGTGCCCGGTTTTGTATTTCAGACCGGAAAAAAATCTTCGAGAGGGTTTAAGTTCACTACCAGCGACGTGACTCTGCCGGATCTCAACGCCATTCTGGCACCAACTCCGCTTCCCAAATCGGCACCATCCGTTTCTCCGCAGGTGCCGCCAACCCAGCCAAATCCAACCAGCACAGGTTCAACCCATACTCCCCGATTTGGTTATGGTTCCGGTCCGGTGGTTCCTCCTCCAGCAGACCCGCTGGTCCCAATTGATCCTGGTTATGACGATCAAGCTGCTGCTCAATCAACCAACCCAGCCCCGACTACTCCTGCGCCAAACTATCCTACCGCGCCGGCTCAGCCGCCTGCTCAAACCGATCAATATCCTCCAGTGGGTGATCCCCTCCTGCAACTGGATACGACAGTGACAATTCCTTTTGCCCACAATTATTATCCGCGTTCCTACCTACCCAGGGTTCCGTACTTTTTTGCTCCTCACTACATTCCTCACCATCACCATCACTTCAGCAGTCCGTTCTCCTGCAACAGCAGCCAGTCTCCGCTGCGTGGCTCACTGACCAGCAGTCGGAATTACCTTTCCAGGTGCGGGAATTCTTCTTTCTCTCTGCGCTTGAATTTCTAACAATCTGGAATGTTGTTTTCCTTGTGCCGTTTGAAGCGATCCAGGGTAACATCACGTTCCACCGAATGATCAACCATTGGCAGAGGGTAATCAACCGACAGTGGATCAAGCGGCTCAGCCGGTTTGCGGAATCGCTTGGGATCTACCCCCGCTAATTCTGGAACCCAGCGCTTGATGTAGAGGCCTTCAGGATCAAAGCGCTCCGTCTGGGTCCAGGGATTTTGAATCCGGAAATAGGGAGCGGCATCAGCCCCGGTTCCGGCGGACCATTGCCAGCCGCCATTGTTGTTGGCGATTTCGCCATCCAGCAAATGCCGCATAAAATGCGCCTCTCCCTCCCGCCAGTGGAGATGCAGGTCTTTGGTTAAAAACATCGCCACGATCATCCGGATCCGGTTGTGCATATTACCGGTGGCTTTGAGCTGCCGCATCCCGGCATCAACGATGGGAAATCCAGTTTCGCCCTTTTGCCAGCGCTCTAATTTGTTGAGGTGGCCCGGATCATCCCAGACCAAACTGCGCCACTGAGGATTAAAATCGGTTTCCAGCACCTCGGGAAAATGCCCAAGAATCGCCATAAAAAACTCACGCCAGGCCAGTTGTTTCTGAAAGGTGAAAATCGATTCTCGCTGGCTTTCTAGGCTGGTTTGGTCCAGCAGTGCCTGACTTTTGGCAAACACCTCCCGGGGAGAAATCGTTCCGTAGCGCAGATCCGGGCCTAGGCCGCTCGTCGCCGCCAGAGATGGGTTGTTGCGGTCTTCGGCATAGCGGGTCATCACCGTTGATTCGATCGCATGTTTTAGCCTCGCTCGGGCAGCTTTTTCTCCCGGCGTCGGAAGATCAAGCCCCGGATTCGCGAGCCCCCAGTGATCCAGTTGCGGGGTGGGCAGGGAGTTCAGCGTCTTTGCCACCTCGCAGACCGGGAATCTCTTCACCGCAGGAGCCAGCCCGGGTTTCGTCAGCGACATCCACATCCGGGAATATGGCGTGTAAACCCGATACGGAGTGCCTCCCTGGGTCAAAACCTCATCTTTTTCATGAAGTACTACATCCTTGTGAGTGTGCAGGTTGATACCAATACTCCGGCACAATTCCAGCAGTTTTTTCTCCGTTTCGACCCCAAAGGGATCGGGGTCGCGGTTTAGGAAGATCGCCTCTGCCCGGGTTTCATGGATCAACTTTTCCAGCTCCCCCACCGCACTACCAGTACGGAAAATAAGTCGGCCCCCGGCTGTGGCGATATTTTTGGCCAGTGAATTCAGGCAGCCCGACAGGAAACTCTGCCGCCCAGGCCCGGTCCAGTGGTGCCTCCCCTGCCAGTCGCTCAAGATATAAATCGGCACCACCTCCGCCCCCTGCTCCAGGGCCTGGTGCAAAGCCGTGTTGTCGGTCAGACGCAGATCTCGTCGAAACCAATGGATCACTCGCTGGTATTTGGTCATGGACAAAACAAGGGCTACGTCCCGCCGCGTTAATTTGATGCATTCCCCCACCCTTGAACCAGCCAATAGTATTTGATTGCAGAGCGCCACATCCTCACGGAAAATAGAGGATTATGAGAGTCTTCATTTTGTTCGTCCTGCTTGCTGCCTGTAGTGGTTTGACATCTTATGGGCAGGACATCGCTGCATCACAGAAAATCGACCAACTGGTGGAGGCGGCTCTCAAAAAACAGGGGACTTCGCCAAATGGTGAAATCAATGATCAGGTGTTTTTACGTCGGGTTTATCTCGATATTGCCGGACGGGTTCCTACCATCGAGGAAAGCGAGGCTTTTCACGCTGAGAGTTACCAGAACAAAAGGGAGCGTCTCATCCATCAATTGATCAACAGCGAAGCCCACGTCTCCCACGCCTACCATTTTTGGGCCGACCTGCTGCGAATGAATGGCGGCAACAAAACGGGTGGGGCTTTGGCGGATGCTTATGAACTCTGGGTAAAAAATGCAATCCGCGAGAACATGCCCTATGACCAGATGATTTACTCTCTGGTGACCGCAGAAGGCAAATTTTGGGATAACGGAGCGGTCGGCTATTACCTGCGCGACCGCGGCATGCCGCTCGACAACATGTCCAACACGGTGCGGGTGTTCCTCGGTACCAGGCTCGAATGCGCCCAGTGCCACAATCACCCCTTTGATAAGTGGACCCAACTGGACTATTTCAAAATGGCATCTTTCAGCTTTGGGATGAATACCAAAAACTACGACGCCCCGAATAAAGAGAAAATCATAGCTTACCTGAAACGGGCCGGTGAAAATGCCTATATGGAAAAAGCCCGTGAACTAACCGGAAAAGATGGGTTCCCCTATATTTCCAATCAGGCAGCTCTGGATCTCTATATCAAATATACTCCAGAAAAAACCGATCTCGCGGCGGTTGAGGCAGCTCCTGCCGGGGATGACAAACCCAGAAACAAGAAACTTCGCCCAAAAAACCGCCGAAATGGCAACCAGCTCACCCGGCATGAGTTACTCGGCATGACCAAGGATGATTTTGTAAAGATCGCACAACAGTGTTTGGAAGCTGCCGCACGAATCGAGACGGTAAAAGCCGGGTCAAAGGAACTGCTCAAGGAACTCTATAACCCCCTGCAATATATGGGTGTTACCGCAGGGAGCAAGGATGCCCAGTTGCCCCACGACTATCAATACACCGACGCCAAGCCGCACCAGGGCATTCCGGCGGATACGATGTTTGGTGAAGATATTGATCTCGCCACGACGACGGATAGTAAAATTGCCGCTTACGGTAAGTGGATGACCTCGTCAAAAAATCCAACTTTCACCAGAGTCATTGTCAACCGACTCTGGAAGGAAGTCTTCGGCATGGGGATTTTTGAACCGGTGGATGAATTGACCGATCACACTTTCGTGACCAATCCCGAGTTGCTGTCCTATCTGGAGAAAATCATGATTGATTTGAAGTATGATTTGCGGTCCTTTCAGGAAATTCTCTACAACACCCGGACCTACCAGCGGGCCGCCTTTACTGGTGAGGTTCTGATGGGTGAGCCCTATTACTTCCCCGGCCCCCAACTCCGCCGCATGAGTGCAGAACAGATCTGGGATTCGGTGGTAGCCCTGGCTCTTCCCGAAGCTGATCGTTATCAGCCAAAATTGGACGACAAACTCAGCAGCATCGAAAAAGTAAAACGCATTTACCAGAGCCTGGAGGAGCGGCCCTTCGAGGAGTTTGCGGCCATGGTCGAGGAATTGGCCCCCCTCCTGGCCAACCGCAAACAGATCGATGATGAAAACCGTGCCAAACTCGCTGCGGCCAAAGAAAGTGGTGATGAAGCGGCCCTTCGCAAAGCTCAGCAGGAACTCAAGGGCAGCAAAAATTCCGTCATCAAAAAAATCTCGGACATTGCCTACATCCATTTGCAGAAAAAAGTTGATGCTGATGACCTGCTCCTCGCCATGGGAGTCATGGATGTGGGTCTGGACGAGATGGACGGCGAATTACCCGAAAACGAGGGGAAAGTCCGCACCATCCTGACGAAACTCCCCAAGGCCGATTTTGGTTCGCTGCCCGAAGATCTGAAGGGCGGTAATAGGCGGGCCCGCAAAAACTGGCAAAAAGAACAGGGTGCCGACCACAATGTTTACCGAACCCTCGTCGCTGACCTGGCCCGCGCTTCCGAATTGGAATCACCTGCAAAGCCGGGGCATTTCCTACGAGATTTTGGTCAGAGTGACCGCGAAATTATCGAAAATGCCTCCGATCACGCCTCAGTGCCCCAGGCTTTGAATTTGCTGAACGGACCGATCGTGCAGGCTCTGACCAATCGTTACTCGGTATTTGGCAAGCGTCTCCACGAAGCTGCCACTCCGGAAGAAAAGGCCCGGATGATCTTCCAGGCGATGTTGACCCGTGAACCCACTGCCAATGAACTGGAGTTGGTCAAAAACGAGGTCGCCAAAGACGGAAATGATGCTTTTGATGGCATCGTCTGGGCTTTGTTAAATACCCAGCAGTTTATCTTCATTCAATAAGGCAGAAGTCGACTGTACCCTGTTGGATCGGGGTGTACCCTCTATAGTCGGGGACTGTACCCTGTACAGTCGTCGACGCAAAAAAGAATCCCAATGTTCCGCAGCTTAGCCAGTGGGTGCGAAAGCTCCCCCCCTTCTGCCACCCTTTGCTCCACGGCGCATTACCCCGCTTCCCGGAAATCCCCCGCGGCGGTAGACGACTCCCGATTGACGTGGGGGAATCCCCCATGGCGATAGACGACTCCCGATTGACGTGGGGGAATCCCCCATGGCGATAGACGACTCCCGATTGACGTGGGGGAATCCCCCACGGCGATAGACGACTCCCGATTGA
>JBGSJM010000440.1:0-15325 GCA_041742015.1 Verrucomicrobiales bacterium | reverse complement strand
CCATAAAATGAGCGGCAAACAGGGCTCCATCAGGGATTTTTTTCTTGGGGGCCGCAAGCTTCCCTGGTGGGCTGTCACGGGCTCCATGATTGCAACCGAAGTGAGTGCTCTTACCTTCGTGGGTGTTCCGGCCACGGTTTTTGCGCTCAAAGGTGACTGGACCTACCTGCAATGGGGATTAGGAGCCCTTCTTGCCCGCTTCGCAGTCGCTTACTGGCTGGTGCCACTCTACTACGAAAAAGAAATTTACAGCCCATATGATTTTATGGGTAACCGACTCGGTAATGGCATCAAACAGTTGGTCACTGCTCTATTCTCCCTTGGATCGATCCTAGGCCAGAGTGTCAGGGTATTGGTCACCGCCATCATTCTAAAAGAAGTCACTGGGCTGTCCCCTCAATTGTGTATCATCTTGATTGGCTCGGTAGCCATTCTATGGACTTTGATGGGCGGAATGCAGACCGTCATCTGGACCGATGTCATGCAATTCTGCATCTTTATTTTCGCAGGCCTTCTAGCTTTTTTTCTGATTGTTTCCGATTTAGGCTGGAACGAACTGGTGTCACTCAATCAAATCACAGTGGATGGGAAGGCAATCGACAAGATGCGTTGGATCGATTTGACGACCCCGTTTGAAAATCCAACACTCTCGTACACGCTTTGGGTCGGCATTTTGGCCATGCCTTTCCAAAACTTTACTGCCTACGGCGTTGATCAACTTAATTCTCAGAGGATGTTCTGTTGCAGCAGTATCAGCGACGCCCGAAAAGCGATGTGCTGGAGCAATGTTTCCCTGCTCATCACGATGCTCATGCTTTTGGTAGGTTCTGGGTTGTTTGCCTGGTATCAGCACTACCCGCCAAACCCTGAACTGGCCGCGAGGTTTGCCAAAGACGCGAACAACGTTTTTCCCGCGTGGATCGTCAGAGAAGTGCCAATTGGTATGCGCGGGTTAATCCTTGCGGGAGCATTTGCCGCAGCTATTTCGAGTCTGGATTCGGTTCTGGCGGCGTTGGCCCAAACTAGTATCTCCGCCATTTTCGGGCAAAACAAGATGGAGGCAGAGGGCGAGGGCAAACGCATGGTTTTTATTTCCAGGGCTGCGGTCTTGATATGGGGCTTCGTTCTGACTGGTGCCGCATTGATCATGTGGGTGATTCGCTCGAAGAACGAAGACAGCGATTTGATTCTGCTAGCGTTTGGGATGGTCGCATACACTTACGGACCACTTCTGGGAATTCTTCTAGCTTCTTTGGTTAAATTGCGCATCAGCCCGGTTGGACTAATTGTCGGCACATTGGGATCGATCCTTCTGGTGGCTTGGTTCCGTCCTGAGTTGATTTCAATTCTCGAAATTCTTAAAATGACTGATCTGGCTGAACACATTAAATCCAGTCCCAAGATAGCATCCCCATGGTTTTTCCCAATCACCGCCGGAATCACTCTAATCTGCGGCCTAATTGGTGGACAATTTACCAAAAAGTCATTTTAATTCGAACGATCATTTATAAATCCAGATTCTAAAGATTTTTAAATTTATCGCCCTAACATGACAATAATTTCTGGAAATTGCAGTCGGAGTTCATAGCTAAAACACCCGTCCGTAAAAATGTTTTTCAAGAATTAAATTATCCAATTTCTCAGTTTTTTTGTTAGCTAAAATTGAGAGCACTGTTTAAAGGTGATCACACGAGACGGACAACCGAAGCGGTATTGAAACACCTGCCAGGAATATCAATTCTTGCATCAGCAAGTTATCGATTTTGTTGTTCGGCTCTATGGAGGATTAGTTGGAATATGCTGAGATGATTCGCCATCAGGGGAAGATAGAAATACACATAAACCACTGCTTAAAAAACAGTTATCCACAAACTACAACCCGGAAAGACTTACTCAAAAGCTTCCGGAATTACCACCCGAAACACAGACACATGTTATCAAACCATCAATTTTCTACCGACCAGCCACTGGGTCCGGGACAGCTCTCCAGCGTCTGGAACCTTGTCGCACGCGATCTCAAAATAGCTCTCGGGGAGCCGACTTTTGACCTGTGGTTTTCCCAAAGTGATCTGATCAAAGTAGACGAAAATCACGCCGTAATTTCCTCCCCAGGATCAATGTATGCGATTTGGGTTGAGGAAAATTTCCGGGAAATTCTAAAACTTCATTTAAGTAAGTATTTGTTGGACCTTAAAGGTTTTTCCCTTGATTGCAGCCAGAGTGCAGAGATGATGGCAACAACCACGCCAATTTTTCCGGAATTTGAAAATCGTGAGTTTGAAAGCCCATCACCATCCCGGAAATCAAAGAAAAACAAGACGCAAAAACGCCCGCTTACCCCTGAGGAAATTC
This sequence comes from Verrucomicrobiales bacterium, assembly GCA_041742015.1. GTDB lineage: Bacteria > Verrucomicrobiota > Verrucomicrobiia > Verrucomicrobiales > DEV007 > Arctic95D-9. Next base: position 12,973 of record JBGSJM010000440.1, on the reverse strand, counting down.
TGGAGAAAGGTCGCGAAGAATGCCGCCTGAACGAAAGTTGCACCTTTGAAACCTTTGTCGTGGGGCCAAACTCGGAACTAGCTGCAGCGGCTGCCCATGCCGCCGTGGAAACCCCCGGCACCAAATACCAGCCACTTTTTTTCCATTCGTTTTCTGGAATGGGAAAAACCCACCTATTGCATGCAATCGGCTGGGAATTTTTGCAGCTTCGCCCTTATGCAAAAGTTCTTTACGTAGCAGCAGAAAAGTTTGCCAACGATTATATCGACGCCATCAGAAATTCCAAGGAGGTTGCTTTTAGAAAAAAATATCGCGATTTGGATCTCCTCCTCATCGACGATGTTCAGTTTCTCAGTGGGAAATCGGGTTTCCAACGTGAGTTCTTCCACACATTTAACTCGATCATCGATCAAAAAAATCAAATTGTGATTGCCAGCGACTGCCTGGCATCTGAGATTGCCCAGCTCGAAGAACGACTTGTTTCCCGCATGCAATGGGGAATGACGGTCAAGGTGGATTCTCCCGACGAAGTGACCAGCCAGGCAATTCTACGGAAAAAGCGTGATGACTTGAAAATTGATGTCTCCGACGATACCATCGCTCAAATTGTCAAGCGGGTTACCCGAAACGTTCGCCAGCTTGAAGGTGCTTTGATTCGCACCGCCATGGTGGCATCCCTGAAAAAAGCTGAGATCAGTGAGAGCCAATTAGATGATTTGCTCGCCGACATGGTGGGAGATCATTGCAAATCAGTCGGACTGGAGGAAATCAAACAGGCCGTGGCCGACTACCTTGACATCAGCGTCCGGGAAATGGAGGGCAAGCGCCGCACGGCCAAGGTAACTGAAGCCCGCCAGATGGCCATGTTCCTGTGCCGGGAATTGACCCCTTGCTCGCTCAAAGAAGTGGCCCGCAGTTTCGCCAAAGACCATGCCTCAGTGGTTTATGCCGTGAAAGCCACAAAAGAAAAGTTTCATAAATCGGAAACCCTCCAAAATACGGTCGACTTGCTGCGCCGGAGGATCTCCTGCGGAAGTCCAAGTCGACAAGGTATTCGCGCAACCGAAAATGAGGAATCCCGGGAAAATTTGCAAAGCGACTCAGAACCAGAATTCGATCTTGAAATGGAAAACCCGGGCAGTCGTCGGCATTTTTAGATGACACCGAAGCGAAACGCGTTGAAAGTCCGTTCTTACGTAGAGACTGATGAAATTCCAGATTGAAAGAGACGTTTTGCAAGAGGCCCTGACTCAGGTTCAGCATGTGGTTGGTACTAAGACTACATTACCGATACTTTCCAATGTTTTGATTAGGGCCGATGAGCATGGATTGCAACTTTCCACAACGAACCTTGATGTCGCGATTTCGGTTCGAATTCCTGCTGTGGTGAAAGAGATCGGCGTCACCACTCTTCCGGCCCGTCGCTTGGGAACCATCGTAAGAGAGCTGGCTGGCACCGAGGTACACATCTCAGTGGACGACAGCAACACCGCATCTGTTAAAAGCGGGCCAAGTTTCTTCAAAATCATGGGATTAAGCGAAGCTGAATTCCCTAAAATCGGAGAATTCGAAGATGCCCGAGAATTCATCCTTAATCAGAGAATCCTCAAGGACGCTCTTAAGAAAACGGCCTATGCGATCTCGACAGATGAGACCCGCTACGTGCTAAACGGGGTCAACTTCGTGATTGGAGATGGAAATTTAACTTTGGTCGCCACTGATGGTCGTCGCCTCGCCATGGTCGAGCAAAATCTTGAACTGCCGGAAAGCAGCAATACCGCAGTCATCATCCCAACCAAGGCAGTGATGGAACTGCAACGCCTGCTCCATGATGAGGGTGAAATGAAAATCCAACTGACTGGCAGCCAGGCAGCTTTTACCTTGAACAACAGTTTTCTGGTGACCAAACTGATCGAGGGCAACTACCCAAATTATCGCCAGGTTATTCCAGGCCCCGCCAAATACCGCATACCGCTGGAACGAGAGGTCCTGCTGAGCGCTGTCAAAAGAGTCGCAATTCTGGTCAATGAAAAGACCAATTCGATCAAATTCACGTTTGCCGATAGCCAGCTTACCATATCTACCAACTCTCCTGAGGTTGGAGAAGCCAAAGAGAGTCTGGATATCAAGTACGATGGTCCGTCGATGTCCCTGGCCTTTAATCCGGAGTTTGTCATGGCACCGCTTCGCAACCTTGATCAGGATGAAGTATATCTTGACCTGATTGATGAATCGAGTCCCGGAGCCATCAAGATAGACGATCCGTTTCTCTATGTAATCATGCCGATGCGGGCCAGCAATTAGAAATTTCAATTTTGACTACAAATTGAACTTTCAAAAACGTAAACTTTAGTAGGCAATCCACTAATGATTAATTCGTTGAGTAAATTCGATCGATTTTTTAGCAAAGTAGATGCATCTCAGTTTCTTTATTCTTTAGCTTGACTCTTTTGGCACCCATAGCGATAGATTGTCCCCCCGTTCCAACCAATAAATCTATCCAATATGCGCAAAGTGAAGTTTGACGTAGCCATTTCCACTATTTTAAAAAACGATACCCGATTCAAATCCGACGCCTATTATTTCCTGCGGGAAGCTCTTGAGAAAACCGTAAAGGATCTCCGTCCAGGCGAACTTGTCGAACATAGCCATATTTCCGCCCGGGAGCTACTTACTGGCTTCAAGGAATACGCCTTAAACCAATTGGGCCCTATGGCTCTCCCCATTCTGGAATCTTGGGGTGTGAACTCTGGCAGAGATGTTGGGCAAATGGTTTATAACTTAATTCAAGTTGAAGCTTTCGGAAAATCAGAGGATGATGACCCCAGGGATTTTGAAGGCTGGATGTCATTTGCTGATGCCTTTCAAGGGCCCTATCGCCCGACAGGCCCCGTGTTGGCTACTCCAACAGAAAGAGTTACAACTTTGGAGCAGCCATACAGGGGCAATAAACCAGCCACAACCAGCGAAGCTTGAGTTCAAAAAAACTTTCTGATCATCTGGAGTTTCCAGTCACCACAGCCCGGATTTGGACACTGCCCAACGGGTTGGAACTTATTGTAAAGGAAGATCACGCAGCTCCTGTCGTCAGTTTACAGGCTTGGTGTCGAGCCGGAAGCATTCACGAAAATTCCTGGCTCGGTGCCGGAATGTCTCATTTCCTGGAACACATGTTGTTTAAGGGGACGAATCGCCGTTCCGCCAGCGATGTAGCCCGTGAGGTTCAAGCCAGCGGTGGTTACATCAATGCCTACACCTCATTTGATCGCACGGTTTATTGGATCGATTGCCCCTCCAGCGGATTTGACAATTGCCTTGAGATCCTTTGCGATGTAATCGCCAATGCGCAAATTCCCAACGGAGAATTTGATAAAGAAAAGGAAGTGATTCGGAGGGAATTCGCCATGGGCGACGACAATCCCGCTCAGGTTGTCAACAAAATGTTGTTTCATAATGCCTATTCGGTTCATCCCTGTCGGCACCCAGTTATTGGTCACCTCGACTTGTTCAATCAACTGAGCCGGGACGACCTCTACCAATATTATTGGGAAAATTACTCGCCTGATAACATCTTTTTTGTAATCGCCGGCGCTGTGGATGCCGAGGCGGTTTACGCGCAGATCGAGAAACTTCTTGGCGTTTTGGCACGGCGGCGACGAAACAAGCAGGTTCTACCTGATGAACCAATTCAACTGGGGCGACGGGAGGAAATTCGGGAATTCCCGACCGAACTGGCTCGTTTCCGAATTAGCTGGCAGATTCCTGATCACACCCATGCTGATGTGCCCGCGCTGGACTTATTGGGAGCCATTCTCGGCAGCGGGCGCAGTTCTCGATTGTATCAGGCCATTCGTGAGGAGAAACAACTCGCCCACAGTATATCCACGTCCGCGTATACCCCGAACTTTAGGGGACTTTTCTTGCTCTCTATCGATTGTGAACCAGAAAATCTGACAAATGCAGAAACCGCCGCTTTCGAAGTGATCGAAAGGCTAAAAAGAGAGGGCGTTCTCGAAGATGAGTTAACCCGCGTCCGCAACCAATCCCTTAGCGCCCAATTTTCCACCCTGACAGATGTGCGCGGTCAGGCCTCCGATATGGGAACCAACTGGCACGCCTACCGCAATCTTGATTTCACAAGGTATTATGTGTCGGCCATTCAAGAGGTAACTTGCGAAGACATTCAGAGAGTTGCCCGAACCTATCTCGACAATCGAAACCTAACCCGGGTAGCGCTCGTCCCGCCACTGGAGGCAGGAACCAAATCCAAAAATCGGAAATCAAACCGCTCTGAGGATATTCGTCGGATCAAATTAGAAAACGGCTTGACCATATTGCTGCTTTCAGATAGCCGGGTCCCATTTGTTCAGGCAACGGCTGTTTTTCGGGGCGGACGCCTTTCAGAGAATCGATCCAACTGCGGAATCACCCGCTTGATGGGACGACTCCTAACGAAAGATACTGAGAAACGATCTGCGTTTGAACTTTCAAAAGCCATCGAATCCGCCGGCGGCGGCATCTCGGCAAGTATCGGAAACAACACTTTTGGAACTTCCGTAGGGGCATTAAAAACCGACCTCGAGTTGGTAGTGGATATCTTAAGCCAGTCCATTCAGAAACCTCTGTTTCTCGAAGCCATTGTTGATAAAGAAAGGCAGTTTCAGGTCTCAAATCTCAAATCGGAAGCAGACCACCCTTTTACGATCGCAATGAATCGGTTTCGCGCCGAGATGTTCTGGGACCATCCTTACGGCCTTCCTAGCAAAGGTACCATTGATTCACTCAACAGCTTCACTCCAGAGCAGCTCAGCAGCTATCGCACTAGGATAGTTACAGGTGAAAATGGAGTGATCGGGATTTTCGGCGATTTGAATCTAAATCTTGCTGAGGATTTGATTCGCGCCCAATTCTCATGCCTTCCCAAAGGGATCCGGCAATTTGTCGGGTCAACCGGTATTTCGATCCCCGAGATTTATGGTCAAATCGTCGAAGAAAAACACGACAAACAGCAAGCTATCCTCTTGATTGGGTACCGAACCTGCGACCTCGCGCACAAAGATAATTTTCCGATCGCTTTGATTGATGAAGCTTGTAGTGACATGGCCTCGCGCATGTTCATCCGGATCCGGGAGGATCTCGGTCTAGCCTATTCGGTGGGCTGCACTCGCATGGCAGGCCTCGATTCGGGATACATATGCTTCTATGCAGCGACTTCGCCTGAACAACTCGACCAAGTTCAGGAAGAAATGATTGATGAAATCAATAGATTGATTAAAAACGGCCTCGAAAAAGAGGAATTTGACCGCGCAAAGGCGTCTTGGCTCGGTAAGGAGGTAATTCACTTGCAGGGTGCCAGAGAGTTAGCTGGTACGGCCACAATCGACGAATTGCTTGGATTTGGTTGGGACTACTATCGTGGAACTCCTGAACGAATCAAAAAACTGAACCGCAAACAAATCCACAACGTTTCCGATAAATACCTACGAGATGAAAACCGGGTCATTGTGCGGTTGACAACTCCCTGACCTTTATTTCACAGCGGTTTCTTCACCGTACTCCACAGGCTTACTAGGCCGCTCGATTTCACCAATGACCCGGTAGCCGGTCCGATCGATTTCAAAGATCTCAAGACTGACTGGCATGGGAGTTTGTTGGAACACCCCGACCAGAGATGGCCCAAAGTCTTTGAGTTTCCCACCATTGGCAGGAAAAACGTAAATCAAAAAACGGTCTACAATAATCACATGCAACCTCTCACCAAGAGTCTGAGAAAAAAGCTTTAAAAACTCCGGCGAAGTAACGGCACTACTCATAAAAGGATTACCTCCTCCCACGATCGCATATTCGATCACCCCCCGGTGATCTCTCTCATAAGTCGGCTTCAATTTGGATGCGATGTCATCCGCCAAAGCCCCTGCCCTGGCAGCAAAATCCTCCCAGGATATCCCTTTCTCTTTCCAGGATTTTAGAGTAAACAGACGAACTCCATAGGTCCAAGTGTAAGCGGCGGAAAGCTTGGTTTTCTGAGCCCCCTGAACGTCGGAAGTGATTTCCGGGTTTTCAAAGTGTCCTTCGAAGAGCAGCCCCACTTGAGGCTCCTTATCTTCTGAAAAGCCACACGAAATCGAAAAACTCAACGCCAAACCAATTAAAATTTCAATTGTTCGAAAATACAAGTTCATAAAAGAAGAGTTGCCTTTGTCTGGTTGTTGAGTTGGGTGGCGACAGTACTATTCGCAAATGATCTTATTTTTACAAGGCACCCTTGAAGAAAGCTGGCCGGGCCGACTCATCGTTAATGTAAACGGGTTGGGCTACGAAGTCATTGTTCCCTCTTTGGGAGACGGAGAGTTTGGCAAGGTTGGTAGCACCGTCAAGATCCTCACCCATTTCCATGTCAGAGAGCAGGAACAAACCCTTTTTGGCTTCCCCAATGAGGATGCCAGGGATCTCTTTCGACTTCTGATAGGACGGGTTTCAGGGGTCGGCCCAAAAGTCGCCATGTCGATCCTCAGCGGAATGTCGGCCATTGATTTCAAATCGGCCGTTGTTGCCGGGGACACCACGACCATCGCCAAAATCAAAGGAATTGGAAAAAAAACCGCCGAAAGGGTCGTTCTCGAGCTGGCGGACAAGATCGGAGTCAAGGAAGCCTGGGAAACCCAGACCAGCAAAACCGCGACCCCGATCCAGAGAGCCAGGGGAGATGCCATGCTGGGGTTAATCGCTCTCGGTTACAAACAGGCCGATGCCAAAAAGGCAGTGGATCAGGTTCCAGATGAAGTGACCAAGACGGATGCCATTTTGCGGGCGGCCCTGCGACTTTTGGGATAATGAATCAGGTCGAAACTGTCAGGAAAATCCGCGCGGCGATGCCGGACGGCGGATTATTGTTCGGAAAAACCTGGCGGATTTCTCCGGAGCCGTTTCCCCTCGACAAGAAAACCATCCAAAATCTGGAACGGTTAGGCCCGCTTCTTTTTCGATTTCAAAACGCAGCCGACCAAATCTACCGGAGAAGCCGAAAAGGTGGCCTACCGGGATGGATTGCAGAAAATCTCGATCAAGGAAAGCCGGAGCGTCTACTCGAATTGGGCCTTGCGGGGTCGTCCGCAAACCAACTCCCGCGAGTGATTAGACCAGATTTGATACTGACCGAAGACGGCTTCATCGCCACCGAACTGGACTCGGTTCCGGGTGGGATCGGACTCACCGCCTGGCTTGGCCAAATATATCAGCAAAGCGTTCCCCAGGCCCGAATCGTGGGAGGAGCGGGTGGAATGTTATCTGGCTTCAAATCAATTTTCACGCAAGACCGCGCAGACATCCTCTTCTCGACAGAATCTAAAGACTACCGACCAGAAATGGAATGGCTCACGTCCCGGCTCGAAGGAGATTTTCAGGTCAAAGATGCCGAAACCTATTTTCCAACCGATCGGGATATCTATCGTTTTTTCGAACTTTTTGACCTGCCCAACATTCGCGGAGCTGAAGCCATCGCGACAGCTGCTTCCCAAGATAAGTTACACATAACCAGCCCCTTCAAACCCTGGTTGGAGGAAAAAATGTGGTCAGCCCTGTTATGGTCCATCCCTTTGCAGGAACTGTGGCGACAGGAATTGCGTGAATCGAATTACCTGAGGCTTCGCCAAATTTTTCCCCGAAGCTGGATCGTCGACCCCACAGAAATCCCTCACCATGCCGCGATCCCTGGCCTGGAAATTCAAAGCTTCGAGGATTTAAAGAAGTTCAGTCAGAAAAACCGGGAATTAGTCCTGAAACTCAGCGGATTTAACGAAAAAGCCTGGGGCAGCCACAGTGTCATAATCGGACATGATGCCTCAACCAACGAATGGTCCCAAGCGGTTGACTTGGCCATCTCCCAATTTGGTTCCACCCCTTATGTCCTGCAAAAATTTCACCAGGGAAAACGTGTTAATCATCCCTGGTTGAACGAGTCCAATGGTAAAATTGAGATCATGGAAGGACGAGTCCGGCTCTGCCCTTATTATTTTATTCGCTACGATACCAACACCGTATCCCTTAGCGGCGTTCTCGCCACTATCTGCCCAGCAGACAAAAAAATAATTCACGGAATGAGCGAAGCCATCATGGTTCCTTGTTCCGAAAAGTTTTAAAACTTCCGTATGGGTGGAGATTTTCAATTGACCACACTCAATTTTTCCCCTCTAATGAAGATTCCGTTAAGTAATGATCATCAAACCTAAGATCCGTGGATTTATTTGCACGACTGCCCATCCAGATGGATGCAAAGAACACATCCGTTCGCAAATTGATTACGTTCAAGAACAGGGAAACTTAGACTCACCGCCAAAAAATGTTTTGGTGATTGGAGCATCAACAGGTTACGGACTAGCTTCGCGCATCGTGCCCGCCTTTGCGGCCCAATGCCCTACCATAGGAATTTTCTTCGAAAAACCCGGAGTTTCCGACAAAACTGGAAGCGCGGGTTGGTATAACTCAGTGGCTTTTGAAGAATTTGCCGCTCAAAAGGGCATCTATGCCAAGAGTTTTAATGGCGATGCCTTTTCGAATGAAGTGAAGAAAGCGGTCATAGAAGCCATTAAGGCGGATTGGGGCCAAGTTGATTTGATCGTCTACAGCTTGGCGTCACCGCGCCGCACCGACCCCAACACTGGAGAAGTTTATAAATCGGTACTTAAACCAATTGGCCAGTCTTATACGCAGAAGAATTTAAACACTGATACCGGGGAAGTTACCTCAGTCACGATCGAACCAGCGGTGGGTGATGACATCCAAAACACTGAAAAAGTGATGGGTGGCGAAGACTGGGAAATGTGGATAGATCAGCTTAACCAGGCCGGAGTTCTCGCTTCCGGTTTCAAAACGGTAGCCTACTCCTACATTGGTCCAGAATTGACCTTTCCGATTTACACCAACGGCACCATCGGAAAAGCCAAAGAGCACTTGGAAAAAACTGCAGCATCAATTAACCGCAACTACGGAGCAGGCTCAGCATACGTTTCCGTGAACAAAGCTCTTGTGACTCAGGCCAGCTCTGCCATCCCGGTTGTTCCCCTTTACATTTCACTCCTTTACAAGGTAATGAAAGGCCTCGGTACCCACGAAGGATGTATTGAACAAATTTACCGACTTTATAGTGGATACCTCTTTAATCAAACCGAGCCAAAACTCGATGAAAAAGGGCGAATTCGAATCGATGACTGGGAAATGACCCCTAAAGTTCAAAAAGCCGTGATGGAACTTTGGCAAAAGGTTACCACTGACAACCTGAGCCAGATTTCAGACTTTAATTGTTATCGAAGCGAATTCCTAAAACTTTTTGGCTTTGGCCTCGAAAGTGTGGATTACGAGAAAGAAACCAATCCAGAACGCAATCTTCCGTCCGCAACGGGAGTTTAAATTTAATATTAGTTGATAATCACGGAAATTTAACGACAGTACCAACTTTAATTCAAAATGAACCGTAAAAAATTTATATTCCATATCTTTTTAGCCATTGCGACAAGTGCGTTGCCCTTCATATTAAGTTCATGCACGACGCTCGACCATAATGCTTCGGCCACGAAAAATCCCAAAACCCAAAAGGTTAGAGGTTCACGGGTTAATCAAATGGTATTGTCTCAAAGTTCCAGGGCAAATACCCGTGTGGTTGTGGATGTAGCTGATCAAAAAGCGTTCCTTTTAGTGGATGGTAAGATTGGTGCGGTTTCTCCTATTTCAACTGCCCGCCCAGGAAAATATACTCCACGCGGCTCATTTACAATCACTGAGAAGGTGCGCTCTGGAAAAATTTCGACGATCTACGATGTGTCCATGCCCTATTGGATGCGTCTTGGCGGAACCCCTTTTGGCCTGCATGCAGGTTATCTTCCAGGTTACCCTGCCTCGGCTGGTTGCATTCGGATGCCATCCAATATGGCCAAAGTTTTCTACGATAACCTTCGCCCGGGAACAAGAGTTAATATCTTATCCCGCTGGAATGGAGAATAATCCCGGAAGCGGGTCTTCAAATTTCATAAGAAGGCGGGGCAGGGCTTCGCCTTCTTTGTTTTTAAAAATTTAGGATCACCGATATCACTCTCGGCACTACTCTATAGTGAGTTTGGGACATAAGAGACAAAATTATATCCCTTCTAAATTCGAATAAAAAATCGGGGCGACTGGATTCGAACCAGCGACCTCCTGCTCCCAAAGCAGGCGCACTACCAAGCTGTGCTACACCCCGTTAACAACCTCTCATTGGAGAGGGGCTGCTATAATCCCGTATCTAAGCCCACATGCAAGTCCAATTTTTCACTTCACGACACGATCATGGAAATTTTATTCCAAAGGATTTTTTGACTTGCTTCAGCTGATAGCATTCGTATAAATAGTAGTCGCCAAATATTGACAATTAATACCACTACTCGCTATCGCTAAAAAACCATACAAAAAACATCCCAAGGTTCTTAGAACCCGGATAAATGATAAAATTCGTGTTCCTGAAATTCGCGTGATTTACGGAACCGCCAACGCCATTATGTCAACTTCCAAGGCTTTGGCTAAAGCAAAGGAGTTGGGGTTGGATCTCGTCGAGATCGCCCCAAATGTCCGGCCGCCGGTTTGTCGTATCGTTGATTACGGAAAATGGAAGTACGAGCAATCCAAACAGAAGAAGAATCAGAAACCGATGAAAAAACGCGAAAAGGAAGTCAAATTCCGCGTGAACATCGAGGAACATGATTACAATATCAAATTGACCCGAGCCGAGGATTTCCTCGCAGCAGGCTTCAAAGTTAGGATGCAGCTCCAGTTTCGCGGGCGGCAAATGGCACATAAAAATCTGGGATTCGATTTAATGAATCGTGTCAGAATTGATCTGTCAGGTGTTGCTAACTGTGACTTAGAGCCCAAACTGAGTAATCGTAACATCATGATGATGCTTTCTCCATTGCCCAAGGAACGCCAAGTTCGGAAGTTTAGACACGACGATGTGGAAATCGATGAGGATGAAATCGACGCTCATGAAGCTGCCGAAGCCGAAGAGGACGATCATGACCCAGACGACGAGTCCATTGATGGTGAGTTGGATGATGGCGTTGAATATGAAGAAGACGACGAAATCGACGATTCCGAGAACAGATAGCTGCGAAGTGTCTTCTTAACTTCAAAGTCATCAGCGTGAATCATTGCCTAATTTTGTTTGATATTGACGGCACAATGCTCGATACCGGAGGAGCAGGTATCGAAGCATTGAAGCAAGGGTTCATGGATGCATTTCCTGACACCATCAAAAAGCAACCTTTCCCAGAACTCGAATTAGGAGGTGCCACAGACGGTGGGATATTCGATTATATTCGAGGAGCTTATGGTGCCGCCTGGTCTAGCGCTGATGAGGAGCACTTCTATCAGTGCTATCTCGAAAGGCTCAAACCAGCCTTGGAAACATCCTATCACTCTCAATTGGGCCACAAACTCCCTGGAGTGGCGGCACTACTTGATCATTTCATAGAATCCCACCACAGCATTGGTTTACTTACAGGTAACATCCAGCGTGCGGCTCAACTTAAGTTGGATACCTTCGAATTTGGTTCACATCACTTTGTGGTTGGTGCTTACGGGGATGACCATTCCGACAGAAACAAACTCGGCCCAATCGCCATTGAGCGCGCCGAAAACACATTTAGGAAATCCTTTCATCCCGAAAATCAGGTTTTCATCCTCGGAGACACCCTAAAAGACATCGCCTGCGCCCGAGCTTGCGGGGCAAAAGTGATCGCGGTAGCCACTGGTGCCTGCGACTATACCACCCTGGCAATAGCCAAACCAGACTATCTTTTCAGAGACTTCGAAGACTACCACTCAGTTTTACTCGCCGCAGGCCTCTGAGACCGCCACCAAAACGACGCCAATAATACCCTGTTGAATCGGCGATTGTACCCTATTAGGTCGGCGGCTGTCCCCTGTTGTCACTCGCGCCACTGGGGCTTTTTAACTCCCACATAAGCGAGGAACAGCCCGATAATGACATGAATCAACAGCACGGCATAACAAATCGAAACCGGTGAAAGCCAGGTGGGTTGAGTTACGACTTTCACGTAACCCAAATACTTGGGTTCCAACGAATCCATAATACCTGCCCAGGTCCAGTAGGCGGAAATAAAAGGCCGGGTCGCCCAAGCAGCGAGCCATGGCAGGGCCAGCACAGCCCCGGACAACGGCAATTGAAATCCAACCAGATAAATACTTAACAATGAAGCCTGATCCGCACTTTTTGCCATACCTGAAATCCCAAGACAAATCGCGGTCATCGCCGCATTCACGAGCACCAGTAGAAACAAGTGATGCGGTGAAGTCGACGGAATATTACAAACTGTCTGAACAAACAGCCACATCCAAAACGACTGGATAAACACGAGGATCGACAGATACACCACCTTGCTCGCTAGATAAGCACCGGGCCGGACACCTCCGAGTTTCTCTTTCTCAAAAATCTTCCGCTCGCCGGCGATTTCCCGGGCTGAATTGTTCGACGCCATCAGAGTTAGAAGGATAACCTGAAACATAACCAGCCCCGAGACGAGTCCCCCCAGGTTCATGTTAAAAGTCATGACATCTCGCTCCTGAAGCATTTCCTCCCGGCTGGAGGGGGGGCTGTCACTCAGGCTTTTAGTCTGATCCACTCCATCCAAATCAAAAAGAATTACCAAAGCGGGAAAAATAATGAGAATGGCGACCTGAAGCAAAAGCTGTCCTGAATCCCGGAACATGATTCTAAATCTCCGCCCCAGTATCCCGAAAAACTGAGTGAGCGCACCCGGTGTCTTTGCCGTGTGGCAGGCAAGGGCAGGGTCAGGGAGCCGATTCATCCCCGAATTTTCATAATACTGCGCCTGCCGCTTCATCCAACTCGACTGCCACTCAGCGCTGCTGCGCTTCATCAGGGTCGGGTAAACATTTTCAGCTTGATCAACGCTGAAGTAATGTT
>JBGSJM010000439.1:0-21579 GCA_041742015.1 Verrucomicrobiales bacterium | reverse complement strand
TGATTTTCGAAAATGGGCAGGACGTGATCCGCAAACGTTATTTTATCGTCCTTTTTTTCTTGAGCATGACCAACTGCAAAGATCAAAAGCATAAAAAAGCTAATAGTGACCGAAATCTTCATTTTATCTGCCATGGATTGTGTTTTTTACTACTGAACTTCACTTTACTCAACTGGCGTTAAAACGCAAGATCGTGAAATCCTTGCAATTTGCTACTTTCGGGTTAACTGTGCCATCGTAATGGGCTCTACACATCTTTAAGACAGTCATACCAGATAGGTGCGATACGCTAACACGCCCCTTGAGAGATGGATGCCATGATGGAGTTTTGGGCCATATCACCAAATTATTGACAATAAAAAAATATGAAAGGCTGTAATAGTTTTCAACAGGGTTTCACGAATCGCCGTGAGTTTATGCAAATCGGCTTCGCTGCTGGTCTGGGGTTGTCGCTTCCAGAGTTGATGAAAGTTGAAGCTAAGGCTGCTGCGAAGTTTTACGAGTCAAAAGAGGGTGTGGCAAAATCCCTCATTCACATTTATCTTCCAGGAGGGGCCGCTCATCAGGAAACTTGGGATCCCAAGCCATACGCCCCATCGGAATATCGGGGACCATTTAATCCGATTAAGACGAATGTTCCGGGAATTGAATTCTCCGAGAATATGAAGGAGATGGCCAAGGTTGCTGACAAAATTTGTGTGATACGCTCCATGAATCATGGTGAGGCAGCTCATGAAAGGGGTACTCACAACATGTTCACCGGTTATCGCCCGAGCCCGGCCATTGAATTTCCTAGCTTTGGTTCGGTGATTTCTCATGAGTTTGGACCAAGGAAAAATCTCCCTCCATACGTTTGTATCCCGAATCAGCCGAACGAGTATGCCGGAACTGGATATCTTAGTTCGATGTATGGTCCATTTGCGCTTGGTAGTGATCCGGCTCAGGATAAGGGATTCCAGGTTCGGGACTTGACATTGCCGGGAGGAGTTGACGTGAAACGTTTTGAGCGTCGTCGCTCCCTCCTTGAAACCGTTGATTCTCACTTTCGCAATATGGAAAAAGCGGATGAGATTGATGCGATGGACACCTTCTATCAGCGTGCTTATGGGCTGATTAGCTCCGCCGAGGCCCGCAATGCTTTTGATCTTACCAAAGAAGATGACAAAATAAAGGATCGTTATGGGAAGAATGATGCCGGGATGAGGATGCTTCTCGCCCGCCGCTTGGTGGAAAGTGGAGTTCGTCTTGTGACGCTCACTTACGGGGGGTGGGATATGCACGACCAGATTAAGAATGGGATTATTAGTCAGGTGCCGAAGTTCGACAAGGCTTTGGCAACGTTGATTACAGATCTTTCTGAGCGAGGCTTGCTTGGAAGCACTCTCGTCATGGTGTCATCCGAATTTGGAAGAACTCCGAAGATCAATAAGACAGATGGTCGGGACCACTGGCCTCGGGTATTCTCCACTGTCTTGGCTGGTGGCGGTATAAAGGGTGGCATGGTCTATGGATCTTCAGATTCTTTGGCAGCCGAGCCCGAAGAAAATCCAGTTGGGGTGGAAGATTTTGCTACCACAGTTTATCATCAGCTTGGAATTAACGCTGACAAGGAACTGATCGCTCCTGGGCCACGTCCGATGGAAATCGTTGCCGGAGGCAACCTTATAAAAGACATTATTGCATAACGAAAACATTTTAGTTTTACTCATCTCTAAGATATGAAATACATTCTGAATATTCAGAGTGTGGTCAGGATGAGGGGGAACCGGGGAATGCTGGCAGCGATAGGGCTGGCAGCATTCTTTTTAATCGGATCTCCTCTCCAGGCTGCCTCGCCAGATCTTCAAAATTCTTTACCCCGCGGCGGAGGTAGAGGGAGTGAAGTGAAGGTTACTTTTACTGGAAGTCGCCTTGATGACGTTAATCAGGTTGTATTCCATAAACCGGGCATTACCGCAAAGGATGTGAAGGTCATCGATGCTAGCAAGGTTGAGGCGACTTTGGTAATTGATAAAGATTGCCCGCTAGGTGAACAACACGTGCGTCTTTTGGGGAAAAGTGGTTTTACACCGGCCCGGACGTTTTGGGTTGGACAGTTTCCCGAGGTTGCTGAAGCCGAACCTAATGATGAATTCGACAAACCGCAGGTAATCTTGTTGAACACTACTGTTAATGGCGAAGCCAAGCCTGAAGAAGTGGACTATTATCAGGTGCAAGCCAAGAAGGGACAACGAATCTCGGTTGAGATTGAAGCGCTTAGGATCAACTATAGTCCCAACGATGTTGCGGTTGATCCCTATGTGGCTATTTTGAATAAGGAACGTTTTGAACTTGCCGTCTCGGACGATTCAGCTCTTCTTTCTCAGGAATCCGTCGTTTCGACGTTGGCTCCAGAAGATGGCGAATATATTGTGGAAATTCGGGATGCTTCTTATCAGGGGCGCGGCTATTATCGAGCTTATATTTCATCGACGCCCCGCCCTTTGGCCGTTTATCCTGCTGGAGGGAAAGCCAACACCGACGTTGAGTTCACTTTCCTAGGTGATCCGTTGGGTCGCTACAAAGCAGTAAGCAAATTGCCTGATGTCACCAATTCGCATTATGTTCTCGGTGCGAATGGCGGACAGATTCCCGCTTCTGGGAATAGGGTTCGAGTTTCAAAGTTCGAAAATGTTTTGGAACAAGAACCGAACGATTCAAATTCGGATAAGTTTCCAGAACCTCTAGGTCTGCCATTGGCTTTCAACGGTATTTTGGAAAAAGCTGGAGATGTGGATTTCTTTAAATTTACGGCAAAAAAAGGCCAGCGTTTTCGAGTGATCAGTTATGCCAATCGCCTGGGGACACCAGCTGACACGCTAATTAACATCTACAACTCTAAAATGGGCAGTCTTGGTGGAAATGATGATGCAGATGGTTCTAAGGATAGCCGGGTTGATTTTAATGTTCCTGAAGACGGTGAGTATTTTTTGCGGGTAAGCGATATGCTTAATGGTGGTGGGGAAGGTTTTGTTTATCGGATCGAAACCGAAGGCTTTGAACCCAGCATTGAAGTGACCATGCCAGAGATGATTCGCAATAATTTTCAGCATCTGAAGCAGTTTAACATTCCACAAGGTGGTCGTTACGCTATGACCGTGAACGTTAAACGTAACAATATGTCAGGTGATTTGGTTTTTGATTTGCCAGTTCTTCCGGCAGGGGTGTCGTGGGATGCAGGGGTAATTCCAAAGACACAAAGTCAGTATCCAATTGTTTTTTTCGCTGCTGCGGATGCGCCGATTGGTGGGGGCATGTACAATCTTTTAGTTAAGAATACTGATGAGAAAGCTCCTGTCTCAGGTAAATTTATTCAATCATTGGATTTTGTGAGAGGACAGCCCAATGGGACGCCATATTATGTTGGTTCCCATGATCAGTTGCCTATCGCAGTTACCGAACCAAGCCCTTTCCATGTCACGATTGATCAGCCCAAGGTGCCCCTTGTCCGGGACGGGATTTTGAAGCTTAAAGTTAGGGCGCATCGGAATGCGGGCTTTGAGAAGCCAATAACTGTTAGGATGTTGTGGCGCCCGCCTGGAATTAGTTGTCCGGCTAGCATGACTTTTGCTGAGAAGGTCACCGAACTTGAGTATGAGATGGATGCCAATGGAGCAGCTGAAATCGCGGAGTGGAAAATTTGCGTCTCCGCAGAAGCAGATGCGGGCAAAGGATTGATCATGACATCGTCTCCATTCATCAATCTGAAGGTTGAAGAACCCTTTGTAAGTATGAAAATGAACATGACAAGTGTTAAACAGGGGGAGAATGGGGAAATGTTCTGCACTTTGGAGAATCTGCGGGAATTCTCAGGTGAAGCAGATGTGCAAATGTTTGGACTTCCCACAAAAACATCAACCGAAATTAAGAAGGTGAACAAAGACACCAAGGAATTGCGGTTCCCAATTTCTGCACTGGAAGATGCTCCAGTTGGACAGCATAAAAACCTTTTCTGTACTTTGGTGTTTATGCAAAATGGAGAGCCGGTTCGCCAACGTATTGGAATGGGAGGGGTTGTCCGGGTTGATGCCAAACCCAAGGAGGTGGCCCAGGTTACTCCACCCAAGGATGCAAAACCCAATGCTGCTCTAGTCAAGACTGAGGCCCCAAAACCAACCAAACCTCTTTCGCGTTTGGAACAAATGAGATTGGAAGCTCAAACGAAGAAATAGGCATTTAATTAAAGAGGGTACAGTTGCTGATTAAACAGGGTACTGTTAGCCAGTGGCATGGGTTTGTCGGACCATATTTTTGACAACTTACTGCTTTGCGGAGTTTTAAATTACAACATTTGAGGCTAAGTAGTCTCATCAAACATATGAAAAAAGCGATTTTATCTAGCATGCTGGTGATTCTGGCCAGCGTCGTGTCCGCTGTTGATTTCGAGAAACAAGTGCAGCCGATTCTGGAGTTTCATTGCGTTAGCTGCCATAATGATGTTAAGACGAAAGGGGGGCTGAGATTTGACCGCGGTGACCTCTTTCATAAAGGAGGAGATGGTGGTCCTGCTTTTGTGACAGGAAAACCGGAGGAGTCTCTGCTTATTGAATTGGTGAGTTTGCCTTCTGATGATGAAGATGTGATGCCCCCAGAAGGCAGGAAGCTCACTGAGTCCGAGATCAAGATTCTTCAAGAGTGGGTGAAGGAAGGTGCTAAGTGGCCAACTGAAAAGGTTCTGGTAGCCCTAAATGAGGAAGATTTTAAGGGGGCGGTTCCTCTGCCGGATCGGGGAAAAAAGGTTGTCAAAATCGGAGTGTTTCCCGAGAATATTACTTTGGAAACTAAGCGGGACAATCAGACTGTCGTAGTCATGGCCACCTATGAAGACGATACCACTTTGGATGTCACTTCCAATGCCACCTTTACCTTCGCTGACCCGTCATTGGTGGGATTGAAGGCTAGGAATAATTTTATTCCGCTTAAGGATGGTGAAACCCGCCTTGATGTGAAGTTGGGTGATGCTCTTAGCGCCGTTGTGCCGGTCATTGTAAAAGGGGCTGCCACAGACCGTCCGGTCAGTTTCCATATGGATGTAATGCCAGTGTTTATGCGTGAGCATTGCAACACAGGTTCCTGTCATGGCTCCGCAAGGGGGCAGGATGGCTTTATGCTTTCCTTGTTTGGATACGATCCCAAAGGTGATCATTTTCGCTTGACAAGAGAGATGGCTGGACGCCGTATTAATTTGGCGATCCCGGAAGAATCTCTGCTCGTTGAAAAATCGGTGGAGGCCGTACCGCATACTGGAGGCAAACTTTTTGAGGTTGGATCAGATTCCTGGAAGACCATGGTTGAGTGGGTTAAGAAAGGAGCACTTAACGACAAGCCAGAGGATGTGCAAAAGGTGACGGAACTGGTACTTTACCCACCCAAGTTGGTGTTGGAAGGGGCAGGAGCAACTCAACAAATGACCGTGCGGGCGAAGTACGCTGACGGTCATGATCGTGACGTAACCGATTTGGTGCTCTTCATGAGCAGTAATGATACCTCGGCAGCGGTGGATAAAGATGGCAAAGTAACCGCAGGAAAGCGTGGGGAGGCCTTTATCATGGCCCGATTTGAGACTAAAACTGTTGGTATTCAATGTATTGTGATTCCCGAAGGTTTGGAGTACACCAAGCCAACCCTCCCTGAATCAAATTATATTGACAAGTTGGTTCATGAGAAGCTTCACAAACTTCGGGTCATTCCTTCCGGTGATGCAACTGACGAAACTTTTTTGCGGAGAGTATATCTCGATGTGGTTGGACAACTGCCAACTGTTGAGGAATACCACAGTTTCATGAACGATAAGGCCCCCAACAAACGAGCCAAATTGGTGGATACGTTGATCGGTAGAAAAGAATTCACCGAAATGTGGGTGATGAAGTGGGCTGAGCTGCTTCAAATTCGTTCTGATAATCAGACTATTTCCTACAAAGCAGCATTGCTCTACCACAACTGGCTAAAAGTGCGGGTAGCTGATAACGTGCCTTTTAATCAAGTTGTCTCAGAATTGGTGGGATCGATTGGAGGAACATTTGGTAACCCTGCGACTAACTTCTATCAAATCGAGAGGGACCAGCTGAAGTTGTCTGAAAACGTGGCTCAAGTATTTATGGGCATGCGCCTGCAGTGTGCCCAATGCCATAACCATCCGTTTGATCGTTGGACCATGGATGATTATTACAGTTGGGCAGCGTTTTTCTCCCAAATTGGCCGTAAGCCGGGCGTGGATCCCCGCGAACAGGTTGTTTACAACCGGGCTTCGGGGGAAACCCAACACAAGGTTGATGGTCGGACTATGGCACCGAAGTTCTTAGGCGGAGAAACTCCAGATGTAAAAGGAAAAGATCGCAGAGAGGTTCTTGGCAAGTGGTTGGCTTCCCCGGAAAATCCTTATTTCGCAAAAAATGTGGTCAACATAGTCTGGTCTCACTTTTTTGGAGTGGGAATTATTGATCCGGTTGATGATGTTAGGGTCAGCAATCCAGCCACAAATCCAGAATTACTTGATACTTTGGCTGGAAAATTCCAGGGTGAATATAAGTATGATTTTAGGCAATTAGTCCGTGATATCTGTAATTCTGCAAGTTATCAACGGACCACAACCGCCAATAAGACCAATGAGAGCGATTTAAATAATTTCGCAAAGGCTAGGATTAGGCGTCAAAGAGCTGAGGTAATGTTAGATACTATCACTCAAGTAACAGATACAAAAAACAAATTTAAAGGGTTACCTCTAGGGGCTAGGGCTGTGCAGATTGCTGATGGGCAGACGACTGATTACTTTCTGACGACTTTCGGGCGGGCGACGAGGGTAACGGTTTGTAGCTGTGAAGTTAAAATGGATCCAAGTCTCAGTCAGGCCCTGCACCTAATGAATGGACCAACGGTAAGTGCAAAGATTGATCAGGGGGGGGTAGTGAAGAATCTGATGGCGGCTGGCAAAAAACATGAGGAGATCATTGATGAGATTTATATCAAGTCTCTAACTCGCAAGGCCACCCCAGAGGAGATGAAGCAGATGCTTCAGGAAATCAAGGCAGTTGGGGAAGACAAGGCTCAGCAAAATTTGGTTTTAAATGATATTTTTTGGGCGGTATTGAATTCCAAGGAGTTTATGTTTAATCATTAAATATTGTTCCTCAGCAGTAAATTTTATGCCTCCTGGGACTTTAGCCCTAGGAGGCCTTTTTCGTGAAGAGCTAGAGTTCGGATTGGTTTGAATTTTAATTGGGATTTAGAGTTTAACTGGAATCCGAATCGAAGAGTGCTCAGGTGACTTGGATTCGAAACCTCTGTGATCCTTTTAGATGGGGATTCTGGTGAAATTGAGCTGAGGAACTTTTCTCCCGCCAGTGAGGTCCCCAATCACTCTTTTGAAGTCCTCCGTCCAGCTTGGTCGCTGAATCGATTATGCTATCTAGAGCCAGTCCGTAAGGGGCTGAGAATATTTGTGCAGGGAATAAACTTTTAACAAAAAAATCCTCCTTATGCGATTTAAGATGGGCGTGGCGCTTAGTTTCTGTTAGAATGAATTTGCAACTTAAACAGATTTCTGGCTTGTTTTGATTGAAAATCGATTTTTGGGGTTGCTATTGGACTTCCCGAGTTGTTAAAACAAGATTTTAAGTTCTGAGTTAATTAAAAAACACAAATGAAGAGGAGTAGAATAATTTTAGCGGTGTCTATCGCATCAGGTTTGATTTTTGGGGGCTCAAGCTATGGTCAACAATTTCTACAGGTTTCGCCTGGAGATATTAAGATAAAGAGTATCGAACTGGAACCTCAGAAAACGCCATCTTTTCAAGCTGGAGATGTTTCAAATAAAAAAGTTGATCGTCCTCGGGAGTGGTTGGAATTGGAATTGGAATTTGAAGCGAATGTCAGCCGGGCAGCCAAAGATGCCATTTTGCCCGAGTTAACTTTTCGTTACTATGTCGGAATGGTTGACGTCGCTACCAAGCAACCCGTTGTGTTGACAGGTGACGTTACTCATATCAACATCATTGTAGGCGAGAAATACAATTCAGCTATGTATGTACCTCCTTCAACCATGGGGAAATTGACTGGAAATTTTCGAAGTGCAGACAAAGGTGCTGTTCTGGCGTATGGGGTGGAAGTGCTTTATAATGCACAGTTGGTTGGTTTGTGGACTAATAACGGTACTGGTCCAAAGGCTCGGTTTTGGGACGGTAAGCCAATTACTCAAGGAATTGTTTCCAGGGAAGACACACCCTTTGGAATTCTTTGGATTGATCGATATCCTGAAATTAAGGTGAAGTAGTAATTTTTACGATTCTTTTATGGCAGACGACCGAATAATAGCCTTGGATATTGGTTCCCAGCAGATTTCTGCAGCTGCTTTTTCAAAAGTTGCGGGTGGCGGGCTGCGCCTCGATAAGTTTTTTCGGTCTGATTTTATTGGAGATCCATCGGAAGATGCAGCTCGAATCGCCCAGTCCAAAATCGCTCTCAAAGAAGTTGCAAGTGCTTTGAGTCTTAAGAAGAGTGAGACTAAATACGTGATTTCCTCTCACCCTGTCCTACTAAAGTTTGCGAGTCTGCCTGCCATTGATGGTGAGAAACTTGAAGAGATTGTTGAGTTTGAGGCGCAGCAGCAGGTGCCTTATCCCATAAACGAGGTCGTTTGGGGCTACCAACTGGTTGGTGATCCTGGCGATTTCGAAATCGATGTCATCCTTGCTGCGGTTAAATCCGACGAACTCAATGAGATTGATAATTTGGTCCAAGCCGCTGGAATTACCTCCAGTGGTGCTGAAATCTCTCCCGTGGCTCATTACAATGCTCTGAGATATAATTATTCGGATATTGATGTGCCGGTTTTACTTATCGATATTGGTGCCAGGACCACTGATTTGGTGTTTATGGAGGGCCGCAAGGTCTTCATTCGTACTATCAAACTGGGCGGAGTCGAGATAACCAAAGCTATTGCCAAAGAATTTGGAATTGAATATGCCGCCGCTGATTTTAAAAAGAAGACCGACGGTTTTGTGGCGCTGGGTGGCCCTTATGCCGATCATGAAGATCCCGAGGTCGCTGGGATGTCTAAAATCATCCGTAATTCTTTGACCCGATTGCATTCGGAAATCATGAGGACGATTAATTTTTATCGGAGCCAACAGGGAGGATCGTCCCCTCAATTGGCTTTGTTAAGCGGGGCTACCACAGCCCTTCCCTTTATCAGAGAATTTTTCGCCGAGAAACTGAACATACCGATCGACCATTTTAACGCACTTCGAAATGTCATGGTTTCTCCGTCGCTTGCGGTGTCAGGAATTGCCAATCAGGCGCATAATCTTGGAGCGCTTGTTGGAAGTGCTCTTCAACAGGCAGGGCCGGTGCCAGCAGCCATTGATCTGGTCCCTGACTCGGTCAAGGCTGATCGCGATATGGATAAGCGCAAACCTGCGTTGATGCTTTCTGCCGCATCTATCGTTTTGTTGCTGTTGGCGTTGGGATTCTATTTTACCAGGGGGGAGGTTTTGTCTCTGGAAAAGGAGGCAGCTATAAGTGCGAAAGCTCAAGAGTTAACTAAAGCGAACCAAGAGCTGGAGAATTTGAAGTCTGAAATTCAAAAAATTGATCAAAAGCAATCACCTTTTGTTTCTGCCATTCGCCAGCGGGTTTATTGGGTCAGAAGTTTTAATTATTTGAGTAGCAAAATGGAATCCGACACGATGTGGTTTACCAGCCTGACTCCGTTTTCGGGTTTAGACCCCGTGATTACCGGAGGGGACGATATCGGTTCCGGTAATGGTACGGATCCAAATGGAAAGACGATTGATTCTATTGTTGTCAAAGGGTTATGGCGCGAAAATCCCTTAAGTTCAATGGTGGTTTATAACTACTTTAACCAATTAAAGGATGATGCCCTGAAAGCGAAGGTGGCCGGAACTCCCCCTCCATTTGATCTTGCTGAAAAGGATGTAAGTGAAGTTTTGAAAGTGGATGCCGGAACTGCCGGAGATCGGTATGCCTATGGATGGGAATTGAAACTTCCGTTACCGGTGGAGAATCAAGTCAAATTTACCAAGTAGTCTAAAAACTGTTATGAAATCAAAGGCATGGCTTACTACTTTTGCAGTTGCGGCGATTCTTCTAGTTGGCGCTTCTGGGTATTTTTGTTTCTCAGCAGTTCGAAAGTTTTCAGATGCTCAAAGTAGCTGGGGAAGAAAAATTGACACCATAAAGCTGTTGGAGCGAAAGATTCCTTATCCCAGCGAAAAGAACGTGGAGGAATTGGATGCTATTGTCCAGAAATATGAAAAATCAGTCGATAGCCTGTTCACCAACTTGAATGCCTTTCAACAGGAATTGGATCAGAAATTATTAAACATTGAATTTCAGGATAGGGTTAAAACCAAAGTTAACGAATTTCGTCAATTTGCATCAACCAATCAGTTCGAGATTGAGGAGGCTGATGCCTTTCAGCTGGGCTTTGATGCCTATTCTAATTCACTGCCAGTGCCAGAGATTGTTCCGATTTTGGATTATGAATTGAAGGCGATTGACCATCTCTTGCGTAAGATCGTCACGGCAGGTGGTGAGTCGATGAGTTCTTTTTCCAGAGATTTGATTCCAGGGGAAGTTGGGGGACCTGAAAAACAGGAAAATGGTGTTGTTCACAAGTACCCTGTCAGATTGAAAATGAGAAGTTCTCACAAAGCCTTTCAAAATTTTATGAACTCCATTTCCAACGACAAGGAGTATTTTTTTGCGGTGCGGGTCTTAAATGTCGAGAACGAGGCGCAGGAGGGGCCTTTCAAAGGCGGTGAAGGTAATGTTTCTGGCCCACCCAGATTTGTAAAAACTGAAACTGGAGAACCAGCCGGAATCGCTGAACTGACCAAATGGGGTTATCCCAATGCTTCAGAACTGGATCTCGCTGCGGCGGCTAAAGTTGATGGATACGAGTCAGCTGGGACCGACGCACGTGTGCTCATGGGGCAGGAAAAGCTGGAGGTTTTTATGGTTGTCGATGTGGTTAGGTTTTTGAAACCTTCAGAATTTGTGATTGAGCAGCCTGCCAAGTCGGCAACGTCAAACAGTCGGAAAAATCCTCGATAGAAAGAATGTTATGAAAGGGAGTCCCTGGGATAAGATTTTGTTGATAGGTTCAGCCGTTGCGGTGTTTGGGGTGTCTGGTTGGTTTTGCAAAAAGGCTCTGGATTTTAAAGATCTGTTTCTAACTCAGAGTGTTCAACCGAATAATGAAATGCCGCCAACCAGTATTGATCAAACAGAAGCCGCTACTGGTTTTGTGATGAGGGCAACTATATGGGACCCTACCAGCAAGGGATCTTCTCCCAAACCACTTCCACTTTTCGTTTCCATACCGATTGTCGAAATTGATGGGAGTCTGATTGATATGTCTGATAAGGAAGCCAAGGCAATTCGTCCGCCGGTTTCAAATGATTGGCTTTTGAACAATAAATTGGATTTCCTCAACAAGAATGTTCTCAACTTGGATCCTGATCGCGATGGTTTTTCGAATCTGGAAGAGTGGACTGGACAAACGGATCCTCAAAAAGCTGACTCCCACCCTCCCTATGCAGGTAAGTTGGTTATGAAAAAGCGACAGTCACAGGTGTATCGTGCGGTCTTTGCTGCTCGTCCGGATGATACTAAGTTTCAGATCAAGCGGGTGCCGACCTCACGCTGGCCTCAACCTGAAAATTTCTATTTGGCGATCGGGGATTCGTCCAATGATGGCCAAATTCGTTTGGATTCATTTGAAGAAAAGAAGGCGACAAACGCGATTGGCATTTCCATCGATGCATCTGTTCTTAGTGTGACCTTTTTGCCAATGGGAACCAAACATAATTTAACTCGGAATGTGGCTGAAGATATTCCGACTTATTTTGGTGAACTGGAGTTTTCGCTGGAGCCCGGTAAAACTTTTTTTGTAAAAGAAGGTGACACATTTCCGTTGGCGATTGATCCGGGAACCAAATATCGCTTAGTTAAGGTTGAAGAGAATGTGGCTACGGTTTCTTACGAACTGCCCTCTGGAGAGATCAAAACAGTTGAGGTAAACAGAAACTAATTGATTGACACCAGTATGATTTTCTGGTTTTGATGGAAGAGTGGATGTGTCAAATTTGAGATAGGGCGCTAAAGTGAGAATAATTTTTATGACAATACCAGTTGGGTTTTTTAAAAAAACAGGGCTGCATCTGATTTTGGGCTGTTTGGCTCTGAATCTTCAGGCAGACGGGATCGGGGTTGACGGTGGTGGGGCGGTTGGAGTTCCTCAGATTGCTTCCAATTACGTCATTCGAATGCAGGAGCAAGTGAAGCGGGCTGATGATGCGGCGCTACGTGGTTCTCAATTGATGGCGGATGGCGATTATGAGGGCGCGGTTGATCAGTACAACCAAGCGATTGATCTTTTGCCTGATGCGCCAATGACCGAACAGCGCCGTAAGGCTTACGTGAAACAATACTCCAGAGCGGCAACCACTTTGGCTCGAACCTATGCTGATGGTGGTCGTTATAATGAAGCAATGGAGTTGATCGAGAACGTCCTCAGGCCTACGGTGTCTCCCGATAATCTGGATGCTAAAAGACTTTTGGAGCAATTAAATGATCCTGAGTATTACTCACCTGCGTTAACTCCTCAACATTTGGAGAGAGTTCGAAAAGTTCGATTGGCTCTGCAAACGGGTCAAGGCTATTTAGATTATGGCGATTATGATAAAGCTGAAAGAGAATATCATAAAGCTTTAAATATTGACCGTTACAACTCCGCTGCTCGTCGTAGTCTTGAGGATGTGGAGAGGCATCGGATGAATTATTATGATGTGGCCAGAGACCAAACCCGATCAACGTTTATTCGCCAGATTGCTCAAGAATGGGAGATGCCGGTGCCGACTTCCATCGATATTCCTGACATTGCGATTGGTGTTAATCCCGGTACTGAAAATATCATTCGGAATGAGGAAAAGCTTAAGAACATTCGAATTCCCAGTGTCGAATTCAGCGATACTCCCTTGAAAGACGCCCTGATGTTTCTTCAGCAGAAGAGTGTTGAATTGGATTTTCAAGAAAATGATATTAATCGCAAGGGTGTGAACATTTTGCTTAATGTGGATGCTGGAGGAGGTGGTGGTGCTGTGGCCCCAGCACCTGCAGCAGGGGGATTCGGATTTGAAGGTGGTGGAGGAAATATCGCAGCAGCAGGAGGGGGAGGCGTTGGCAACACCCCAATAACCCTGAGGCTTACCAATGTTCCATTGGGGGAAGCGTTGCGTTACACAACCAATCTTGCTCAATTAAAATACAAGGTTGAAGCGAACGCGATTGTTGTGGTTCCACTATCAACTCCCGATCAGGATTTGTTTACCAACCAATACACGGTTCCACCTACGTTTATTTCAGGGGCTGGAGCCGGTGGTGGTGGTGGTGGTGGCGGTGCTGTTGATCCCTTCGCAGCGGATGCTGGAGGTGGGGGGGCAGCAGGTGCTGCGGCACCCAGAAAGACGGCAAAGCAGGTATTGGAAGATGCAGGAATCACGTTTGCGGGAGCTGCTACAGCGATTTACAATCCATCAACATCGACCCTGATTGTCAAGAACACTCCCGATCAGATGGATCTGGTTGAGGCTTACATTGAATCAATCAAAGGAGGGGTTGAAAAGCAAATTTACATCACCTCCAAGTTTATTGAAATTTCCGAAGAGGTTGGTAAGGAGCTTGGTTTCGACTGGATGTTAGGCGGTTTTAACATTGGATCTACGCCTCGGGTGTTTGGTGGTGGTGGTACCACTGGCAACGCGACTGGCACCAGTCCCAATGATTTCACTTTTATAAACCCAGGGGGGACATCACCGGTTGGCACTAATCCTGTTACAGCCGGTTTGAGATCAGGAACTCGTGCCCTTACCACAGGCACCATTGATGGTTTGATTGCAGCGGCAAATGGAGGGCAGGGAAATCTTAACCAAGCAGCGCCATCGGTCTTTGGGATCGCTGGGGTTTTCACGGACCCTCAGTTCCAAGTGATGATACGTGCTCTCAACCAGCGGAAAGGGGTTGATCTGATGTCGGCACCTTCGGTCATGGCTCGAAGCGGGAACCGTGCAAAAATCGAGGTGATCCGCGAATTTATTTATCCAACTGAATATGATCCTCCAGAAATCCCCAACCAAATCGGCGGTGGCGGTGGGGGCACCGGAACGACCGTTGTAACAGCATTCCCGGTCACTCCTGCTACTCCAACGGCCTTTGAGGTCAGAAATACCGGGGTTACACTGGAAGTTGATCCCGTTCTTGGAGCTGACAATTACACCATAGATTTGAATCTCGCCCCAGAGGTTGTGGAGTTCGATGGTTTTATAAATTATGGTACACCGATTAACACCGCTGATTTCTTTGGGAATCCGGTTGAACTCACATCCAACCGGATTTTGATGCCCGTGTTTAACACTCGAAAAGTCACCACCCAGGTCACCATTTGGGACGGTCAGACGGTTGCTTTGGGTGGATTGATTAGGGAGGATATTCAGGATGTGGAGGACAAGGTTCCTTTTATTGGCGATTTACCCGTGATAGGTCGTTTGTTCCGAAACAATGTTGAATTGCATTTAAAAAGAAATTTGACTATCTTTGTGAAGGCACAAATTCAGGATCCATCAGGCAGACCAATTCATGGAACAACTGATGATGAAGCTCCAAATTACCTGGAACCCAGGCCGAAGCTCACCCCGGCTCCGCCTGTAACTAATTTCCCTCTGCCGATTGGCACCAAATAGTTCTTAAATTTGGGCGCGACTTTTTAGTCGCGCCTTTTTTGTTATGGTGCTGGGTGTCGGAGCAATAACCGGCGGTATTGCCTGCGGGAAAACATATTGTCTTAAAGAGTTTGGGCGTCTGTTTCCCTCAACCAGTCGTTTGTTCAGTTGTGATGAGGCGGTTAGCAATCTGTTGACACAGACTGAAATTGTTGGATTATTGGTTGAATGTGCTGGAAGTTCAATTCTTAAGGGCGACGGGACAATTGACCGGAGTGTTTTGAGAGAGAAAGTTTTCGCAAGTTCAAAAATTCGGAAAAAAGTCGAGGGTGTACTTCATCCGGCAGTCTTTCAACTGGCAGATGCATTTCTGAAAGAGGCAGAAGTAGGAAGTTTGGTTTTATTTGAGGTTCCCCTTCTATATGAAGTGGATTTTCCAATTTCGAGAGATTTTGATTTGGTAATAGGATGTTCTCCCAAAACTCAGTTGAACCGATTGATTCAACTTCGGCACATGACACAAGATCAGGCGAATAGGGTACTCGGGGTTCAAATGGCGATTCAAGAGAAGGTTGATAGAGCAGAGTATGTGATTTGGAATGACGGATGCCTGGAGGTGCTTGATGAACAAATCCAGATCATTTCAAAAACAATTTTAGTTAACGCAGAATTTCATGACAGAAGAAATTGAAGAGACCGCAGGGAATGTCGGTGCGAATCAAAAGGAAAAGCCCAAAATGGTGGTGCCTGAGGAGGTTGATATTAACGAATTTCAGAGAGTTTCGTTAAATGATCTTCAGAATGCTGCCCGGGAGATTGGGGTTCGAATTGCCGGGATTCGTTCAAAACACCAGCTTATTTTTGAAATCCTGCAGGTTTATAGTAGGCACGGCACCCGATTGGTTGCCACAGGTTTTTTGTATTACACTGGTGATAATTTTGGGTTCCTGCGGTGGCCTGCGTTCAGTTTCCTTGCCAATTCCGAGGATGTGTATGTTCCATCAAATTTAATCCGAAAGTATGACCTCCGTTCTGGGCAATTGTTGAAGTGCACGGTTCGTGGGCCAAAAGATCGAGAAAAATTTCTTTCGGTTGACCAGATTATTGAGGTCGAAGGGATCACATTGGAAGATTGGAAATCCCCCAA
The DNA here is from genome assembly GCA_041742015.1 of Verrucomicrobiales bacterium. Lineage (GTDB taxonomy): Bacteria > Verrucomicrobiota > Verrucomicrobiia > Verrucomicrobiales > DEV007 > Arctic95D-9. The sequence goes on along the minus strand of JBGSJM010000439.1, from coordinate 5,655 downwards.
CAACTTTGACAGCCTTACTGCAATGTTCCCCAGTGAACGAATCATCCTGGAAAACAATGCCGCTGGGGCTCAGGCATCGCGAGTGATGGATTTGGTGGCCCCATTAGGAAAAGGGCAGCGAGGGTTGATTGTTGCGCCTCCCCGCGGTGGTAAAACGATTTTGTTGAAAAATATTGCCGTATCGATCTCAAAAAATCATCCAGAAATCGAGTTGATCGTTCTATTGCTTGATGAAAGGCCTGAAGAGGTGACTGATTTTAAAGAAACCGTCAATGCCTCCGTTTACAGTTCGACTTTCGATGAACCAGCGTCCCGACATATTGAGGTGGCGGACATGGTTCTGAACCGGGCCAAACGTCTGGTGGAGCAGGGCAGGGATGTGGTGGTCTTGTTGGATAGTTTGACACGTCTGGCAAGGGGGCACAATTCCGCCAACCAATCTGGAGGTGGTGCGCCCCAGAAAAGCAACCAAAGAGGTGGTCGGGACAGCAGAGGAGGAGGTGGGGCTATGGGATCTGGAGGGCTCTCTCCCAAAGCATTGGAGCGCTCCAGAAGATTTTTCGGTGCCGCTAGAAATGTGGAAGAAGGTGGAAGTTTGACGATTGTGGCGACCTGTCTCATCGAAACCGATAGTCGAATGGATGATGTGATTTTTGAGGAGTTTAAGGGGACTGGCAACATGGAAATAACTCTTGATCGCGAGATGGCGGAATCCCGAATTTTCCCAGCTATTCATATTCTTAAGTCCGGTACACGCAAAGATGAATTGCTTTACCATGCTGATGAGATGCCCAGAGTTACAGGATTGAGGAAGCAACTTGCCTCTCGTCCCGCGGCAGAAGCTATGGAGGTGTTGTTGCGGCAAATTAATGCCACCAGATCCAATGCAGAATTGCTTTTGAGAGGTATTGATTAATGATATCCAGTTGGATTGCTGCTGAAAACACTGCAAAATAATAGTTTGTCTTAATGCCTGAGACTGAAGAACATTATCTCGATAAGCCTGATCAAATCTCAGCCTATTTCCGAAAATTGTCGGAGGAGGGTCATCGGGTCTGTGCGGTAGATACGGAGGCTGACAGCCTTCATTCTTATGACACCAAGATGTGTCTCATTCAGTTTGCCGTGCCAGGAAATCTGGCGATTATCGATCCTTTGGCTGTTCAGTTACATGAGTTGAACCCGATGCTGGATTTTTTTAAATCGACCAAAGCGATTTGGATGCACGGAGCGGACTATGATATGTCGATGTTTCGGAAAACCTTCAACTGGGTTCCGGAAGTCGTTTGGGATACCCAGAGTGCTGCCCGTTTGTTGGGGGTTCGAAAATATGGTCTGGCAAATTTGCTGGAAGAGGAATTTGGAATGGTGGTTTCCAAACAAAGCCAAAAGGCCAATTGGGGAAAACGACCCCTCAGCGAAAAAATGTTGGAGTATGCCTTCAATGATGTCCGGTATTTGATTGAACTGGGAGATCGATATCTGCGACGTCTGGAGGAAAAAGGGCGCCGAGTCTGGTTTGAGGAAATGTGTTCGTCGGCCCGAAATATGGCAACCGACCGGGAGGAACGAAACGAAAATGAAGTGTGGAGAGTTAATGGCTGGGGTAAGCTGGAACCCAGGGGCTTGTGCTTTTTGAAGGGGTTATGGCAATGGCGGGATGAGGAATGCAGGCGTCTTGACCGCCCTCATTTCAAATTTATGTCCAACAATGAATTGATCGAGTTTTCCAAACAGCTCCAAAAAGGCGAGCGGATCGAACCTCCGAAATACCTGCGTCCCGCCTTTGCCCGGCGAATGTTAAAAGTGATCGCCGAGATTCGCGAAATTCCGGAAAAAGATTACCCAGTAAAGTATCGAAAGAACGGCGGTCCCCGGCTCGAAATTGACGAGGAACGCTTTATGAAAATTCGTGATTTTCGGGATAAAGTGGCGGAGGAACTGGATATCGACTCCACCCTCATCGCAACCCGGCAGAGCCTGGAGCTGCTGTCAGCTCCCAATGTTGAAGATCGGCAAAAAGAAGGGCTCCTGTTGGACTGGCAAAAAGAGTTGATTCAAAGCGTTCTTTAAATGATGAAATCCCGAATGTTTCTTTTTCTGCTGGTCTCGCTTTTTTTGAACAGTTGCAGCAAAGTGGAAAAAGACAGCCTTATTGTCGGAATGGAGTTGTCTTACCCGCCATTTGAAATGAGAAATGCGGAGAATCAACCTGATGGAATTAGTGTTCGAATGGCCGAAGATTTGGGGCGATATCTTAATCGTCCAGTGGAGATTCAAGATGTGGCTTGGGATGCCATTATACCTGCTCTAAAATCCGGTAAGATAGATCTGATCATCTCCTCAATGACGAAAACGGAGGAACGCTCCAAAGCAATCGACTTTTCAGATGGCTATGTTACTAACGGGCTGTGTCTTCTCGTTCCAATTAATTCAGCAATTCAATCAGAAGATGATCTCAAGAAAGCGGGCTTGACTATCTCGGTGAAATTGTCAACAACCGGCGAGATTTGGGCGAAAGCCAACCTTCCCAATGCAAAATTCATTACCTTGGATGATGCGGCGACCTGTGCGCTGGAGGTCGTTCAGGGGCGGGCAGATGCATTCATCTACGATCAAATCTCCATTTATCAGTACTGGAAGAAGCACCCCGCCGCCACCCGTCCGATTCTTCAGCCTATTCGGGAGGAGACTTGGGGCATTGGTCTGAGAAAGGGAGAGGATGAATTTAAAAGTAGAATTAACGCATTTCTCTCCGAATACCGAGAGCAGGGTGGATTCGACCGTCTCGCCGAGAAATATATGAGAGAGGAAAAAGCAACGTTTGAAAAAATGGGAGTCCCCTTTGTCTTTCATTGATTTCTTACCGTATAAAGGTGTTTTTTATGGTTTAGACCTCGGTTAATTCGTTATAATGTGTCACAGATCTGAACCTTGCGAGAACACATTTAAAACAGTCTGATGGCAATGAAATTTCCAGTTTATCTATTTTTTTTTGCAGGGATAGTTTTAAGGAGTGTTGGGGGAGAGATTGAATTTCAGCCTTTGGCGGTGGCTTCAAAAAATCCCGGGGCTACCTTGTTTTATAAACTCCCTCCTTCTGAATCGGGTATTGATCATTTGATTCCGATTGATGTCAATCATCCTCTCGCGAGAGCTTATCACTCAAGTTCCGCCTGTTCTGCAGTCGCAGTGGGGGATCTGGACCTGGATGGTCGTCCCGATATTTTTGCAGGCAGCGGTCCAGAGGGCAACGGTCTATTTCTCCAAACCGGCCAAATGAAATTTACCAATGTCGCCCGAGAAGCTGGAGTTACCGGAGGTGAAGGTGCCTGGGCAGTCGGCATTTCCCTGGTTGATATAGATAATGATGGCGATCTCGACATCTATGTATGCAATTACGATTATCCGAATCAGTTATTTATCAATCAGGCCATCGTCGATGGAAAGCGCACCAAGGAACCGTTGCGTTTCATTGAGAAAGCGGCGGAATACGGATTGAATATCGCGGATGGCTGCGTGGTATCAGCCTTTGCTGACTATGATCGGGATGGCGATTTGGATCTTTATATTCTATCGCATCAGGTCTATCGGGAAGGGGGCCGCCCCTCTGATCCGATTCCCTTGATTGAAAAAGATGGTCGGCTGGAGGTGGATGGTGAATACCGCAGATGGTACGCGGTTGATCAGAACAAAAAGGGAGATAATGGTGAAATCTTATACGTCGAGTGTGGGCGCCCGGACTTCCTTTTCCGCAACGACGGGTCCAAGGGCTTTGTTGAAGTGACCTCCGAGGCAGGCATCACCAAGGAGGCTCACTGGGGAAATTCCGCCACTTGGTGGGACTACAATCATGATGGCTGGCCGGATCTCTATGTGGGAAATGACTTCAGTAGCCCTGACTTCCTCTATCGAAATAACGGAGACGGAACTTTCACCGAATGTGCATCGGGGCAAATCAGGCATTCCACTTGGTTTTCAATGGGTGCTGTGCAGAGCGATTTAAATAACGACGGACTTATCGATTTTGTGCTCGCTGATATGCTACCCCGCACGCATTACATGGAAAAGGCCTCAATGGCCAATATGGCGGACCGGCTCGATAACCTCAAAGGAGTGGGCGGAGCTTTTCAGATGATGAGAAACACCGTGCACATCAACACCGGAACGGATCGTTTCCTTGAAGCTGCCTGGCTTTGCAACGTGGCTGATACGGAATGGACCTGGGCCATCCGTAGTGCCGATTTTGATAATGACGGATTGGCTGATCTATTCTTCTGCAACGGTGTGCCCCGGCAGTTTAATCATTCTGACCTGCCAAACATCAATCACGCATCCCTGGTTGGGAAGACTCACTGGGATCACTACAAGAACACACCAGAAAGGCGGGAGCAAAATCTGGCGTTTCGTAATTCCGGTGATTTTAAATTCGTGGATGCATCAAAAGAATGGGGCCTCGATCACGTTGGAATGTCCTACGGAGCGTCCCTTGCAGATCTCGATGGTGACGGACGCCTCGAATTGTTGGTCTCAAATCTTGATGACCCACTCTCGGTTTATTGGAACAAGTCCCTTGAAGGAAATCGAATTGTCGTTGAGCCGCGGGGGACGACTTCCAATCGGCGGGGAATCGGCTGTGTGGCAACCTTGACAACAGCCGATGGTCAGAAACAAATCCGTCAACTTTTTCCCAGCGGGGGATTTCTAGATGCGGATGATACCATCTTTCATTTCGGTTTGGGGAAAAATGAGCAGATATCGAACTTGAAGATCGAATGGCCCAGCGGTCACGTCCAAAATTTTCCAGGGCTGAAAGCCAATCAACGCTACACGATAACCGAGCCGACGGGTGCAGGTGAAAAATCACCAGCCGTACAATCCCGTTCTCCGACCAACACCTGGTTCACAGAGGTTCCCACCCTCAAGGGCTTTAACCACCGCGAAACGGAATTCGACGACTTTGATCGACAGCCTATGATGACCCTGAAGCTCTCCCAGCTTGGTCCCGGTCAGGCCTGGGCGGATCTTGATGGTGACGGAGACTTGGATTTTTATCTCGCCGGAGCTGCCGGTCAGCCAGGTCAGTTGTTTATTAACCACACCGTACCCGGTTCCAAGGAGATTTTGCTGACACCACAAGCCGTGGATGCCTTTATCCAAGACGCCAAGTTTGAAGATATGGGCTGTCTTTTCTTCGATGCCGACGGAGATGGTGATCTAGATCTCTATGTGGCCAGTGGTGGTGTCGAATGCCTCCCTGATGCAGAGACTCTGCAGGACCGTCTCTATTTTAACCAAAATGGGAGTTTTGTCCGCTCACCAGAAGCCCTGCCTGACTTTCGTCAAAGCAGTAGCGTCGTTTCCGCTGCCGATTATGACCGGGATGGCAAACTTGATTTGTTTGTTGGTTCTCGCTCCATTCCAGGTCTTTACCCGGAATCTCCCACCAGTCAGCTTCTGAGAAATATGGGAGACGGGAAATTTGAATCGGTTGCCTCCAGCGTGGCTCCACCACTTGAAAAAGCAGGAATGGTTAGCAGTGCCATTTGGAGTGATGCCAACAATGACGGCTGGTTGGATCTGCTCGTAACCACCGATTGGGGTCCGATACGACTGTTCCTAAACAACCAGGGCACTTTTGTCGAGGCCACCCGA
>JBGSJM010000438.1:0-7813 GCA_041742015.1 Verrucomicrobiales bacterium | reverse complement strand
CTTTTGTCAGGGCACATGGAGCATTTGTCAGGGCACATGGAGCATTTGTCAGGGCACATGGAGCATTTGCCACCACCCTTTGAACAGGTTACGCAGTACCCTGTTGTGTCGCTGATTGTACCCTGTTGTGTCGCTGATTGTACCCTGTTGTGTCGTTGATTGTATCGAAAAGGTAGAAAGTAAGTGGGTTTTCGGCTATCGTCGGCCATGTTTAACTTTGGCAAGCCCAGGTTTCCGAGTCGCAATCGCTCCCCAGGGCGGGCTTTGTTTTGGTGGCTGGTGTTGCTGGATCTGTTTCTGTGGGGCCTTGCTTTTATCTGGAGTCCATCTGACGTCTCCCAGCCGCCGGTTGTGGCGGTGAATGTGTGGCCTGGATCGGAGTCTTTTATCGCCGCCAGGGAATGGGGAGAGATCTCGAAACAGACAATCAATTTCGTGGAGTTTACCTGGTCCTCCCCTGCGATGCGAGCGCTGGGAAACCGCTCAGTAGATGCTGCGGTCCTTAGCCTGAGTGAAGTAGCATTGCTGAGGGATCTGAAAACGCCACTTCGGATCATGCTGGTGATCGACGATTCGGTGGGAGGAGATGCGCTAGTGATCAAGCCTGGATTGGAAGAAGTGGCTACCATCACCCAACTCAAGGGGCGCAGGATCGGGGTGGAAATTCGCTCAGCAGGGCATTATCTGCTCGTGAGGGCGCTGGCTGATGCTGGGTTGACCCTAAGCGATGTGGAGGTGGTACCAATTAACTTGCCTGAGTCGGAAACCGCGTTTGTGGATTTTCAGGTGGACGTGGTGGCGACGGCGGAACCATGGTTGACAAAACTGCTGACCAAAGGCGGTCGGGTTCTCTACGATTCGAAACAAACTCCGGGAGAGTTTCAGCGAGTTCTGGCGGTTCGGGAGGAGGCAGCGAGCCCAAATCTCCGGGCATTGAGGAAAATGATCGATGCCCATTTTGGTTTGATCGAAAAGGACTGGCAGGACTGGCATCCGCCTATTCTGGCCGGGATTGGCCGCCGGGAAGGACTTTCGAAACCCGGGTTGATTGAAGCGATGTCGCGGGTCCGGCTTCATTCCCGAGCCGACCAGGCGCGGCTGTTGGGAGGGGAGCGCCCGGAGTTGCTACCTACTTTTGAAAAAGTTGCTGGAGCATTGTTGGCTGCCGGGTTAATGCAGGGCTCCTCGCCCCCCACCGTGCCAGTGGATGGAAGATTAACTCAACCATGAATCCAAGCCAACTCAAATCCCAAGGCGTCGGGCTGCCTCTACTGGCTTTTTTGGCTGGCATGGCTCTAATTGTCCACCATGGTTGGCGCGACACCCAGCAGGGGTTTGCCGAGCAGGAAAAGCGATTGCGGCTGGCGATCGATCAGACTGGAACCCAGATGGCAGGGATGTCTCAAAACCTGCTGCGCAAACGACTGCCAAATTCCCTGGATTTGTTACTGGCTTATTCCTCGGTGGCACCTGATCTGGATTTTGGAGCCATCATCACCAATGGGGATCACATTACGCATGCAACGAGAAGCCAGTGGATTGGCGTGCGCCTGAGTGACAGTCCTTTGGCGAAAGCCGGGACGCTGGCCAGCCAGGTGATGGACATGATGGAGGCGCGGATCGAGCGGGAATCGGGTGGTGAGGCGATAATCGCTGCCTTTCCCTTTTGGACTAGACCGGACACCAGGTCCAAAGGGGCGGTGATCCTGCGTTACAGTCTGGACCGGTCCAAAATGATTGTATGGCATGAAACCCTTCATGAATCAATTTCCCAGGGTTTGTCCCTGGCGGCTGGTTGCCTTCTCTTCTGGTTAATGCTTTCGCAACGAACCGACATGGGGCGGCTCTACCAGGTCTTGGAGCATGCCCGAAGTCTGGTCGTGGCACCCCGGTCGGGAGCCGTTCGCGACGATGAAGATGAATTGGACTTGTTTGCGCGGTCTTTTTCTGATGCCGCTGAGCAATTTAATGAAACCGAAGAGCAATTAAGTCGACTGGCTGCGGGTATCAAAGATGTTTTTTGGTTCGTCCGATTGAATCGCCCGCACCATCCGTTTGTCAACGATGCCTATATGTCCATTTGGGAGAGAGAATCAGCGTCCGAGCTGGAAACCCGCCGCTGGGCATGGCTGAGGTCTGTAGTCGCCGAAGACCGTCGCAAAGCCATGAATTGGCTGGTCAGACTGCAAACCAATGGACAGGCTGAGCCAATCGAATTGCGATTGCGATTCCCCGATTCCCGGATCAAATGGATCGAGTGCCGGGGATTTGCCCTGCGCCACCGTAGAGGAATCCGTGAGGATTTCTCTCACCACATTCGGGCAGTAGGCGGATTGGTGACGGATGTCACGGAACGAATCGAACTGGAGCGTCGTCTTTTGGAAGCGGCTGAGGATGAACGGAGACGAATCGGTCAAGATTTACATGATGATGTCTGCCAAAGAATGGCGGCAGCGCTTTTGAAAGGTGGCATGTTACAGGCCAGCCTGGCCCGCTCTGGGCGGCCCGAGGCAAAACTGGCAGCGGAGGTTACCAGGGATCTTTCAGAATCGACCGAAGTGATCCGTGGTTTTGCCCAGGGACTTGCCCCGGTGGTGATTGTGTCAGAGGGACTGGCAGCCTCTCTGGAGCAGTTGGCAGACTATATCGAGAGAGTCTTTGGGGTCCCCTGCCATTCAACCTGTGCGCCCCTGCAGACTGAATTACCTGTGGCGGCGATGACGCACTTGTTTCGCATTGCCCAAGAGCTGGCGACCAATGCCGCGCGACATGCTGATCCCACCTTCATCAAAATCTCGGTTCGGCTTTCGCAGCGAGTACTTATCCTGGAGGTGTCCAGCGATGGCAAGCCCTTTGATGGTGAGCCGACGGTCAGATCATCCGGCATGGGATTACACGCTTTACGCAAACATGCCGAGGCGCTCGGGGGGAGGGTCATGTTTACTCCATCGAAAAACATCCTTGGCGGAACGCTGGTTTCTTGCGATGTTCCTCTCCCGATTATCTAAAATCTATCTCTTCGATGTCTGGTTCTGAATCCAAAAAAGCAATCTGTCGCCGTGTAGGTATCGTGGATGATCACACGATGATGCGGGAAGGCTTGAAACTATTTGTCGACAGCTTGGAAGGATTTTGTTCCGCCTGGACAACGCCAAGCAGCCGGGAAGCCATCGGACTAATCGAAATGGATACTCCCGAGGTTGTGATCGTTGATCTCAGTCTTCCAGACCGCGATGGGCTGGAGTTGGTCAAAGACATCGTCGCGATCCGCCCCCAGGTGATTATTTTGGTCGTTTCCATGCACCAGGAGAAACTCTATGCGCTGCGAGCTTTAAAAGCAGGTGCCAAGGGGTATGTGATGAAAAGCGCCCCCCATCACGACCTGGAGGCGGCCTTGCGGAAGGTTGCGGAAGGGGGCATCGCCATGAGTGCGGCCATTTCGGAAATGGTCATGGGAGCCTACGCCGCCGGGACCAAACCCCGCCCCGATGACGCGCTGCCTTCCTTGAGTGATCGTGAATTTTCCGTTTTTCGATTAATCGGCGAAGGCTACAGCGCCAGCCAGATCTCAGAGCATCTCAAAATCAGTGCCAAGACGGTTGACGTCCACCGGATGAACATTCGGAACAAGCTCGGACTGGAGGATGGAGCCGCCCTAACCCGCTGGGCAATCCGCTGGACAGAGACCCGGCGGCGGGAAACGGATTGATATTCGTCCCGCAACTAAAGAAATCCTTTAGGCGATCCTAAATCAACCGCCAATAGCGGCAGTTTTTTTCTAGGGCAATGTTAGGGGGGAGATTGAATGACGGAATTGACGTCAGATTTCCGATCCCTTTTATGAACGATACGATCCTCAGTTATGTCTCCATGGTCCCCACTCAGAGCAGTGTGGCCCGAAAACCGATTTCGGATTGTTTTGTTCGAGTGCCGTTTTTTTTGGAAGTTCCATCTTATTTGATGGAGGTCATGCCTTTGCCTAATCCCGTGCCCCGCTGGTTTATTGATGCCGGTGCAGTGGACGCTACTATGCAAAAATTGGCCCAGTTGGGAGTATCCCAGTCATTCCTCAACATCCTTCGCCAGCCGGACAAATCCGTCCAGTCAGATAATTGGGTCGTTTTTTTTCCGCCGCCTGGTGAATTGGCGGCTCTGCATCCCACCATGCGGGCCGCTGTTTATCAAGTCCTCCGGGAATTCTCCAAAAACGAAGATATCGTAACTCCATTTGTCTTTTCCAACCGGGAGGACCTGCAAAACTGGTTTGCTGACACTCAAATCAGGCCCGAATTGATCAGCCTGATAGAACAATTGACCTATCCCTGGGCACCGCGCCCCGGGGGAAACGCTCTGGCCTTTAGCGATCTCGCTGTTTTGATAGGCCAGACCCGTGGCGAAAGTGAAGCCCGGCGGGTGATGAGGGTATTGAACCGCACCCCGACGCTTCAATTGAAGATCGCCATCCAGCCAGGCTCCGACCCGGCCAGGCTCACTTCAAAGTGGGCCTCTGGGCAGGGTGACAGGGGGTGGCGGGCTGCCACTATGATTTCTTCGTGGTGCCATGCGAAGGAGCCCGGTCTTTTTGATGTCACTCATCTTCTTCCCCAGATCCCCCGCATGCTCCTTTACACTTTCCCGAGTCTTTCCATGGGTATGGGAGGCGGGTCACCAGATGCCCACTGGACTACGCAACATTTCTTTCGCTCCGAAGCTGGCCCCGCCCGCCGCGATTCCCGCCAGGAAGCTCTTGTTTTTCAGGGGCTCACCCCGGTGGATGGCCCCTATCAATTTGGTGATGTCCTGGTTTTTTGGGATAAAACCCAGCAAAAAATGCTGCATTCCTGTGTTTACGTGGCCGACAGCATCGTTTTCACCAAAAACAGTCCCAAACTGATCTCGCCCTGGGTGCTTCAGGAATGGGATATTGTAAAAAACATTCATTCCACTCATCCGGAGGATCACATTCAGGGGTATCGAAAAGTGCTGGCAGGCTTGAACTAATTTTGTCATGTCAGATAAAATGATCAGCCGGGAAAGTTCCAAAGGTCCTTGGGGGCGGCTGCAACATTTCCCCTTTTTTCTGGAATGTCCCGCAGTTCACCTAAGCAAGTTTCATTTGTGCGAGCCGCGACCAGGCTGGTCGGTTGATATCTCGGAAGCCGAAAAGGTGCTCACCCGCCTGGCCCAGTGCGGATTGTCTGGTGATTTTCTTGAGTGGATCAAAAAGCCGGGGAATCAGACGACAAGAGGGGATCAAATCATCTATTTCCCTCCAGAAGAGGGTGTCCTTAATCTGGCACCGGAGATTCGATCTGCCATTTATCGTGAACTCAGCCGATTTCCGGCAAATGAGAACATTGTCGGCCCGTACTTGATTCCGAAAGACCAATTTAACACATGGTTTGACAACACCACCCTGCGCCCTGAGTTGATCAACCTGATCAAACAGATGTCATATCCACGGGGCGATGCGCTGGCCTTTAGCGATCAGTCTTTTCTCTCCAGATTTCTCACCGGCGAAGCAGAGGCTCGGGAGGTCCTCTCCATCCTCACCCGGACGCCCGCGCTCATGCTCCAGCTCATTCTCGATAAAAAGTCGAAAATCAATGATATTGCCTCCTACTGGTCCACCGGGGAGGCTAGGCGTACCTTGCCAAACTTTGCCCCATTTCTCAAATCACTCCAGGGTGCGGGAGAAACCGAGATGCTAGATGTGGTGCACCTCCTGCCACCCCTGCCCCGCAAGCTCCTCTACACCTACCTGGACCCAATCTGTTTTGGTGAAGGCGAAGTTCCTGATTGCCACTGGAGTTCGCTCAATTTTTTCAAATCCACCGAAGAGCCCTATTTCCTGCATTCCCATTTTGCCACCACGGTTGTTCTGGAGCGCTATCAACCTGTGAAACCCCCGTATCGATTTGGAGACATTCTCACTTTTCTTGATAATGCGGACGGAAACGCCTTTCACAGTTGCGTTTATATCGCGGATGAAGTGGTCTTCACCAAGAATGGGCGAAATATCCTTTCTCCCTGGGTCTTTCAGAGCCTTGCCTATGTCAAAATGACCTTTTTGTATCACAACAACGGTCGAATTGTTGGCTATCGGTCCAAGGGGCTTTAATTGAATTTTCATGTCAAATAAATTGATCCGCCGGGCCCCTGCTCCCGGGAACAGCACCTCAGGGGGCAGTGCCCAAGGTCCGTGGGGGCGGTTGCAACATTTCTCCTTTTTTCTGGAAGGTCCGGCTATTCACCTCAATAAATTTCGAATCACAAACCTTACACTGGGCTGGTCGGTGGATATCTCAGAGGCTGAAAAAGTGCTGACCCGCCTGGCTCAATTGGGATTGTCTGGTGAGATTCTGGAGTGGATCAAAAAGCCAGATAACCCGACGACAAAAGGGGATCAAATCATTTTTTTCCCTCCTGGAGATGGCGTTCTCAATCTAGCACCTGAAATTCGGGCGGCCGTTTATCGGGAGCTGAGTCGATTTCAAGCAAATCTAGATATCGTAGGCCCCTGTCTAATTCCGAAAGGTAAGTTTGACACCTGGTTTCTCAACACGTCCCTGCGGCCCGAACTGATCAGCCTTATCAAACAAATGTCATACCCTCGGGGCGATGCACTGGCGTTTAGCGACTATTCTTTGCTCTCCAGATTTCTCACCAACGAAGCAGAGGCTCGCGAAGTATTTTCCATTCTCACCCGGACACCTGCGCTCATGCTTCAGCTCATTCTCGATAAAAAATCGAAAATCAATGACATCGCCGCCTACTGGTCCACCGGGGGAGAAGCGGCACACCCTGGCGGGGCACCCAACCATGCTCCATTACTCAAATCGCTCCAGAGTCGGGGAGATAACGAGACTCTGGATGTGGTACACCTGCTCCCTCCCCTGCCCCAGAAACTTCTCAATACTTATCTGGACCACGTCTATTTCGGAGAGGGCGAAGTGCCAGACTGTCATTGGAGTTCGCTCAATTTTTTCAAATCTGTCGAAGAGCCCTTTTTCCTGCATTCCCAATTTGCCTCCACTGCTTTTCTGGAGCGGTACCAAACCATCAAGCCCCCATATCACTTTGGAGATATCCTCGCGATTGTGAGTGGCAATGGAAAAGCCTCTCACAGTTGCGTTTACATCGCCGATGACGTGGTTTTCACCAAAAACGGAAAAAATATCCTCGCTCCCTGGGTCTTTCAAAGCCTCGCCCACGTCAAAATGACCTTTTTGTTTGATAACAATTGTAAAATGGTCGGTTTCCGGTCCAGGAAGATTTGAGACGCCAGGTTAGATTACTCGGGTCAGGGCTACGTGGAACTGCCTGTTTGTGGATTTGCGCCGTGCATTTTTGGGCTCATCTTGTTGAAAGATGAAAAAGAGATTTTTGTTTGTGATCATGCTCGTGGTAAGTGTTTTTCGAGTGATGGGCGAAGTGCCACCATCCCAAAAGATCGATCAACTGGTAGAGGCCGGGCTGGCAAAGCAGAATCTAAAGGCCAATCCAGTGATCGACGATGCCACTTTTCTCCGACGGGCGTATTTGTCGATCATCGGACGGATTCCGACTATCGAAGAAGCCGAGGCATTTTTTACCCGATCAACGGATGAACGCCGCTCTCAACTCATCGGGGAATTGATCAACAGCGACGGTTTTACAAGTCATTTTTACAATTTCTGGGCCGACATATTGCGGATGCAGGAAGACGGGCCGAGTCGAAATGCATCCCTCAACTTTCAGCTCTGGTTAAAAAAGGCGCTGAAAGACAATCTGCCCTACAATAAAATGGTTTATGCCCTGGTTTCCGCCCGGG
>JBGSJM010000437.1:0-4621 GCA_041742015.1 Verrucomicrobiales bacterium | reverse complement strand
TTTAGGATGCCTAATTGTAATGCCCACAATTCCAACTAACCTAAAGCTTATTCGCTCCCCGTTTTAGAAAACGGGGCTACGAAGGTGAACGAAAACCATGAGAATTTCTCCACTATTCATCTCCGGCAGCCTGTTCTTTGCGCTCGCGATCCCACTGGTGCAGGCAGCGGGTCTGTTTGGTGGAGGTTCTCAGTCGCCAGTGATTAAGAAAGCGAAGCGCTACAATTTGGTCGAGGTCACCGCTGCCGCACCGGGTGTTTTTGTGGATATGCGCTACAAATTTGCGTCCATCGCGGGAAAACCACTTTATTTGAACGACATGCCATGTCTCGTTCACGCCAACACGGGTAAGAAGTTACGTGCTGCTCAAGCCGAAGTCTCCAAGCAGGGTTATGCCCTAAAAATATGGGATGCCTGGAGGCCGCCGGAGTCCCACAAACAACTCTGGGAAGCGATCAAGGATCCCCGCTATGTGGTCCCGCCAGACAAAGGACTATCCTGGCATTGTTACGGGATTTCCGTTGATTTGACTCTGGTTAAAGCTGACGGCAGCCCTCTGGAGATGCCGACAAAATTTGATGTACTCACCAAGGAAGCGGCCTCAAATTACACCGGCAACAATCCTGAAATCAAGAAAAACCTAGCCATTCTCCAAAAAGCCATGTTAAACGCTGGTTTTCAAAAAATTAATGATGAGTGGTGGCACTTTGATGATGGTGAAAGCTCGCGAAAGGTTTACAACGTGACCGCCAAAGATCTCGGTATTGAACTGCCCCAGTGAGCGATGGAGGCTTTTGCGAGAGCTATGGCTTGACTATCAACAATCAACTACAAACCATCAACTTTCTTATCTTCCGCCTTTTTCGAAGATTTCCAGAGGGTGCCCATGGTGAATTGCTCCCATCCCCAGCGAACCCAGCGCAACGCTGATATAGCCAGCCACAGAGCCCAGGCCAGCATCAGGAACCGATAATACCAGATCGATATGCTAAGCACTCCCGCTTCCGGCAGGATGAGCTCGGTGCGTTGGGTAAACCACTGCAGGTAGGTGGCACTTGACTCGTTGCCCTTAACCATCATTTGCGGCATCCCTAATAAACCCCGGTGCATCGCAAACAAAAGCGTCACCACGACCGGAATAGCAAGGACCACAATCATGACCTGAACGAAATTGAAAATAACCGGACGCTGGGCGAGTGCCCGTTCGCTTCCCCGCCAGGCAATCAAAAAAAACCAGGCTACCACCAGAAGAGCTCCTGCATAATGAACCTGAGTGATTCCCAGAGCCAGCAGCCCCCACTCTGCGCCACGGAGGGGTGATGATCTGAGTCGCCCCAGAACGATTGCCACAATTAGCGACAAAAGCAAAATGCCCCACAACTGAACGGCTGGCCCCCGCAGCGGTCCTGAGGTCCACAGCACCCAGCGATCATTTGGGAGCGAAATCGTCGTGGAAATGTTGGAGCTTTCCACAGGCAGTTCCAGCCTGTCACCTTTTTCACGGGCTTTTATTGGTTGCGGAATTTTCCATTCGAGATCTACCAATTGTTCTCCTGGCCGAACTGGAATGATCACCCTGGTGCCGTCTTTGCGCACAGGTTGCTGGGTTCTATTTGGACTACTTTCATCGCCAATCGTCAGTGACGTCACGTCTGCACCATTGGGCAAATTCAATGGAAAATCCTGTCCCAGACTGGCTTGTAGATTTAATTTGAGTTGGGAAATCCGCTGCCGGGATCCGATTTTTGTGATGTGCTCGACCGCCCGCACTGTCATCGTGGCACCGGGAATCGCTTCGGGGCGGGAAAGCTGAAGGGTTGCTTTTTCTCCAGGCCAAGGCATCCAGACAGGTTCCAAACCCGCGCTGGAAGGTTCGTAAACCGGGGTGAGCCCCGTAAACCCAACATTCCAAACTGGAGAGGCAATCAATCGCCAGCGTTCCACCCAAAGATTTGATTGTGAGGCTTCCAGGGCAATGGTTTCAGTTTGAGGTAATTCGCTTTCCCAGGTTACTTTGTCTTCGCCCGCGCCGAGACGAACGTTGACCTTTCCATTCTCCACGGTGACATGGGAGGACAAGACTCTTTCCCCGGTAAGGAGGGGGATCGATAACGCAACACCTTTCCCGCCTTTAGAAAGGCGTGTCAAGGTGCTCCGCACCTGCCAGACCAAGCCTAGTTCGATGGATCGCTCCACTGCCACTGCCGGGGTAAAATCTTTTCGATCATAAGCCGCTTCAGAGGCAATGGCGGGGTTTTTCAGAGTGAAAAAGATTTGTCTTTCTGGAATTCCATTTGGTTTTACCCCTGTCACCACCCAATTGGGCGCATCTATCCTGACCACCCGGGGAGGCAGCAGAAAGGACCAGACCCATTCGGTGGAGTTTGGCAGCATGCCTTCAACTTTCACCGTATGAACGCCGGGTTCGAGGACGATCCAAAGATAATCTTGGCGACGAACCACTGCGTCGGCGTTGACATTTTCGACGGTCACGGATAGTGGTGACCAGGCCCCTAATTGACCGGGCAGAGGAACCGCGACCTGGGCGGCGGCGTGAATCTGCGCAATCATTGTCAAAGTGGATTTACCGATTACCAAGCTCACATCCGAAATTTCTGCGGCCTTTGGAAAAGCATCAGTTGTTTCGAGAAGTCGCTCCCGCAGTTTGTCCAACATTGGCTGCGGCGGAAAATCTTGAGCAGTTGTCGCTTGATAGAATGCAGGAAGAAACAAAATTGCCAGAATCACTGCGCCCGGATTGATTTTGGGAAGCTCTGGTGGTTTACCCGTCCCCCTGCGCAAAGTAGTAGGCAATAATCGGTTTGTTCCAAGCAGGATCGCCGCAATCAAAATTACCAAGACGACCCGAATTAACGCGATGCACCTCTGAATTGAAGGAGGAATCAGCATGATGGTAACGGTTTCCGTTGGGGTAATCGGCCCCCGCCAACCAAAATTTACGTCGCGCCAGGACCAGGCTGGAACCGCCGGACCGGTTTGAATGCGCGCCTGGGCATCCTGTTTGAGATTTACCTCCTTTGGGGCGTAGTCTGCGGCCTCCTTCTTTTTGTAGGAAAGAACCGAAATGTTGTCCTGATTGGCGGTGCCACCAGAGACTATCTGCGGAGGGTTGGGTCGTCCAGATTGAAAACTACTTCTCTCCGCCAATCCGCCAGGTTCCAATTGGGGGTAGAGGACACCTTGAACCTGGCGTCCAATGAAGGGGAGTAAAACCAAAAGCAAAACCGCGACGGCAAAATATTTACCGATTTCGGCAAGGGTCCTGGCTCGACCGATCAAACCGACCCGCAAAATCGCTACCGGAATCAAAAGGAGAAACCAGACAAAGCGCGGTGCATCGGGCTCATGATAGCTAAGCCCGAATCCGAGTAAGGCAACCAAAGCCGGCACCAATCCCCAAAGTTTTCCCACTGCCATTGTAAAAACCAAAAGCAAAAAAAGATCCAGCAAAGTCCAGTTGGTCAGCCAGTCTCCATTGACCCACTCAGCTCCAAATAATGCCAGAACCCGCCATCCGGGAGGGAGATGAAGGGTTGCATCGCAATGATCAACATCTGCCTGCCAGCCGCTGGCTGGAAATTGGCGGGAATTTTCGATTCGTCCGATTGCCTCCAGATTAATTTGCCGCTGCCTGACTTCAAGACCACTGGCTCCATTGGCTGGATTCTTGGTGATCAACTGGCCCTCCCTGTCCATTCTAGCGGCCCCGAGGCTATGTCCAGGAGAGACGTCGAGCCTCCAGACTTTCTGGGAGGTTCCTGAAATCTGATCTCGAAAGGTCATCAAATCGCCACCATCTTCCAGCCAAAATTCACGGTTAACCGACAGTCCCGAGGGCTTTTGAAATCCCATTCCCCGCATTTTTTCCTCAATCCGAAATGGTTTTGAAGTATCCCAGATGAAAACTGGAAGTTTGCGCCACTTTTCAGGAAAAGTCGTTTGCGAAACATCGATCGCCTCGACCTCGCGCAGTTCGATCAATCGGAAATCAGGTTTTGCCTGAAAGCCTAAAATTTCCTGGCTCGCGATCACCTTCTGGGTTTCGTCAAACCCAATGGAATCAACCATCCCAGGTCGAAAAGCAGCAATGAGAATTTCCCATTTTCCGGCCCGGACCTGCACTCTAACCTGACCGCCATCATCAACTGCGCATGGCAGGCGAGATTCCACTGAAGACACCTGCCACCCTAAGGGGAGCGCATAGCCCAAACTCTCCTCCCTGCTTTTCCCAGCCACACTTAACTCGACCTGGGTGTGAAGCCACATCGGGATACCATCTTCCAAAACCCGATACACTTTTGCATCGAGAAATTCACGTTCAGCTTCTTCTTCGGCCCGGTTTCGCTTCAGCCACAAAAATCCGCTGGTATCCCGGTTGGGAAATTGGACGGGTGTGCCGTTCATGCTTAGGTCAAGAAGTCCTATTTCGGGAGGAATGGCGAGGCGTTCTGGAATGGAGTTCCACGGAAAAATTCCTGTTACTTGATAACGGCCCGTCTCCAACCTGGTGGCAGGACGCCCATCGCGCTCCACCACAATTGCCGGTTTATCATCAATCCGCACCTGTTGGGGCCATAAATCGGAATTACCAGGAAGGGGG
>JBGSJM010000436.1:0-8689 GCA_041742015.1 Verrucomicrobiales bacterium | reverse complement strand
TCATGGAAATCAAGGCAAGTATTGGTATAATTTTCTGAAATAACCTCACGACCGGGTTTCCTAAACGTTATGCAAGCCAATGTCAAGATGAGTTGTCCGATTTTTTTATAATTTTTTGTAGCGGATCGGATTTTAATGTTAATACTTCAAAGTAAGAATGAAAACTAAACTTCTATTTACCATCCCGGCAGTTGCCTTTACGACCTTCTTTTTTTCATGCTCGGAGGTGACAAAAACGGACACGACGCGAACTGGGGACTCTAAAATCGTGGTCGAAGCCACGAATTATCCACTTTATTATTTTGCCAGTCGAATCGCGGGTGGTGCCATCCAGCTAAATTTTCTACCAGGAGAAAAAGACGGAGATCCGGCATTTTGGGAGCCGTCGGACAGTGATATTGCGCAGTTGCAGAAAGCCAGTCTGATCCTCATGAATGGTGCGACCTATGAGAAGTGGGCTGCTTCAGCGAGCCTGCCGGAGACGGCCCTCGTCGACACATCTCGCAATTTCTCGGGCGAGTTTCTGAGTTCCGACGAGTTGGTCACTCACAGTCACGGCCCAGGAGGAGAACACTCTCATGGGGGCACAGCCTTTACAACCTGGTTGGATTTTAACCAGGCGATCTGGCAGGCCGAAGAGATTCGTGATGCTTTGATTCGGGTGGCCCCGGTCCATGAGGATGCTTTTAATCAAAATTTCGAATCTCTCGCCAATGATCTTGATGCTCTTCATCAACGTTTTAAAGCGATTGGCAAATCCTTGAATGGCATTCCGTTGGTGGCATCACATCCGATTTATCAGTATTTTTCGCGGCGCTACGAATTGGATATTGAAGCGGTTCACTGGGAGCCGGAGCCCGAGCCAGATGAAGCCAAGATGAAGGCGTTAAATATCGTTCTCGAAAAACAACCCGCCAAGTGGATGATCTGGGAGGGTGAACCGATACAAGCTGCAGTTGATAAACTGACTGCCATCGGGATTAAGAGTTTGGTGATTGACCCCTGCGGGAATCGCCCGACCCAAGGGGATTGGTTGACGGTGATGCAGAAAAACGCCGAAAACCTGGGTCGCCTCGCTCCCTGAGTCCTTTTTGGCTGGGTGATTTACCTTCGGTTGGAAGAAAAACCCATTGCGCCCCCTTTATTTTCGGTTGAGTCCGGCTTAACATCCAATATTTACGACCTGAAAATGAATCGAAAAACAACAAATCTCTGGCTAGCTGCCACCAGTTTCCTGGTTCTTTCGATCTCAACGCTTTGGGCCGAAACGCGGGAATGGACTTCGGTGGACGGTAAGAAGCTCAACGCAGAGTTCAT
The DNA here is from genome assembly GCA_041742015.1 of Verrucomicrobiales bacterium. GTDB lineage: Bacteria > Verrucomicrobiota > Verrucomicrobiia > Verrucomicrobiales > DEV007 > Arctic95D-9. Next base: position 7,372 of record JBGSJM010000436.1, on the reverse strand, counting down.
GGGGAAATCAGGGGTCGGCGACCGTACCCACGTCAAGTTGAAACTCTCCACCGGAAAGATCGTCGAATATCCCCTTTCCAAATTGCACGAGATCGACCGGGTTTATGTCGAAAAGACACTTCCCACCGATCCTGCTGCTTTGGTCGAGGAAATCGACAAGTTGGTGATCAATCAAATGAAGGAAGCCTACTACACCTTGCAAAAAGAAATAAAAGAACTGGCGTCCGATTCCAAGTATTCCGAAGAAGTAAAAGCCAAGCGCAAAGCGGAAATCGAGCGGGAAATGCAGATGTGTATCCCCAATCCCCCCGCCAATGATGAGCAGTTTATGCGGCGCATTTACCTCGACATCGCCGGGCGAATCCCCACTTACGAAGAGGCGGCCCGCTTTCTCGACTCGGCCAATCCCAAAAAGAGATCTGCTCTGATTGACGAACTACTTGAGACCGATGCTTATGCGATGCGGATGTTCAACTTTTTCTCCGACACTTTCCGGGTCCGCGAGGGAGTGCTGCCCATGGGAGGTGGAAATATCAAGGCAGATCCCTATATCGAGTGGATCAAGAAATGTATGAAAGAAAACACCCCCTACGACAAGATGGTGCGAGCCATGTTATCAGACGAGGGGCGGATCTGGGACAACCCGGCCACTGGCTATATGCTTTCCGATGCCGGAATGCGACTATGTAATGTCTCCAATACTTTCACGATTTTCCTCGGCACTGAAATCACCTGCGCCCAGTGCCATGATCACCCCTTTGAGCAGGTCAAACAAATTGATTTCTATAGAATGGCAAGTTTCATTGGGACTACCGAAACCAACGGCACCACCGAGGGAAATGGCATCAACAGCGCTGATGTCGCCCGGCTCAGCAAAATCCTCAAAGATGGCGGCAAGCTCGGAGAAACAGAGCAGACCGATGGCCAGCTCAATGACATGGTCGGGGTCAAGGCCATCAATGTCAATGACACCAAAAACCAGCAGGTTGCCCTGCCCCACGACTACAAATATGACAACGGCGAACCCCTCCAACAAGTCAAGCCCGGGGCCTACTTTGGAGATTCAGTGAATCTGGAAAAATTTGCCAAACCCCGTGAGGCGTTTGCGGATTGGTTGACCTCGAAGGGGAATCCCCGCTTCACCGTCAACATAGTTAATCGTCTCTGGAAGCTGGCCTTTGGATTGGGGCAGATCGAGCCGGTTTATAACATTCCCGGTCACCTGGATGGTCAGGCCCAAAACTATGAACTACTGGCTTTTCTGGAGCATCTCATGCACAGTGTGGATTTTAAAATCAAAGACTTCCTCCGGGTCATCTACAACACCAACGCTTATCAGCGGGAGGCCGAGACTCTCACCCCCACCCTGACCCAAATCGATAATGGAACCTATCATTTTCCCGGCCCGGTCCTTCGCCGGATGACCGCCGAACAACTTTGGGATTCCCTGGTTACATTGACGACTGCGAAACCTGAAGGCATCGTCCGTCGCGGATGGGACAACTATCGGGAAGTGATGAATGCGGATACAACGGAACTCAAATCCGTGGAGGATATCGAGAAATACAAACAAAAGTATAATTCGGTGGGGATCCTTTCCGATGGAGAGAGCATGATGATGGCTGGTGAGGAAGCCGCCAGGGTGGGCGGCGAAAGAATGGTTCGAGCCTCGGAAATGGCCCAACCACAGGAACCCTCCCATTTCTTGAGGATCTTTGGTCAATCCGATAAAATTCTCATCGATAATCAATATACCTTCGGCACCACTCCGCAGGTGATGTCGCTTTTAAATGGGCATATCACCAATCAGGTTCTGACTGATCCGCAGGCTTATCTGGTGAAGGATATTGTCTATGGAAATGGCCGGAAGGGCGACAAAGTCGATAAGATTTTCCTGAGTATTCTCGGCAGAATGCCAACCAAGGACGAAGCCCGCGCTGCATCCGTCGGGATGAGGCCGAAAAAAGATTCCGACATGCCGGAGGCAGATCGGGACGCACTCGAACTTCGGGCCATCAGTAATGTCATCTGGTCGCTGATCAACACCCGGGAGTTTATGTTTGTTCAATGACGGGTTTCAATCACCCCGGCTTGTCCACCTTTTGCAGGCGGGCCGCATAAAATCCATCAAAGGCACCCCAAGTCGGGTCGCGGTGGAACTCGGCTTCGAGCCGCCATTCTCCGGGGTGATGAAGGAGGAATTGCTGCACCTGGGTTTCGTTTTCACTCGGCAGGATGCTGCAGGTGGCATAGACGAGCTTCCCACCAGGCTTTACCATGCGGCTGTAGTTTTCCAAAATTTCCGACTGCAAGGTGATGAGCCGATCGACCTCTTCCCCGGTCAGTTTCCATTTAGAATCCGGATTGCGGCGAAGCACACCGAGGCCACTGCAAGGCACATCCAGCAGGAGCCTGTCGGCAAACCCGGCCAGTCTTTTGATGGTTTTGGATCCTTCGATTTCCCGGGCTTCAATGATGTCCACCCCGGCGCGTGCGGCCCGCTTGCGCAGTTCCGCAAGTTTCCAAGCATGGACATCCAGCGCGATGATTTTTCCCTTGTTTCGCATCATGGCGGCGATATGGAGCGCCTTTCCTCCACCGCCCGCACAGGCATCCACAACCTTCATGCCGGGTTCAACCTCCAGAAACGGGGCGATCAACTGCGAGGCGGCGTCCTGGACTTCAAAGAGCCCCGTTTTAAACTCATCGGTGCCAAACACATTCTGCCGCTGAACTAGCTTGAGAGCGGTGGGCACTTCTTCGAAAATTTCCGCTTCGAAACCAATGATTGCCAGCTTGTCCTGTACCGCCCGGCGATTCGTTTTCAGAGTATTTACCCGCAAAAACACGTCCGCTGTCTCATTTAGGGCTAATCGTAATTTCGACCAGTTTTCGCCGACCTCAGCGGAGCAGCGAGCCTCCAGCCAGTCGGGGAGAGATGCGCGAATCGCCCCGTCCACAGGTTGGCCAGCGCGATTCCGCACATCCCCTGCGAGCAGCGATGGCCCAGGCAAACCAGCAGACAATTCGCGATGGTTAAACAGCCAGTAAGCCGACCAGACCAGCCGAATCCGCTCCGGGGTGATCGTTTCAGTTCGCGCATGATCGCCATCCGGCAGGCCAGCGAGGTGCCAGAACCAGCGCCACCACCGCACACATTCATAAATGGATTCGGCAAACATCCGCCGATCACGACTGCCCCATTTGCGATGTTGTTTGAAGGTAAACTCAATCACCCTGTCAGCGTGGCGCTTCTCCACAAAAATCTCACCGAGCGAGGCGACGACTTCATCCAGAAGGTGCGGTGGGACTTTGTTGGGCGAAAATGGCTCTTTCAAGACTACGAGTTTAGAGGCTTCACTGGAAAGTAGATTGGGCTTCAGACCAAATCGGAATGCAGCATCTGTCGGCCAATGAAGCAGTCCCAAAGCAAAATGAAAGTTAAAACACTTCTTTTTGTCGGGCCATCTTCATGTCGCCTTATTCTGTAGGGACAATTTTTTTGCGTGCTCTTGAGCCTCACGAAATTCCTAAGCCATCCGCATGGGGCGGATCTACTGGACGAACTGGTTCGGCTTCCACTTCGTCATCATCATCTACCTCAAGATCAATATCTGAGTCTTCAAAATCTACCGAAGTTTCGGCCCGCAACGTGAACCTGCCTAAAACGGTAAACCAAAGACAGGGTAGACCGATAATCAGGAATCCCAAAAGTGAATTGATTGGTGTGGCTTCACTGCGCCTCGAGCCTAGACCGAGACCTTTTTCGGTATCGAAACCCCACTCATAAATCAAATAGCAGAGATAGCCTGTAAATATCAAACCCGTAACGATGCGGATTGCCCATCGGCAATTCGGAAAAATCATGGCAATGCTCATCGATAGGCAACCCATGGTGAGGCTTAGTGAAACAAGTATAGGTATCAGATTTCGGTCCAGAATTGAGGAAAAAGTCATGAACCCAAAAACGAAAATGCAAAGAAATAGGAAAGGAAGCAGCGTCCACCGGATAAAGGGGCTGCCAGAGAAAAGAGCGTCGCCGAAAGTGTTCACTTGTTTTTTCCCAACGTACAATGGTTGCTTTGCCGAGATCAAGCGCCGATTTTACGAATGACGTCCTCCATCCCCAGCGCCCCGCGTCGGTCCCGGCCAACTTGGGCTGCTTCTGTCAAAAAAAGATCAAATTTAGTTGGTACTGGTTCCGAGTTGCTCTATGCTTTAATTCACCAGTTCGGAAAACCGAACCAACCTTGTTATTAATTATGGGAGACAAATCGCCTAAATCAAAATCGAAGGACAAAAAGCAAAAAGACACCAAAGGGAGCACCCCAAAACCCAAACCACCCACCTCAACCGACAAGAAAAAGTAAGCAGATCCCTCCTGCCAGATCAGTCGGATCTGAATGGTCCGGCTGGCCTAAATTATTGTCAAAAACACCTTTCTTGGGCGAAGAAAAACCGCATTTCGCGGGCCGAAGTCGCCTTAATTTTATAAAAGTCATTGGCACTTGTTCCATAGCGTGTAAAGTATGCGCTCGCCAAATGACCTGAGTTCCGCAAAATTCACTTCAAAACGGCGAGGAAATCAAAGAAGGAAAACCAAAACAAAGCTGACAACGCGGATCATGAAACGCAAATACCAAGGTGTGATCGTCCTGAATATGCAGGGCCAGGAAGATAGTCTCGAAGACTTGTTAAAAACAGTGACCAAGGAACTCGAGGAAAACGGTGCCAAAATGGATCAAATTGATCGGATTGGACGCAAAGTGTTTGCTCATGAAAACCATGCCAAACAGAAGGCTGGTTATTTTGTGGAATATCATTTCGAAGCCGAACCCAAGCATGTCAACGAAATGAAGGCACAAATCGGTCTGAAAATGAAGGAGCAGGTCATGCTCCAGTATTACAGCCGGGTCTAATTCGTGGGGTCGTTTCCCCGTACTTGATTTGACTGTACCCTGTTGGGTCGGTCATCGTACCCTGTTGAGTGTTACTAAACCCTTTTGGGCTCAGCACTCAGGTTGGTTATTGTTGCTGGCAGGTATCCACTTGAGCGCCGTGCTCCGGGTCTTACCGCCTGTAATTGTTTGATCTTTTTAAACTCATTTTAGTGCTCCTGCTTTGGGGAGCCGTCTGCTTATGTCTAATACCAATCGTTTTGGAGCCATCGAAGCAGGTGGAACAAAAGTGATTTGTGGCTGGTCCGATGAGAATGGCAACATTCTCAGTGAATGTATTATTCGCACCACCACACCGCAGGAGGTGGCGAATGAGATCACAAAATTTTTCTTGTCCGTGTCCAACTCGGGTGAAATCAGCCCATTGGGGTTTGGTATTGGCACCTTTGGACCGGTCAACCTTGATAAGAATTCGCCGAATTACGGTTCTATTTTGAAAACTCCCAAAACGGAGTGGCGGGGAGTTAATCTGAGGATTCTCATTCAGACGTTATTCCCGCAAACCCATATCATGGTGGAGACGGACGTCAATGCCGCTGCACTGGGTGAGATGCGCTGGGGAGCCGCCCGGGGAATTGAGGATCTGGTTTATTTCACAATTGGCACCGGAGTAGGAGCCGGGATTATTTGCCAGGGAAAACCGATTCATGGTCTGGTGCATCCCGAAGTGGGGCATATCCGCATCCCGCGAAGTGAGGCGGAACGCAAAGCTTTTAAGGGAATTTGCGATTTTCACAATGATTGTCTGGAGGGCATTGCTTCCGGCACGGCGATGGAAGCTCGCTGGGGGCAGGCAGCAGAGGAGCTGGCTGCTGATCACCAAGCCTGGGAGATCGAGACGGATGCTCTCGCCTGGGCTTGTGTGAATATGATCGTCACGGTTTCGCCGAGACGTATTATTATTGGCGGAGGTGTTTCCCAGTCTTCGTGGATATTTCCAAAAATCCGCCAGAAAGTCGTTTCCCATCTCAATGGTTATGTGGATGTGCCGGAAATTACCGAGCACATTGATGAATTTATCGTTCCTCCCCAATTGGGGCAATCTGCCGGCCTAAAAGGGGCCATCGCTCTTGTACTTTCCTAACATTTTTATTTTTTCCCATTATTGATATGTCTGCCAATGTCGATCGCGCTACGCTGGATTTTTTAAACAAGTTCTCAGAAGATGAGAGGAATGAAGGGCATCGCCTCCAGAAAGAAGGGGCGGTGTCCCAGATTTTCGGCAACCACCTGATCATCCAGGGGAAGGTCGAAGACAGTACCTGGAGTTGCCGCACGAAAATTCAACTCCAGGGAAATGAATGGGTTGGCACGGCGGACGACAAAAGTGAATCTGGAAAAGCGGCGCTTTATGCCACCATGCTTGAGAAAATCGAGCGGAAGGGTGAAATCCCGGAATCTCCCAATCAGGTGGGCGAAAAAACACTGACGGAACTTTTGGAGGAAAAAGTTGGGCGAATGCTCAACGGTGAAGAGGATGAATATCTCAACAAACTGGAGCGCCGGTTCCGACGCTTTGAAATTTGCCGGGAGATTTTCGATTCCGACATCGTTCGCCTGCAACCTCGCTGGCCAATCAACGGGTTTGAACCACTGGTGCTCTGGCCGGATGCTCCCAATAATATTCTGGAATTCTGGAATTATCTGAGCCATGCCTTCCGGAAGGGGCATTTTGATTACCCATCATACATGGACCTGATCACGGATCGGGAATGGACCGAAGGCAAAATGCGGGAATGGGAACGCGAACGTGAGGTCAGTGAATGGAAATATCAGGTTGAAGTTTACAACAAGCGGCCCAATGAAGAACCGGTCGAGCAGTTGGAGTTTCGCCTTCGGCTGACCAACCGCGAGGCGCGGTTGATGTTCAAATCGGACCGGGACGCGACTTTTAACAAAGTTGATAACGAAGAGGTCTTCGAACGCCTCAAGGAGCGATATGCTGCCGGAGGGCTGCGGATGGATGCGGGTTCGGAGATTCTCTGGAGCAAGTTTTTGCGGGCCGCTTCCAAGGAAGGGGCAGAAGATGGTGGTCTCCGCCTCGATAACATTCAGAATTGCCGCCTCTTGAACCGGCTTTTCCACCAGCCGGAAATTCAGGGACGGATTGTGAATCTCGACGAAATTCCTTATTCCTTTGTCAAAGCCCCTTTGAGTTGGGAGTGTCGCCCGAGTCTAAGTGATCCGGAAAACTATCTCCTGCATCTCATTACCTCCGAAGGGGTCGAAGTATCTCACACGATGCGGCTTCTCCCCGGAGATGAAACGATTTATCTCAGCGACGAAACCGCCTTTCCCGGACCAGAATTCTGGAACAAGAACGAAACTCTGATTGACCCGTGTTATGATATTCCGAAGCGGGTCATCGAAAACGAAAACGGGGTTGCCTTCCTGCATCGTCTCGGGGTTAAGCT
>JBGSJM010000435.1:0-6458 GCA_041742015.1 Verrucomicrobiales bacterium | reverse complement strand
CAGAAATGCAGGCGGCTGATCAGGCAGCCAGGGATGCCCAAGCGGCAGCATTTGCGGCGCAGGAAGCGGAATACTCGAGGATCCAGGCAGAAATGCAAGCAGCTCAGGCGGCAGCATATGCCGCGCAGGAAGCCGAGTACTGGAGAATCCAGGCGGAAATGCAAGCGGCTGATCAGGCCGCCAGGGACGCTCAGGCGGCAGCATATGCTGCGCAGGAAGCCGAATACTGGAGAATCCAGACAGAAATGCAAGCGGCTGATCAGGCAGCCAGAGATGCTCAGGCCGCAGTATATGCGGCACAGGAAGCCGAATACTGGAGAATCCAGGCAGAAATGCAAGCGGCTGATCAGGTTGCCCGGGATGCTCAGGCGGCAGCAATTGCGGCGCAGGAAGCTGAATATTGGAGAATCCAGGCAGAAATGCAGGCAGAAATGCAAGCAGCTGATCAGGCGGCCAGGGATCAACAACGGGCCGACTTGGACGCTTCTTACGCCATGATGTTAGCTTATGAACAAATGCAACGAGATAACCAGGCCGCCCACGATGCCTGGTTGGCGGCTAATTCAGCGTCTTTCTTTTCACCTCCGCATTCCACTCCAGACTATGTTTACGAAGGAAACACCGTATTCGCCCAAACCAATTCCCCAGCCGAGGCAGCATCAACCTATCAATTTAACGGGTTGAAGTCGGAATCAAGTGCTGCGGCTGTGAATCCAGGTGATTCTGCACCCGTTACGGAAGTGGCCGTTTCCCCTGCTGGTTCCCCCTCAAACGATGAAAATTTTCTGTCAAAGGCGTGGACAACTGTTAGCAATTGGCTGAATCCCATAAATGGTTCAACCATATCCGAAGGCAACACGAGAAACCCGGTACCAATTCAGTCCGAGGTGGATGCAATAGTCCATTCCAGGTTAGAGCCCGTCCTCACCCATATAAGAGAGCAGCAGGCGGAATTGGATGCATTAGTCCGACCGACGGTGGACCCCGTGGTCACCCACATAAGAGAGCAGCAGGCCGCTGTGGATGCTGAAATCGAGTCCAAGTATACTTCAGAGCTTACTCAGATCCGAGAGCGGCAGGCCCAGGTGGAAGCAACCGTCCAGTCCGAGTTGGACCCTGTGCTCACCCAGATAAGAGAACGGCAGGCTGCGCAAAGCGGTGCATTGTCAAACTCGACAGATTTGTGGTCCGACGATGACCCCAATCAGCGTGCGAAACAGATTTTGGATGGGATAAAAGAAGTTCCGAACGCGAATGGTGGTGGAGGAACCTCACAGCCAGGCCGAAATCCTTTTGCCCCTCCAACCCTTGATGACAGAGCAGAAGATAGGCAAGTCGAACGCAATGCAAATCGTGAAGAAGGCAAAGCTGATGCACTCGACAGCCAAAACGAGCGCAGGGGTGATCGCGGACCAGATGGGCCGCTAGGTGATGGAACAGGATCCCACCCTCTTCAAGATCCTAATAGCACTCCTGAATCCCGCAGAGAGGAAACAGGATCCCGCCCTCTTCAAGATCCTGATAGTACTCCTGAATCCCGCAGAGAGGAAACGGGATCGCGCCCTCTGCAAAATCCTAATGGCCCCAATGCTGGGGACAACAGAACTCTTGATGAAAGAGCAGAAGATAGGCAAGCCGAACGCGATCAGGCACGTGAAGATCGGAAAGAGGAGGCACGCGAAAACCAAGCCGACCGTAGAGATGAACGCAATAACGAAGAGGACGATGGTAAATGGGACGAAGGCAAAGATGACGACGGCAACGGCGACGACAGCAAAGATGACGCAGGCAAAGACGATGACGGCGCAGGCGACAACAGCGCAGGCGAGGACTACAACCCAATGGGCGACGAAGAATCCGATTACTATGGGGACGATTACTCGGGGAATTTTTGGGATGATTGGATGGATCCATGGTACGACCCATGGTCGGATTTAACTTACCCTGATCCTGAGCCATACACTCCTGAGACGCCGACCACCCCTGAGCCATACACTCCCGAGCCGCCGACCACACCTGAGCCATACACTCCTGAGACGCCGACCACACCTGAGCCATACACTCCTGAGCCGGCGACCACACCTGAGCCATACACGCCTGAGACGCCGACCACACCGGAGCCATACACTCCTGAGACGCCGGCCACACCTGAGCCATACACTCCCGAGCCGCCGACCAAACCGGAGCTATACACTCCCGAGCCGCCGACCACACCGGAGCCATACACTCCCGAGCCGCCAACTGACATGCCAACGCCGCCAACTGACATGCCAACGCCGCCAACTGACATGCCAACGCCGCCAACTGACATGCCAACGCCGCCAACTGACATGCCGACGACGCCAACTGACATGCCGACGACGCCAACTGACATACCGCCGAAGCCAACTGACATGCCGACGACGCCAACTGACATACCGCCGACGCCGACTAAGATTCCGACGCCGCCAACTGAGACCGGAATAGGAAATCCGGATACTGGGACCGGCACTCCCAAGACTGGCACTTCAGCGACGCCGACAACTCCGCCCCAGACGGTGGCATGGTCAAATGGGTTGGGAGGTTCCGGTGCACCTGCAAAACCCATCTCGATTGATGGCAAAAATTACAATATCAACGTAGATTACAAGTACTCCGAAGTAGCCACTAAATCAACGCGATTGAACCCAGAAACCGGGGTGCCGGAGATCTCGATAACAGAAGCTCTGACTTTTGGGGAATCCTTCAATGACACATTCGTTCCGGGAACTGAAATCGTAAAAGATAGTCGCTGGATACCAATCAGCGATCTCCCGCTCTCGGACTATGAAAAAAATCGGTTTCTCGTTAACAACTTCCATCAGACAAGTGATGGAGCTTGGAATCGAGGAGAAGACCCAGAACGGACAAGACAGAATGCCGTATTTCGCGAAATCGTCACGGGAGTTGCAGATGCCAATCGACCTTATGTCCAGACCGCAGCGAAAGGGCTTGAAGCTGCGGGCTATACCACAGAAATAGTGGGTGGAGTGTTAGCGATCCCTGAAACCGGGGGCCTAAGCATTGCCGCCGTTCTTCATGGAGCAAACGGGTTTAGCGGTATGTTTAGCGCAGATGGAGATACGCTATTGGTCAACAGTCTATCGGAAGCGGGGATGTCCCCTCTTGACGCTCAAAGGGTGCAGAATCTTTTGGACGCAGGAATGGTGATCGCCGAGGTCGGCGGATCAGCAGCCATTCTTAAGAGGATCAATGGGCAGGTTGAGGTGCAAAAAATCAAGCCCAAAGAAGGAACCTCTGCAGCTTCGGATGGTTCCACCTCGGGTGGATCGCAAACCCAAGGCACGGGTTCCGCGGCAGACAGTTCGAACGGAACTCCAGCCAATTCTACCCGGGATGCCCAATTGGCTTTGGAGGATGGTCCCTCGAGCGATGTCCTCTTTTCTCACGACTACGATCCAATCACTGGATTGCCAATTTCGAGGGGAACTGGCCAGCCAAATGGACCGTACCCGACGGGGAGCGGCCAGCCCACTTCGAATGCTGGTGGAGGGAAATTAGGCGGTGCAAAACCCTACGCAACATCTCGTCCAAAATACGCGGAAGGCCAAAGAGAGGAAGCGTGGCGGCAAGCTGAGATAGATGCACATAGATTTGGGGATGGAGTCGTACGCGATCCTAACACCGGTGAGGAATTGTTTTTCGATGGTGATTGGCATATGGGACATAAACCCGGTTTGGAGTATCGTGACTTGCACGATGATTATATGAATGATTTGATTACCAAAGATGAATTCATAAAAGCCTATCAGGATCCAAACAATTACAGACCCGAAGCTCCACGGGCTAACATAAGTGGCCAGTTTGAAGGAAAACCAGCATTATAGATGTCCAAAACCCCAAAGATAAAAATGAACAGCTCTATTAAAGTTCGAAATGCGATCATTCGTTTTGCTGATTCAGATGACGCCGTTCTTTCTTTGTTGGAAGACATAAATTCAATCGATGCAAATGGCCGGACTCCGATTTTCTATGCGATTCTAGCGAATAGAAACACTTTGGTGTCAAAATTGATTGGCAGTGGTGCCAATGTCAATCACCAGGATAATGAGGGACGAGCACCCTTGCATTTTGCTGTCCAATCACGAAATGTTGAGATCGCAAGGACGCTTTTGGAATCATCTGCCACTGTTGACGTCAGAGATGTTCATGGAAACACTCCTTTATGGGCAGCAGTGATGCAATTCCGAGACTTTGAAGAAATGATTAAATTACTCTTAGTAAATGGCGCGTCACCAGATCAGAAAAATGTCTATGACAAAAGTCCAAGAGACTTAGCGCGTTCTCAAAAGGGCGAGCCGATTGTAAAGCTTCTCGATGAAAATGTTAATGGCTAACATTCCCAAATTCATGAAAATACAATTCATTCAAATCCTGTCCGCCGTTTGCGCCTTGGAAATTTTGGTATCCTTGCCAGCTTGTAATAAAATACCGTCTGCACCGGAAAACCATCCCCTGCTGGCGGCGACAAAGGAAGCGCCCTGGGTTAATGAATTGGGCATGGAATTTATCCCCCTGCCCGGCAAACCTGGCGTCTATCTTTGCCGCACCGAAACACGGGTGCGCGATTTCCATGCCTATGTCACGGCCACTGGTTATCGTCAGGTTGGTGGGGCGAGGGTGTTGTTTGTGCGCGACAATCAGGTGGATGAAACCCTTGATCGAACCGCCACTTGGGAGAAGCCGGGCTTTGACCACGCCCCCGACCACCCGGTGTGCTGTGTGAGCTGGGAGGAGGCCAGGGCCTTTTGCGACTGGCTTTCGAGCAAGGATCCGAAGCTGATCTATCGACTGCCGAGTGACGCGGAATGGTCTGCGGCGCTGGACCCCGGTAAATACCCCTGGGGCAATCAATGGCCGCGACCCATGATCACAGAAAACTACTGGGGAAAAGAGGCGATCGGTAATTTACCGGGGAACTGGGGTGACATCGCTGATTACGAGGATGCCTTTGCCCGAACTGCACCCGTGGCCAGTTTCCCTGCCAATGTCCACGGCTTCTTCGACCTGGGAGGTAATCTTTCGGAATGGTGCGAAGACCGCTATCAGGCTGTATTAAACGACAAGGACATCTTGGAAAAGTATCCGTTCTTCGGAAAAGACACTTACACCGACGGCACGCCCTACCAAATGTTGCGTGGCGGATCGTGGTCTAAATTCGCCGAGATGGACATGCGCTCATCGCTCCGCAGCTTTGGTCAACCGAGGACGCGCACCAACACCGATGGTTTCCGCTGTGTGGTGTCGCAGGTTAAATCTTAAAAAAGCCCGTGACCTGCTGCTTGCAAAGCACGCGGAATTCGCAAATGGTTCGCGATGCGATTTTATTCCTTCCTACTTTTTGCTTTTTGTTTGTCCCCGATCATGATCCTGGGGGCTGCTCCCGAGAAGGAGCCGGAAAAAAAGGATCCAGAGAAAAAAGAGCCGGAAAAAGCCGCCGAAAAAGTCAAGGAAACCACCACGGTCACGGAGCACTCAATCAAAATCCGGGGAGTGGATTTCAAATACACGGCCACGGCCGGGACCATTCGCCTGAGTGATGAGGAGGAACTTAAAGCCGAAGCAACCGTCTTTTACGTGGCATATACGAAGAAGAATGACGACCCGGCGGTCAAAAACAACCCAAACCGCCCGATCAGTTTTTGCTTTAACGGAGGCCCCGGCTCCTGTGCGGTCTGGCTCCATCTCGGAGGACTCGGGCCCAAACGGGTCCACCTCACTGCTGATGGCCAACTCCCTCCCCCACCTTTTTCTTTGAAAGACAATCCGGAATCGGTGCTCGATGCCACCGATCTGGTCTTTATCGATCCAGTCAGCACGGGATATAGCCGGGCCGCCCAAAAGGAGAAATCGGGAGAATTCCATGGTTTTGAAGGTGATTTGAAGTCCCTGGGCGAAGCCGTCAGACTCTATACTCACCGCAACGGACGCTGGCTTTCCCCAAAATTCCTGATCGGTGAGAGCTACGGAGCCCTTCGGGTGGCTGGCTTGGCCGAGACCTTGCAGAGCCGCTACGGCATGTATTTAAATGGGGTAGTACTCGTCTCCGGGGTTCTCGACTTCAAGACTCTGATGGGTGATGATCTGGCTTTTGTGTGCTTCCTCCCGACTCTGGCAGAAGTGGCCGCATATCATGGAAAAATCGACAAAACGCGAACTGTGGACATGGCGGTCTTTCGCAGGGAGGTGGAGACCTTTGCCTTAGGCGAATACGCCACAGCGTTGCTGCTCGGGGCGAAAATTCCGGCTGAGCAAAGAAAAACCATCGTCCAAAAACTGTCTGCGTTCACCTCAATTGACCCCGATCTCATTGATCGGAACGATCTTCGGATTGATTCCCATCTTTTCCGCAGTGAAATTTTCAAAAAAGAAGGCAAAGAAATCGGGCGATTTGATGCTCGGATCATCGGCCCGGCCCG
>JBGSJM010000434.1:0-5917 GCA_041742015.1 Verrucomicrobiales bacterium | reverse complement strand
TTGACTCAGTGAATCCTGAAAATAGGACCCAATTTCATTGTCGGACACGACTATTAAGATTTTATTCATTACTACAACAGGGAAATGTTTTTTTGACGAAGCCAATATGCCTTCTGAATTTTTAATAAAATACAGGACATTCAATTAATATCCAAGCGGAATTTTAAAATATTTAATAAAACTTTACTAAATTTGTCTTTTTCTGAAAATTCAAAAGTTTAGCTATAATTTTCATAATTAAAGGTGTATTTTTAAGACTGAAACTTATGAAAAGTAGAATTTTGATTGTGGATGACAACATGGATTTGACCACTTTACTGGCTAAGACTCTTGAGAGATTCGGCTACGAAGTCATTGTCGAAAATGATTCCAGTTTTGCCATTGATACAGTGCGCCGGAATCGCCCCAATTTGATTCTGCTCGATGTGATGATGCCACACCGAGATGGGGGAGAGGTATTGTATGACCTGCGGCGGGATGTACAGTTGCGATACATCCCGGTTATCCTTTTGACAGGTTTGGCTAGGGAGGCCCAGGGGCTAGCAAATCAAGGTGGTATTCAGAGTGTGGTTCTTTCAAAACCCATCGAACTAAGATTGTTGTTGCAAGAAATCGAACAACATCTTGAAGGTAATAAGACCTTTGGACAACAGCTCAGTGACAGAATTGCGGCAGTTTCAGGGGCGCAGCGCCCCCCTGGTAGTGGAACTGCTTTTGGAGGGTCTGGACCGGAATCGCTTCGACAATCGCGTGGGATGCCTCCACAAAAGCCTGCTCCGTCCGCAGTAACATCTCCGTTTATGAGAATGCTCAGTCGGCAAAAAAGAGACCAAGAAGTGGAATTACCACGTTAGGTAATTGTTAAACGACGCTTTAGCTTCGTTTAAATTAATTGCTTTTCAGCGAAATTCCGGATTCTCGCCACCACGCGGTCCTGACCGATTAGTTCGAGAAGAGGCAACAAATCGGCACCAGCCATACTACCGGTTGCAGCCACTCGGCAGGGTAGCATCAGTACTCCGATTTTCACCTGTGTACTATCAGCAGCGTCTTTGATGGAATTTTTGATTTGATCGGCTTTCCAGGAAGGATTCTTCTCAAGATGGTCTGCAAGCGCCAAAAGTAAGGCTTTTACTTCGCTGACTCCGGTTACCTTGGTAACGGATGCTTCGTCGTATGCAAGAGTGTCGTGAAAGATTGGTCCAACAACCTTTGGAACGTCCATTAGAGTTTCGGCCCGCTGGCGCGCTAATTCCAAACTTGCCGGAATTCTCGTATCTCCCGGCTTGATTCCCGCCTGTTCGAGGAAACTGGAGCTAACATCGTGAAATCTTTTGATGGGCAGGGCTTTAATGTGCTCGGCATTCATCCACTTGCATTTGTTGAAATCAAATTTGGAGTTGGAGGAATGGACTCCTTTCAGGTCGAAGTCTCTAATGAGATCATCAATTGAAAGGTAGATTTCACGGTCACCGCCAGGAGACCATCCCAAAAGGGCCATATAGTTGACGACTGCTTCAGGTAGAAATCCATTTTCGATGTATTCATGAATAAGGGCACCATTGTCGCTCTTGCTCATTTTAGAGCCATCCTCATTCAAATTTAGCGGGATGTGGGCAAACTCTGGAAGGTTGGCTCCAAAAGCCTCGTAGAGAGCGATATGTTTTGGGGTGTTGGGCAGGTGATCTTCTCCCCGAATCACATGGGTGATTTCCATTTCAATATCATCAACCACGTTGACGAAGTGAAAGATAAAACTGCCATCTGGTCGCCGGATCACGATGTCGGGATTGGCTTCCACCTCGGTTTTTGTTTCGGCATCCCATCGGGTTGACCCGGTTTTCTTTAAGTTGACGACTACATCACCGCAGATTAGGTCACGGACTGTGATGTCCTTATCCGGCACCCGGAAACGCAGCGCACTGTTGTCATCGTAGACAAGATCATTGTCTTTAAGTTTCTGAAGATAACTTTCATAGATCGGGTTCCGCAGGCTTTGAAAATAAGGTGAGTGGGTGCCTTCTGGTTCCAAACCCGGGCCCTCGTCCCAGTCCAAACCTAGCCAGCGTAGGCCGCTGAGGATCACATCAAGGGATGAAGAGGAGCTCCGGGCCGCATCAGTGTCCTCGACCCTGAGAATGAATTTTCCCCCGTGTTTTCTGGCAAAGAGCCAGTTGTACAATGCGGTTCGGGCTCCTCCAATGTGAAGAAAACCTGATGGTGATGGGGCAAACCGGGTGCGTGTTGTCATACGACTGAGAAAGTCTCCCGATTCCTCCAATCTTCAATTAGAATAATGGCTCAAAAAATATCTGGATTTCTTAAATATTAAGCTATGGTGAACGTCAGAATGAAACATCACCTAATTTTGAGTTCTGTCTTTTGCAATCGGGACGATGTTCTGGCAAGGGAGGTCATTAGAGAGATCCACCAGCGCTTTTCCAATGTGACGGTTTCTGAAACAGGAAGGTCAGGTGATGCAGAAGCATCAGCACGGTGGGCACTTCGCAATGGTGCAGAATCGATTTTAGTGGCCGCAGGTGACGCAACCATTAACGAAGTCGTGAATGGTTTTTTTGAGAACAACCAGCCGGTATCTCGTAAACCCCATCTCGGGATTATTCCCACTGATGACCCCGGTGATTTTAAACGGGCTGCGGGAACCCCAGGGCAATTGTTGGAGGCGGTAAAAAGGATTTCACAAAATGAATCACGGCCTATTGATCTAGGTAAGATTACGACGTCTGACGGTAAAACCCGCTATTTTGCCAATGTTGCCAGCACCGGATTAAGTGCCGATATTAGCCGTACCAATCGCCGTACATGGTGGTTAAAGGAGATCGACGGGGATCTCGCCTTCAACTGGTCAGTCATCAAAAATAGTCTATTACACAAACGTTTTCCTTTAAAAATTACCGTGCCGGGGTGCCCGAGTGGGATGCACTGGGATGCGAATTGCGTGGCGATTTGCAATGGCCATAGTTGGGGCGGCGGAATCAAGGTGGCTCGGCAGGCAAACCTTTCCGATGGCTTTTTGGATATTATTGTTGTGCACGACTTTTCGAAAGTTGAGTTCATCAAAGGGATCAATCAGGTCCGGGAAAATGAAACGGCAGAGTTTGAAGGGATTTCAACGATTCGGGCGACCAATGTCGAGATTTCCTGTGAGGACCCAAAAAGAAAAATTCTGGTGGACGCTGACGGTGGTTGGGCTGGGTTGCTTCCCGCAAAATTCGAGGTAGTCCCGAATGCGGTAAACCTGTTTTAATTGAGAAATTCCCAATCGGAAAAAACTACAGCTTGTCCACAATACGTTTCGGAGTCATCTAATACATTCCAAACAGTCGCTTTATGAATTCGGAAGCGACGTCCTCGGGTCGAAATCCTGATGCCGCTGTAGTTATTGATAAACCCTTTGGTGGTTACTTCATGAAGAAGTCGATCTCTTTCTGATCTCATTATTGGTTCAGCAGTGAGGCGAGATGGCATGCTCGTAAATTCCTCCCAAGTTGCTTCCCATAACTTTAGGGCTGCTTCATTTCCGTAGTTGAGGATCGGGTCAGCTTCAATCCCATGAGATGCGAGTATAAAAGGCGCTGTGCGGAGAACTTCGGTAAGGTCCTCACCTTTTAGGTTGGTCCAGGATTTTTTGCCGAGTTTGTTGCCAGTTGCCTTTCGGAAACTTTTGATTAACAAAGAGATGTGATCGGGTGTTTTCATCTAGGTGGTACGAAAAAAAGCTGCGCACCTTTCGAGTGCGCAGCCTTTCGGTTAGAAAAAGATTACGAAAAGAGGGCAGTCACTGGTTTCCCTTTGCCGCCAAAAGTAAAAGGTCGTTGAGTTGGTGAATAAACCACTTCTTCGGTATTGATTCCCAGCCCATGACCAATGGTGGCGATAAAATCTTCTGGCGTTACCAGCGGTCCTTTGACTTTTTTACCCGTGCCGTCAGTTTCGCTGTAAGCCACGCCACCTTTGATTCCACCACCCGACAGCACACAGGAGTAAGCAGTTGGGTAATGATCTCGGCCTGAATTGATGTTGAAGTCAGGGGTCCTACCGAACTCAGTTCCCAAAGCAACAATGGTTGAGGACAATAAGCCTCGCTGCTCCAAATCGTCTATCAAGGCAGACATGGCCTGATCCAAAAGAGGGAGGTTTTGGGCAAGTCCTTCGTTGATTCCGATGTGCATGTCCCATCCACCGAAAACGACTTCAACGACTCGAACACCATTTTCGACCAATTTACGAGCCAATAGACACCCTTGTCCGAGCTTATTTTCCGCCCCGCCATATGGCGTGCTGTTTTCGTTGGAAATATCAAACGCTTTCAACTCATCGCTCTTAAGCAGTTTGGTGGCTTGTTGATAATATTCCACATAAGACTCCGGCCCGCTGTATTTGTATTTGTCTAGAAATTGCCCACCAAGCTTACCAGCCATTTTCATTCGGCGCTCAAAGCGTTCCTGATCAGTGGTGATAGTGGTGTTAGGTACCCCGCCGACAGCATCAGCAATTGGGAGAGGGCTGAGCGCTGGGTCCAGCCAGCCGGCATTTGAAGTACTTTCGCCGATGACCACGGAATCCGGAAGGATTGCATTTCGTTTTCCGAGCAATTTTTCGGCGAAAGGTCCCATTGTAGGGTGAACTATAGTGGCTCGTTTATTATACGCCCGGCGCATGATGTATTCACCTTCTTCATGGGCTCCATTTGTGGAGTTCATTCCGCGAATAACCGCAAGTTTATCAGCCTTCTGGGCGAGTAGGGGCAGCAGAGAGCCGAATTTCAAAGTATCGACTTTGGTATCGATGGTTTCGGTTGATCCCATCACCTCTGAGCCAGAACGTTTGGCATCGAAAGTGTCCAGGTGACTCATTCCCCCTTTCAGGTAGATATAGATAAGGTTTTTACCTTTGGCTTTTTCCTGTGCCTGAAAACCACGAGGAAGGAATGGAACGCTCAAACTGACTCCAAGGGTTAATTTGGCGGTTTGCTCGATAAAATACCTGCGGCTCAGGGAGTCTTTTCCGGCGAGTTCTTCTAGATTTATCATTTGTTGGTAATTGTAAAAATTTGATTGGACTAACCGTTTAAAGCTACTGAATAAAAAGGAACTCCGGGCTGTTCATCAATGCCCATGCCAGGTCGCTGATGCCATCGTCTTCTCCATAAGACTCCATCATTTCCCGACCAATTTTGATTTCATCATCAGTCGGATATCGATTCAAAATGGTAAAAAACGTGCCGCGGATTTTGTCATCCGGCCCATCCAAAACCTTCAAATCCTCAACGATTTTGGATTGGGTTCCTGTCATGCTGTTGGTGATGGAGCCATTCATCAAAGCAAGAACCTGGGGAACCGATCCATCGAAATTGTGCTGATCAGTAATAATTCGATCAGATTGCCCGAACGTGTCAAGAAGCGAGGCTGGCTCCGCGGGCTGGGATAATGCTGAAGCCCTTAAATTTGTATCGCTACGCCGCTCAGGCGACTT
Source organism: Verrucomicrobiales bacterium (assembly GCA_041742015.1). GTDB lineage: Bacteria > Verrucomicrobiota > Verrucomicrobiia > Verrucomicrobiales > DEV007 > Arctic95D-9. Next base: position 421 of record JBGSJM010000434.1, on the reverse strand, counting down.
GAAATCGCCTTCTGGGGCAACCATTGGAGCCATCTGGTTACCACGATAGTTGTTCCACGCTTGATATCGTTCCCAAACGTCGGCATTGGTAACCTTGTTAAAATCGAGATTTAATAGTGCTTTGTAAAACGAGCCATCGCGTCCAACTTTGGTATCAATCTCTTTTCCATTCGCCAGGACCATCAGAGAGTCCCAGGCCTGCTCAGCTCTCATTCTGCGGAGGACCGGTCCAGGGTAATAGTATTTTTCTGTGAATAAGGGTTCTTTGTTTGAGGACATGGATTGGTAGGCTCTGGTATTATAGAGAATCCGCATGAACTCCCGAAGATCGTAGTTGACGCGTCTCATTTCGCTGGTGAGGAATTCCAGGGCCGCTGGTTGTGAGCAGCCCTGGATATCGGCATCGGTAAAATCGTTGACT
>JBGSJM010000433.1:0-6121 GCA_041742015.1 Verrucomicrobiales bacterium | reverse complement strand
GACTGGCCCGGGGCATCTTTAAAGAGGGTCTGCCTTGACACAACCACATCATGAGGGTCCAGCCGGACAGGCAGGTCATCGACAGCGTCATAAAAGTGAAAGCGCCAAAGTTTGTTGACCAATGCGCGAGGAGCACGTCCTGGAGCGCGAAAAACAAGGCACTGGCCAAAACGATCATGATGGCGGAAAGCCCGATGGTTCCTGTTTTTTTGCGAAACTCGGAAAATCCCATCAAAAAAATACCGATCGATGTCAAAAGCGCAGCCCCCCAAAGTCCGGGAGTGGGAGTCTCTTTGGTTATCAGTACCATGACGATCGCCACAAACACCACTTTGGTTCCCATCAACGGGGTTACCGTCGAGACATCACCCTTTTTGATCGCCCAAAAGGTAGTTAAGTTCCCCAGGAAGAAAACGAAAGAAACCAGCACTGGTTGCCAGAGGTTCGCCCACATGATGGTTGCTTTCTCAAAGAAGAAAAAAGGCAGAAACACCAAGGTGATGGCAAAATTGGTAAAGTGAAAGGTCTGATCCGATGTTGCCCCTTCTTTTAAGGCCCTCTTCAGCAGAACCGAGGCTACGGCATAGATGATAGCCGAGCAAAAGGGCATGATGAGATAGGGGGATACCATGGAAGGTCTTTTTGAGGTCAAAATAAAAAAGGGAGCTACATGCTCCCTTTATCAAGAATTTTAGTCAGAATTATTGATCTGGCTTATTTGAAGATAGTCTGCTTGCCACCGGATTGATCCACCGACTCAGCAGGGGTTGCATTACCACTGCAAGTTACATATTCAATTGGCCCGTCTTGTTGAGTCCTCGTGAAACAACCACCATAAGCTCCGTTACAAAGCACATAGCGATAGGTGATGTCCGTGGCACGCCATTGAATGGTCCTACCGCACTCGTCTGCACCCATCCGGGTGTAGCTTTTGCGACACCACTCTATCGTTCCGATGATTTCATCGTATGGCTGGGCTGCATCCAAGCAGACCGCCAAATTTGGCCAGCGAAGTGCAAAAGGCTTTTTGGTTCGGTAGGTACGGCAAAACACAGGATCTGGATCTGCAAACCCCAAAGTGGTTGCAAAGATAGAAATGATCACTAAACCTAAAATACTCTTCATGTTTCGAAAAAACCGTCCCGCTATCATTAAAAAAATTAAGAGGAATATCAAGTAAAAAGTCTAAGAAACTGCACCAAATCCACCCACTTTATCCATTTTATTCATTCATTATTAATGAATATTAGTATTTATTAAATTTTCATTCCCAAATTTCGTGTCCAATTCACTTGAGCCTTTTGGGGTGGGTTCAATCGCCGATTTCGATTTTCAAGGTATCTTTGGCTTCATCCCCCTTGCCTGGTTGGGTGGGCATGATTCGGAGCCGGGTTTGGGAGAGCTGCGCTGCATCCGTTAGTTTGTCAGCAATTTTATGCAAATCCCCTTCTATTTTTTCTGGCGACTTTGAGGTTAGGATCAATTTGAGCCGCCCCGGAGTGATACCTGATTTGAAACACAGTTCATCGTATTCTTTGATCAATCGGGCGAGGCGGGGAATGTGGGCGGGCTCACCGGAATAATCTTTATCAAGCAGATTGGGGGATTGGATTCCCTTGACGAGCATTTCATTGCGGGCCTGGGTGTAGTTTCCGATGTTTTCCAGATCCACGGCCCCATTCAGGATGAATTTGGAGGCTTCCTGTTTAAAATCCGAATACTCATTGGCGAGAAGTTGGCCGTCAGCATACCAGATACCATCGTCATAACGCAAATTCAGCTTTTTCATGGCTTCCGGAAACCGGATTTCCAACAGCAACTGACTGATTTTGCCCAGCTCATCTTCACGGAGCTTCCGATTTTCTTCGGAAAGTGCTCCAACCACACCAATCACTTTGCCACGTAATTCGAGAAGTTCTTTGGATCGCTGTTCCTCTCTCTGACGACCATAAGGAGTGTTCAGAGAGTGATACTCCGCAAGTTTTAAGTCCACCTGGGCCGGAGGGATATTGTGGTTTTCGAAAATTTTGTAGGGATTGGGGGCCAGGGGATCACGGAGTCCGGTGACCTGTTTTTTTAATAGTCCCACCGAGCGAACATTCATGATCTCGATGCCCGGTTCGGCGCGAAGTTCTGCAATGGCAGCCCGCCATTGAAAGCCTTTGATGAGGGTAAAAGTGGTAAACCCAAGGGCCAGAGCACCCAGCACTCCGGCCAGGGCTGTCGAAAGTCTGTTAAACTGGGAAAAATTAAAGAGTCCAAAAGCACCGGACCTTTGATTATTTCGGAGACTCTCTTCGATAAAGCTGAGGCGAGTCTGAATTTCCTCCATCTCCCGCCGTTGCGAGTTTTCAAAAGAATCAGGATCGTCATCGTTTTGTTTGATCATTGAACAGGTAAACGTTTAGTATGAATCCATCATTGTAATGTGTTTTTGGAAAATTCTTTCTAAAAATCGGAAATTTTGTAGTGGTGCCGCTTCTCAGACCGGAGCCCGAATAGGATTGGGCGATGCGACACCATGCATCAAGTGGTGATCCATCTGAAAATAGGGTGAATCAAAGTTTGTTTTTTGCCCGGACAATCGTTCAGGGTATCATTGTCTCATCTATTATGAAATTCGGGTATTTCCTCACCTTTTTGATCCTGTTTTCTCTGGCGCTGGCTGATGAGAAAAAGAAGGAATCGCTCACTTTTGAAAAGTGGACGCCGGGTTTTGAAGTCCCGGATCCGGTGGCGATCTCGTTTGATCCGAGGGGCCGGGCTTATGTTACCCAGACGCTGCGGCGCAAATCCCAGGATCTGGATATCCGGCAAAATTTGGACTGGGTGATCCAGGATCTCAGTTCCCAATCGATCGAAGACAAAGAGAACTTCTATCGCCGGGAATTCACCCGGGAAAAGAGTCTGGCCAACCAACATCGAGTCAAAGACTGGAACGGGGATGACTACCATGACATCGCTGATTTGCAGGTCTTTAGCGAGCGAATCCACTTGGTCCAGGATAGCGATGAAGATGGATTGGCTGATAAAATTTCGCTATACGCGGAAAAAATGGACGAAATCCTGACTGGAGTGGCTGGCGGGGTGCTTGTGCACCAGGGGGAGGTCTTTGCCTGCCCGGTCCCTGAACTGATCCGTTTTCGTGACAATGACGGTGACGATGTGGCTGATCAAAAAGACGGGCTGGTCCGGGGTTTTGGATTAAAAATTGCCTACGCAGGGCATGATATGCACGGCTTGATTGTCGGACCCGATGGCCGGATCTACTGGACAGTGGGGGATAAGGGGCTCAGCGTGCTGTCAAAGGAAGGGGTCAAATTTCACTTTCCCGACCGGGGTGCCCTGATGCGTTGCGAGCCAGATGGATCAAATTTCGAGGTCTATGCCCATGGTCTCCGCAACATCCAGGAGATCGCTTTTGACAAATATGGGAACTTTTTCGGCGTCGATAACGATGCGGATGGCAAAGGGGAGCGCGAGCGCTTTGTGCATGTGGAGCAGTATTCTGATACGGGCTGGCGCTCCAACTGGCAGTATCGCAAAGAAAAATATAATCCATGGATGGATGAAAATATGCACATCCCCTATTTCGAAGGGCAGGCGGCCTGGTTCAGCCCGCCGCGCAGTAACTATGAAAACGGACCGGCCGGATTCAAATATAACCCGGGAACCGCGCTTTCCCCGGCCTACGAAGATCACTTCTTCCTGACCAGTGCCCCGCAGGGAGATCAATGGGCTTTTCAGATTGAGCCGGATGATGACAGTTTCAAAATGGTCAATGACCGAAAAATCGGCTCTGGAATAGCCGTGGTCGGGCTTTGTTTCGGGCCGGATGGGGGACTTTACGGCGCAGACTGGGGTGTAACCGATTATACCATGGACCAAAAAGGAGGAATCTGGCGGGTCGATGTCCCGGAGACGGAGAAACACCCATTGAGGAAATTTACTCAAGAGCTGATCGCCGCTGATTTTTCGAATGTGGACACCTCGGAGCTGGCCTTGTTGATTTCCCACAACGACCAACGGGTGCGGCTCAAAACCCAGTTTGAACTGGTGAAACGAAAGGAGATCTCCGTACTTCAGGAACTATCCGCTCTGGGTAAAGGACTAGGCAGTATCCACGCCATCTGGGGGCTGGGGCAACTGGACCGGCAGGGAGTGGATGTCACCAGTGCCCTGCTCAATTGTCTCCGGGCTGAAGACCCGGAAATCCAAAGGCAAGCTCTCCGCACACTTACCGATCGCCATGGGGTTCGCCTTGCTTGTTATGAGGTCGCAGCTCCTTCAGAAGCTCGGGTTGGCTATGCTGATCAGATAGTCCCGCTGTTAAAGAGCCCATCCATCCAGGTGCGGGTGCAGGCTCTTCTCGCCCTCGCCAGGATCGGGGATACCTCCACTGCACCAGTGATCATGGAGTACTTAAACCACCCAAGTCACCAGCTCAGCCAAACCATGCTCCGCCATGGTGGTGCCATGGCCCTGGCCGGGTGCGTGCCTACGGCTGCCCTCGCCCCGCAGCCGGGAGATACCCAGTTCTTTGCGGTTTGCAAAGTCCTCGCCCTGCGAAAGAGGCGTGATCCGGCAGTGGCTGGCTATTTGTCTAGCCCTGATCCCATCATCGCTGCTGAGGCGGCGCAGGCCATTTATGGCGACTGGATGATTCCCGACGCGCTCCCCGCTCTGGCTGAATCCCTGGGAAAACATCCAGAGAACAAAGCGTTTACCGTGCGGGCCATCGCCGCCAATTTTAATTTGGGAAAAGAGACTGAGGCGGCCCGGGTGGTTGACTTTTTGAAAGGGAATCCCGCGCCATACGATGCCGCGCTTCACGCTCTGGAGCAGTGGACTGAGCCAGGTCCACTCGACCCGGTGGAGGGACGCTATCGCCCCATGGCTCCGCGAGATCCGCAGATCCTCAGCCAGGCTTTGTCTCCGAGAATCAAGGAATTGCTGGCCTCTAAAAACACGCAGATCGGGGCTCGCAGCATGAAACTGGCTACCAAACTGGGGATTCCGCTGGAAGAAGCCTCCTTACTGGTGATTGCCAAAAGCGATACCGCTCCGGCGGATATGAAAGCAGCCGCCCTGGTCAGCCTTCAAGCGCAGAATCATGGCGGAACCTGGGAACTGGCGGCAAATTTTGTGAAGCAAAAATCTTCAGAGTTACAAATCAGTGCGCTCGGGGTGATGACCCAAATCGATAAAGTCCGGGCTGTTGTCGTGATCGAAGATATCCTCAAAAAACGGGAGAAAATAGCGATTCCGGTGAGGCAGTTCGCGATCCGGCTGCTGCCCGAAACGGGGGGAGATGCCTTGCTAAAAGCTGAGTGGGAAACCGTCACCAGCGGCACGGTTGAACCAGCCGAGGCTTTGGACATCATCGAATCCGCCAAAAAAGTTCCCGCCCTGGCCCCGGAGGTAGCAGCTTATGAAGCTGCTCTGATGGCAAAATCCATCACCGAGCCACTTGCCGCCTTTGTTTACACTAAAACCGGGGGAGATGCTAAAAAGGGCCAACAGATTTTTAATCACCACGTCGCGGCCGAGTGTCAGCGTTGCCACAAGGTGGCACCCGGCCCTGGGAGCAATGTCGGGCCCATCCTGGCGGGACTAGGGAAGAAAAAAGGAATCGATTACTTGCTTGAATCCCTGGTCAACCCGCAGGCGCAAGTCACCAAGGGATACGGCACGATCAGCGTGACCTTGCAAGACGGAACCAATCTGACTGGCCAATTCCTCGAAGAAACCAAAAAAGACGTCATGATTCGGGCACCTGATGGCAAGAGCACCCGTGTGAAATTGGGTGACATTAAAGAGCGAAGTCCGGTTATCTCCATCATGCCGCCGATGGGCTACATCCTGAAAAAGGAAGAAGTTCGGGATATCATGGCTTATTTGATGTCGATTTGAGACTGCATTCACGGTAAATGCGATGGGGCAACCCATTCGAAACGAGTCGCTGAGTCAACAGGGTACAATCGCCGACTCAACAGATGTGGTGTTAAATTTGGCAAGGAATATTTGGGTTAAAAGGCTGATTATTTTTGAGGATGCCGAAAATGCAGTGGACCAGCTTTCTCATCACCGCGACGAGGATGGCCATTTCGGGTTTTCCATC
>JBGSJM010000432.1:0-7381 GCA_041742015.1 Verrucomicrobiales bacterium | reverse complement strand
AATAAGTACCCTCTTTTAAGCCTTCCGAAAAACGTTACGTACACTGAATACAAAGCGAATTCGGCTGTTCGTATTCAAAACTGGAACCTTGTTGAACCCACTTTCCCCGTCAGACCGAAAGCAACAACGAAGTGGCTTGTGGAACGGGGGTATCGTATCTTCGATAAAACCGGAGGCAAAACGCGATCGTTTAATTCAGATGAACTTCTTCCGAAAAAGTAAGAATTCACGTAGCTAAGGATTCTTAGATTTTGAATTTCTTATATCCATCGGCGGGTAAAACTCTTGTTTAAATAGGAAATTCACATCAAACGCGTCATTGAAAGCGGGGCCAGATTGCCTATTTGACGTCAACAGGTAAATAATATCAAATATCAATACAGGTGTTTTGGTTAATCTGCGGACTGTAGTGGAAATAGAGTCTTACAAACAATCAGTTGTGGAGGGTGATCATCAAATTTCCGGGTAGATCCATGATATTAATTAAAATCAGGGAATTAATTGCAAAAAATCATTTCTTAGTTGGTACAGATATGCTCCATTGGTCTTTAGATAAGCTAACAGTACCATGGACGACCAGGAATCGAAAGAAGCGAAATCACCACCGCCTCACAACCCATCAATACCCGCAAGCGGTAGGATCGTTAGTTTGAGCCTAAAGGCTCCGACTTCAACGGAGGAGGAATGGCTCCCTATGCCTCCCAGTGGGACTTCGCACAAAAGTGGAGGCAAGAAATCAAAGATTTTCGTTTGGTTGGGTGTGGGTTTATTTCTGGGAATTGGAGTGCTCACCTATTTTTTTGTTCTTAAAGAACCAGAGCTTCAAACCAAGTTAGATGTTGATGCTCAATCCAGTGATCAGTTCACTTCTCTAAAAATCGAGAGCGGTGGATCAGGAAATATTCATGATCGTGAAAAGGATGACAAACTAGTCATTGCCAGGATTGATCCAGACGAGAACGTTCCCAAAATACTTCAAAAAACCGAACCCCAGCTTGTTTCGATCAATGTTCCAAACGACAGCCCAGCCAGCGCTACCGGAGAACTTTCGATTCCTATCGTTCAACCTGGTAAAGAAGCAGCAATTTCAACCGCGCCAAAAAGTACCTGGGAATCGCCCACCAAACGGAAGATAGCCGGGGCCATTCAAGCCAATGGGATTTTTTTGGCTGACAACACGCCGTCCTTCAAGCACTTTGAATCGCACTTTGTGCCTCCTCCCAAAGAGGCCAGAGGGGTGTTGGTGTTATGCTTAAATCCGCGAAGTCCCAAATTGACCAATGAGCATCAGGCGTGGATGCAATTTGCCGAGGCGGAGAAGTTTGCGCTCGCATCCATTGGGTATGAGGTGCAGCCGAAGCTGCGGGACACCATGGCAGTGGGCCGGGAATTTTCCAAGCTCCTTGATATGGCGCTGGAGGCCAAATTTGGCCCGGGGAGGAAGCGGATTGCTTTTGCGCAGGGGGATGGGACCCAGTGGCTCTTGCGGGCCATCCATGAAAAGCAAGAGAATTGGCTTTTTTGGGCGGTGAAGGGTTGCCGCAGTTATCCCAAGGTGTTCCAAACCTTAAAGGGCCAAAAGTTCCCGCCGGGGATGGTGCTGAGCACGGTGCCGGAATTTCATCTTGAAGCTCAAGATTACTTTATGGAACTGCGCCGTCTCAACCAACGAGAAAATCGCGTGACCCTGGTTAGGAGTGACGAGGATACTCTGGATGCGGGTTTCCAGGTTCGTTTTTTTCGGCAATATGTGTCCTCGGTTTATAACAACCTAGTGTCTGGAGGTGGCTTTTGGTATCACATCCATTCCGAGGCTCCTCCGGCCGCGGGAAAAGATCCCTGGATCCATCACTCATGGGTTCCCAATGGAGAGATCGCGGGTGCGTGGCGGATCTTGAACCAGGAAATGCCCACGCTGAAGGAGAGCTTGGTTGAGAAGTCCGAATTTGACTCCCCGGCGGGTCGGCAGACGGTTTGGGTGCGTACTCCCGGGGCTCTCCTGGAGAAGGATACCAAAGCCAAAGCCAGGCCTTTGATCTTATGGCTGACCCGGGCGAAAAGCACCGAAGATGCCGAGAAGGCGGCTCGAGATTCGGGGGATGCGGTCCTGAAATTTGCGGATGCCAACCGGCTCCCGGTGGTAGTCTGGAATGGGCAGGAAATTTGGTCAAATATCGACAGTCAGGCTGACGCCAAGACGGATAAAAATACCGTCGCCAAGGCCGATCAGGCATTTATCAAGGTGGGAGATGCCATGATCAAGCAAATCCGGAGTTTATGCCGCGAAAAAGGATGGCCGGATGGCGGCTGGATGTTATCGGCCGATAGCTGTATGGGTCGCTATGGATTAATGCTCGCCAAAGCGTATCCCTTTCAGGCGGTCCAGCTCCATTCCGCCTACGGATACGAGGAGTTTCAACCTGTGGTCAAAGAGCCTTGGATGGTGACCTCTGGCTGGGGTGATGCCACAGCCGTCGAGACGTTACGTTTTTCGAGATCAGCGCGATCAGCGAACTGGCCGGTGATTTACAAGCGATTTCCTGCTATCAGCCACGGGAAGCGGTGGGACGAGCGCTTGCTCGCGGCAGAGTTTTTCAGCCATGTTCACGGGCTACGAGAGGGAGGCGTCGCAAAGCTGTTGTGGTCGCATGACTGGGACAAACCGCCCATCCCCGAGCAATTCCAAGCAAAGCCCGGTGCCAAAGAAGGCGATCCGCCAATCCAGCCGGTTATTCCGCCGGACTTCAATTGGGGCAACTATGCACCGCCCCGACCCAAGCCACAAACCATTGGAGATTGGTTCGCGGAAGAGTGTCGCCGCAAATATCTGGTTGGTGACTGGCGAAACCTCCAACTGGTCGAAGCAGACGATTCCAAATGGATTCACCCGTGGCGAAGCGTAAACCTGCCAAGCCGAAAAATCGCGGAAGCCTGGGGGGCGACTCCGGTGCCACTTCCTGAGTTGTCAGAGAAAGAGCGCGAAGAGGAGATAAAACACCGCGCTAATATTTCTGGAGGGCAAAAGTAGATCAATTCAAAAACTAAACAACCCCACCATGAAAAGAATAGGCGCATCATGAAAATTCGATCACATGTAGCAAAGTCAAATAGAGACATTGTGGTAGCGGTGGATTCCTGTGGTTTCCAGTCCCGATCAAAGGTACGCCGGCTGGAAGCCACCGCTACGGAAAAGGACAGGAAGTTTTCTCAATCGAACATTCTTTCTCGAATTTCTTTAGGTAGTGTGTTGGTTTTACTTTGTTTTTCAATTTCACGTTTGGGTGCCCAGGAAAAGGCTCCCAACCAAGCAGCACCTTCTGAAACTTTGGGCTTGGTGGCGACCGCTGCTTTTGGAAAAACCGAATTTTTCCAATCGGTCTCTGGCGCATACCGCCAGGGCGTAAAGGAACCCAAAGGAATCCTCCTGATTGCGACAACTCCTGATCGGGTGGACGGTTTTTTTAAAGACAAAAAATGGTCCCGCTTTTGCGGGCAGTCAAGTTGGAGCCTGGCGGTGGTGGGAATCGAGGAAAAAAAGGAATACCCGACCCGCAGCGAAGTTGATAAAGCGCGGGAATGGATTGCCCGGGAATTGTTTCTGTGGCTTGATTCTGATAAGAACGCTCCGGTTGGTACCGAGCGAAAAGCGCTTCCAATTTATCCCATCCTCCTGAAAGGAGCCTCCGACTGGATTTTGCCCGTGGCGCTGGATCGGGATGATCGCTTCCCAGCCTGGGTCGCGCAGGGAATCAATCGACTGCCTGATATTCCGAAGATTACCAAAGATCAACAACCCGAATTCACCACCCCAGGGCTGCTCATGGCTGCCTCCAAAAGCGAGAACCAGAAACACTGGGAATATATGAGCCTGCTCCGGCGCAGTGATCCCAGGTTGAGAGTGGCATTTTTCCCATTTCAGGGATCGGGAAGAGATGCGGTTTACCAGGAGGAGTTTGCCCGCCGCTACCTGGCCGGAGTGATCACATCACAGGTTGAAGATCAAAGCCGGTGGATCTGCTACACTGATGACGCACCGCTGACCCAGGCAGACCTCGAAAAACCAGATCCTTATAATCTGGCCCGGTTCATGTGGCTGCCGAACGAAGAAACCGTCGGGGCATGGAAAACGCTTTGTGAATTACGCCCCTCGGAACCCGAATACCTCGTTCCCATGAGGTCGAGGTGCTTTGAGAAAGTCCCGCCGTCTTTTGAGAAATTGGAGTTCCACCACAACCAGATCGCCAAGGAGCCCAAAGCCATATTTTTAGTTGCGGTGGATTCGAGTCGGCCCCAGTCAGTTTTTCAGGATGAAAAGTGGGTCAAATTTGTCAAAGAACAGCAATGGTCGCTGATGGTGATAAATCTTAAAAACGGCCAGGCGAGATCTCATAGCCAGGCGACCGATTGGCTGGAAAAAGAGCTTTTTAATTATCTGGAAAAGGGGCCCTTCAAAAACTTCAAATCGATACCCCTCGTGGTGTGGTCAGATGGGGCTCCCGGGTATTGGATGCAACGGATCATCCAAAAACGACCGGAACGATTCCCCGTCTGGTGCATGGAGGGATCAACCGTGTTTACCCCGATTTATCCGGGACAGCGGATCGCACCAGGCCTGATCATTTCAAAAATTCCGGAGATGCATTTCCAGAACCTTTTCTATCTGCAAGACATCCGAAAGGCCCACCAGTCCAACCGGGTCTGCTTCATTGCGAGAGATCAAGGTAAAATGAATGATGCCTATCTGGATGAATTTACGAGGCAATTTCTCCGGGGAGTTGCTAGCCGGGAAAACGGCCTTTGGCTGCGTTTCAAGGATGGGAAGCGGCTCACTCTATCGGAAAGCAAACAGGGCATCGACCCGGCGGACTATGTCTGGTTTCCCAACGAAGCGATCACCGGGGCTTGGGATTTGCTGTGCCGAAGTCGGCCCCAAATCCCCCTCCCCACCATCACCAAGTCCGTGGTCCCAACGAGAATGGCGGAAATCCCCGAGCTGAACCTCTTTGTGCGGATACCCGGCTCTTTGAACAAAGCAAAAAAACTGGAAGTTAAAGGAGTCCTGTGTTTCTGCACATGGCAGAAAGAGGACACCTCGCTAATCAACCGGTTGAAAAAACCGGATGATCCTTTGATTGCCTTTGCAGATCGGAACCAGCTCGCCGTGATCACCTGGAACACGGCAGGGCTGCTTCCACCGGGAGCCAATATCCAAAGTTTAAGTGAAGATGAGGTTTCAGCGCTGTCCAAAAAGTTTGATCAAATAGGCGAAGTCTGGCTAAAAGGCATCGAGAAGGTGTGTCGTGACCATAAAATACCGGATCAAAATTTCCTACTCCACGGAGTATCCCGGGGATCGACCTACGCGAGTCGCTTGGCTCTGCGATATCCCGAAAAGTTCCTCGCGGTCCACACCCATATTGCCAGTGACTACGAAGCACCAACCAAGAAGGGCGAGAAAGTGCTGTGGCTCGTCACCACTGGAGAAATCGATGGCGGGTACGGGGCAACCCGGAAATTCTACGAAGAAGGGCTAAAACTGGACTATCCGATTTTATTCAAAGCGGGCCCCAGTCTCGGCCATGCGATGCGAGATGACATCGAAGCGCTTTCCCTGCAATTTTTCGAGATGGCACTTTCCTACCAGAAACGGGTGATCAAATTACAAACCGAAACCAAAGGTGGGGACGCTGCAAAGATAACCGAGGCCCAACTCTTTCGCGATGAGTTGGCCAAGGCCGCGTTTTTTGGAGATTTTATCAACCACGAAGTCTACCGCATCACTGAAGGAGACTGGATTCCCGAAAGCCAACGAATCCCGCTGCCCGGCGAAAAACTCGCCAAAGCCTGGGGTTACCAAATCGTAGATGAAAATTTATAGGGGCAAACCAATAGGCATGGAGTGTTGGAGTCGTGGAATGTTGGAGTCCATGAGGACGATTTTTGGATGGCTTTTGACACTCGTCATATTTTATTCCAGGGTTGCGGCGAATGAGCCCCTGGCTTTGGAAATGGCATCCCCAGATGCGGATCGGATTACGAAAGTTTTATTTCCGGCCACGGCAAGCATTGAGCGGGCGGATTTGTATTTTTGGAAATCCGAAAAGGCACCAGCGCCCCAGGCTATGTTGGTCCTTGCCCCAGGGCGTAACGGCAATGGCCGCAATTTAATCACTGACGCGTTTTGGAAACAATACGCCACGGCGCATAACCTGGCTCTGTGTGGAGTCTCCTTTGCTTCAAAGCAAAGTTTTCGAGAGGAATCTTATTCGAATACCACGCAATCGGGATCGGGGAACATGTTGCTTGCCGGAATTTCGACTTATCTTGGCGAGCCAGCCAAGGACATTCCCATCTTGATTTACGGATTCTCCGCCGGAGCGCGATTTGCTGCTTCGTTTGTGGAAGCCAACTCCGAACGAGTTCTGGCCTGGTGTGGTCAGGCAGTGGGCTTGTGGGAGGATGCCAAACTAACAAAGGAAATGCCTCCTGGAATCGTCGCCACAGGTGAGTATGATGCTGGTTGTTACCACGCCTCGATTCTCTATTTTCAACAGGGGAGAAAACTGGGTAAACCATGGATCTGGCTTTGTTTGGAAGAACTGGGCCATCAACGCTCCAAACCACTGGATGAATTTGTCTCCGCCTTTTTTGGAGAAATTTTGGCACAGAAGTCGCGGCAGGAATATGTTTCCAGTGGCGGGTATTTTGATATCGACACCAGGAAAGAATTAAGCGAGGGAGAGGTTGCAGATTTTCCGATTTTCGCGACCTGGCTGCCTCAAGGAAAGGTGAGAGAAAGTTGGTTGAAGCTTCATCATCCTTAAAGCCCCTGATCTCCAGCAAGCCATGCAAGAATATTTTTTTGAAGGGATCAAACGCCTGGACTGGGGGTTTGGAAATCCGAATATCACCGCCGGACTGCTTGCCATTCTGATGATGGCGGTGTGGGGACTTTCTCCGATTCATCGCTGGTTCTTTTGGATCTCATTAGCTTCGTTCACCACACTTGGTGTTTTTCTGGTCCAGACGATATCGCGAGGTGGTGTGCTGGCGGCCTTGGCAGGTGGGGCAGTTTTGCTTCTTTTTGCCCGGCGGCCTTGGCGGAAATCTCATTTGATCTCAATTGCGAGCTGTTTGCTTGGGCTTGTCATTTACTCCCTAGTGTTGGGGAGCGCTCCCCGCTTTGCCAAGGGCATCGTCGAAGAAGACGCTTCGGTGGGAAATCGCTGGATTATCTATCGTATCACTCCAAGCATGATGGTTGATGCTCCTGGCGGATGGGGCATCAAACAAGCGGACGAAGCTTTCCATAACTTCTATCAACCAGAAGGCCGACTGGAGCGCTACGGCAGCCTAGTGAGCAGCCATTTGACGTGGCTTG
>JBGSJM010000431.1:0-10428 GCA_041742015.1 Verrucomicrobiales bacterium | reverse complement strand
AAATCCCTGATCAGGAAATCCACCGTCATGCCGGGTGTTTTGGTGCTCGCAGAAATCGGAAAGGTCGCGAGATGGCCTTTGATGGTTTCGATTTTGATGGAATAGGGGGTGGGAATCCCAAAGTCCCGGGTAAAAGTGATGTCTGGAGAATCCCGGGTAATGGGAGTGGGGCGCGTATCGTCCCGGTCGTCCCCACGGTTGAAAATTTTGGGAAGCTTTCCGTCAAAAAGCTGGGCCTCAACTCTCGGGGAAGCCAGTGCAGCACATCCGAAAATCAAAATCAGCAAACCCCAATGTCCCTGTCGTAAAAATCTCATGAGGAGCTTTTAACCAACCCAACAAATGTAACGGATCTAAACCCAAACCCTTTAAAGAAACTGACCTACACGATCCGTTTCCCTATCCACTCCAGACTAATCCACCACAGGAGCCTTGTAAAACAGACACTCTTGTCTGTTGTGAAAAAAGTGAGCAACCCCAAATTTCACATTGTTAAGTGATCCACTCTTTTTAGTTGGTCAGCTTCTTTAACCTCAAGTGCTCCCCTCACTACACCAGAATCTCCCTCACCACTTCCCCATAAACATCAGTCAGCCGGAAATCTCTACCCAGATGCCTGGATGTCAGTTTTTCGTGATCGATCCCCAGTAGGTGCAGCATGGTGGCGTGGAGGTCGTGGAGATGGACTTTGCCGTTGAGGACACGGTAACCCATGTCATCGGTTTCGCCGTGGGTGAGGCCGCCTTTGACGCCGCCACCGGCCATCCAGGCGCAGAAGCTTTCGGGCTGGTGTTCGCGACCGTGTTTTTCGATGGGGGATTTGCCGCTGAGATCCTGGCTCCAGGGAGTGCGGCCAAATTCACCGCTCCAGAGGACGAGGGTGTCCTCCAGCAGGCCGCGCGATTTTAAATCCTGGAGCAGCGCGGCGACGGGCTGGTCGGTCTGGGCGCAGAGTTTCGGGAGATTGCCGCGAATGTCGCCGTGGTGATCCCAGCCGCTGATGCTGACCTGCACAAAGCGCACCCCGGATTCGCTGAGTTTGCGGGCGAGCAGACAGGCGCGGCCAAATTTATCGGTGTCTTTGCCACCGACGCCGTAGAGCTTGTGGGTGGCTTCGCTTTCCTTGGAAATATCCACGATCTGCGGGGTGGTGGTCTGCATCCGAAAGGCGAGTTCCATGTTTTGAATCATGCCCTCCATGGCGACGTCGCCGTGGATATCGTCAACAAGGCGATGGTTGAGGCGCTGGATGAGATCGATCCGGCGACGCTGGGCGTCTTCACTGCTGGAGACGTTGCCGAGATTTTCGATGGGCAGAGTCTTGTTATCGAGCGGGACGGTCAGCCGGGTGCCCTGATGGATGGCGGGGAGAAAGGCGGAATCGTAGGTGCGGAGGCCCTCCGGGTGGATGGTGACGAAACTGGGAAGGTTCTGATTTTCGGTTCCCAGACCGTAACTAATCCATGAACCCATCGAGGGCCGGACCTCGGAAAAGCTCCCGGTGTGAAACTGCTGGGTAGCGCCGGCGTGTTGCGGATTGTCGGCGCTCATGCCACGGAGCAGGCAAATGTCATCCGCCACGGTAGCGAGATGGGGCAGCAGATCCGAAATCATCATCCCGCTTTCTCCCCGGGGCCGGACCGGTGCCTGAGTGCCGAGGGCGAGGAATTTTTCCGTGCCCACCTGGGTCACTTCCTTGCGCAATGGGGAATCAATTTTCTGGCCGTGACGCTTGTCGATGTAGGGTTTGGGATCAAACAAATCCAACTGCGAAGGTCCGCCCTGCATAAAGAGAAAGATGACGCGTTTCGCCCTGGGCTGCAATTGGCGAACAGGAAGGTCACCCCTCCCGTAAAGCAAATCCTGCAGGGCGAGCGCTCCGAAGCCACAGGCGGTGCGCTGTAACATGCGGCGACGGGAAAAATGTTGGTTCACATTCATGATCAAAGGCGGTAAATAAATTGGTTGGAGGCGAGCAGGCTGTGGCACAGCTCCTGCCACATTTGCGCGGGGTTGATGGAGAGAAAAGCGCGGGCATCCTCCCGCTCAATCGTGGTGATGGGGCGGTTGTAAACCCGCAGCCAAAGGGCGGCGAGCTTTTCTTCCATCGTCTCCAGCCCCGGGTCCGCCAACAGTTGGGTGGCGATCACCCCGGAGCGCTTGCGGACCAGTTCGTTGTTCAGCAGGAAAAGCAACTGGGTGGGGACCACGGACTGGTTGCGCTGTCCGGCGATCATGGCGGGATCAACAAAATCAAAGAGGGTTCGCAGTTTGTCAGAGTGGGTCGGGCCGTTGCGCAGGACTGGCAGGTAAATGGTCCGATCAAACTCCTGTGAGGGACGCGGGACCCGGTGTCGATAGTTGGGCGGGTTGACGCCCTGTTGCACAAGCGCGCCAGTGTTTTCGACCTTTTCCAGGACCAGGGCCGGACCGCTGCTGTCGCGGATCAACTCACCGCTGACGGCGAGCAGGGAATCGCGCAGGGCCTCAGCATCGAGCCGCTGGCGGTTCATGCGCCAGAGGCGTTTGTTTTCCGGGTCGAGTTCCAAACCGGCGGGGTGGTTGGCGCTGCTCATGCGGTAGGTGCGACTGAGCACCAGCGAGCGGATCAACTGCTTTTGCGACCAGCCCAAACGCATGAAGCGGGTTGCAAGATGATCAAGCAACTCCGGGTGGGTCGGCAGCTCTCCCCGCACCCCGAAGTAGTCAACGCTGCGGACGATGCCTTCGCCAAACAGCTTTTGCCAAATGCGATTCACCGCGACCCGGGCGGTGAGAGGATGGCGCTCGTCAGCGAGCCAGTTGGCCAGCTGGAGGCGGCCGCTCTGCCCGGCGGGAATCGGCGGCAGTGCCTCCCACGAGGCGACCTGGACCACGCTGCGGGGCATCACCGGCCCGGGGGCGTAGGGATTTCCGCGAATGTAAACAGGCATGTCCGCCGGGGCGGAGCCATCCCGCATCGCAAGGGCTTTGGGCACTTGGGGTTTGAAAAATTCGGCGTGTTGGATCTCCGTAGCGAGAGTTTTGAGCTTCGCCGCCGCCTCTTCCTTTGCTTTTCCCTCAGCAGTGGCTTCGATTTGCTTCAGCGCGGTCTGTTCGGCCTTGAGTTTGTTGATTTTTTGCTGCTTTTTGGCTTCGAGAACTCCCCGAGCGCCCAGTTGGGCCTGGGTTTCGGGCAAAACTGTGGAGTTGGGCATGCTCCACACGCCAAAAGGGATTTTGTGGGTGGAGGGCGAACTGCGCAGCATTCCGGCAATGCCATAATAATCCCCGAGGGTAATCGGATCAAATTTGTGATCGTGACAGCGCACGCAGCCGAGAGTTTGCCCCATAAACGCGGTGCCGAGCTTGATCATCTGGGTGTCAATGAGATCAGCCTCCATTTTTGCCTTGTCAGGATTTACGATCTCGATGTCCCCGACCAGGAAAAAACCGGTTGCGGTGATGTTTTCGGCGCGGTCTTCCGTGGAGGCAGCGGGCAGCAAATCGCCGGCGATCTGTTCGCGGATAAATTCGTCAAAAGGCTTGTCCTGGTTAAAGGCACTAATCAAATAATCGCGATACCGCCAGGCGTGTTCGGCAAAAACATCATTTGAAGTCCCAACCATGTCGGCGTAACCCGTGAGATCGAGCCAATGCCGCGCCCAGCGCTCGCCGTAGGCTCTTGAGTCGAGCAGATGATCAACCACGCTGGCAAATGCCCCGGGTGATTCATCTTTCAGAAAGGAGTCGATTTCCTCGGGACTCGGCGGCAGACCCGTCAAATCCAGGCTGACACGCCGCAGCCAAGTGTAGCGGTCGGTATCATTCACGGGTGAGAGACTGCTGGCTTCGAGCCCGGCGAGAACGAAGTGGTCGATTGAGTCCAGCGGCCAGGACGTATTTTTCACCGCCGGTTTGGGAGGATCATTCACGGGTTGAAAAGCCCAGAATTTTTTGCCCTCCGCGATATCGATGGTCCGGGCGGGCTTCGCGGTGGCAATGGCTTCGCTGCGGGGATCGGGAGCGCCCAGCTTTATCCACTGCTCCAGAATCGCGATTTCACTGGCGGGGAGTTTGCCTTTGGGCGGCATTTCAAAATCCGCATCCCGGTAGTGCACGGCTTTGATGAGCAGGCTTTTGCCCAAATCTCCCGGCACGATAACCGGGCCATTGTCGCCGCCGGTTTGCCAGCCGGGTTTGGAATCGAGAGCGAGACCGCCCTTGATCTTTTTCTCGTGGGAATGGCACTCGTAACACCGCTGAATGAGCAGCGGGCGGACTTTGGATTCAAAAAAATCGATGTCCTCCGGGCTGGCCGCCACGCCCTGTGATGCAGACACTCTTGTCTGCCCAAGGATCAAGACAGCGAAAACCACAGACAAGAGTGTCTGTGTCACAGGCCTGCGGCACATCGCCATGCCACCACTCCTAGACTCCATTACTCCACCACTACGTCTCATTCCTCACTTTTGGGTTACTAAATCAGAAAGCTTCATATCTTCACCTGCCGAGAGAATATGCCTCCGCATCAAATCTTTGGCATTGGCGGGGTCGCGCCGCTCGATGGCTTCGAGAATTCCGGTGTGATGCTCGATGGCCGTACTTTTTCCGATCCGGCCGATAGTTAAGAGGCGACTGGCAAAGCCCAGGTCCGCCAGGGAATCGAGAATGAGACGATAAATCAGATTGCCACTGGCATCCGCGATGGCGTGGTGAAAAGCGATGTCCTGTTCGATCGCGGCGGCATTGTCCGGGGCTTCCCCCAACTGGCGGTGAATGCGGCGCAGGGTCTCGATCTGCCCTGGGGTGGCCCGCGCTGCAGCGAGAGCAGCGGCATCCGGCTCGATGGAAAGGCGCGTCTCGTTGAGCTGGGCGAGACGGCTGGCCATATCCGGGATCAGCAGCGTCAAAGCCTCATTGAGCGGTCGATGGAGGCGGTCAACAACCTTGATCCCGGTGCCATGCTGGATTTCGAGAAGCCCCTGTTGTTCGAGGCGTTTGGTCGCTTCCCTCACCACCGTGCGGCTGACGCCAAGTTGTTCAGCGAGGCAGCGCTCCGCCGGGAGCCAGCGTTCTGACTCATCACTATCACCCCGGATCAGTTCCGCGAGCTGTTGACAGACTCGTTCAACCAGAGAGGCGGGGCGTTCGAGAGTGGTGATTTTCATTTGGAAACAAAATTAAGTGACTAACGGTAGGATGTCGTACCACTGGCGGGAGATCAAATCGTTTTTCGTGGCGTGGATGCGGACCACTCTGGTAGCGCATCATCGATCACCTGCGCATTCTAAGTCATTGGACACAAAAGGGTAAAATCCGCGATACAACAGGGTACAATCGGATAATGCTAGCATCTTGCCGGGGACTGGCCGCGCTCCATCTTGGTTGGTTCGATATGCACTGCCACATCCCGAATACCAAAACCGCTCGCCAGAAGCGCGTCTTTGACCTCATGCGCTATTCGATGCCCCTCGTTCACGGAAAGCGAACCGTCAACAATCACATGAATGTCAACGAACAACACGAGCCCACTCTTGCGCACGCGGCATTTGTCGAGATCAATCACTTCAGGCACCGCCTTGGCGATCTCCATAATTTTCGCCACGGTCTTCTGCGGAGGAGAGACGTCGAGGATCTCCCGCAAGGCATTGCGAAAAAGCCGCACCCCGTTAAAGGCAATCACCCCAGCGGCGAATAATGCCGCCCAATCGTCAGCGCTCTCGTATCCCTCGCCCGCAAATAAGGCGATCGAGATGCCTATGAGAGCGGCGATGGAAGTCAGAGAATCCGACCGATGGTGCCAGGCGTCGATTTGCATGGCCTTGCTTCCCACTTTTTCGCCGATCCGGAAGAGGACTCGAAACATGACTTCCTTCGTGAGGATCACAAAAACCAGGACACCGAGCGTAAATGGGGCGGGGAGATGATGAGGGGTCCGAATCTCGCTGATACTCTGGATCGCGATCCCAACTGAAGCACCCAACAGAGCAGTTGCCACGGCCAGCGCGGCCAGTGGTTCCGCCTTCCCGAAGCCATAAGGGTGGTCTTCAGTGGCCGGCAAAGAAGCGACTCGCAGGCTCCCCCAGACCACCATGGAACTCATAATATCGAGCATCGATTCGATCCCGTCCGCCACCAGGGCGTAAGAATGTCCGGTTATTCCAGCGATCACCTTCACCGCCGCCAGCACTGTGCTCGCCACAATGCCCCAGGCGGTTGCTCGCATACCGCAGCCAGCCGCCTTTTTCAGGAAAGCTTCAGGGTCATTTACTTTCTGACTCTGGCGCATTCGGAGTCACCGGACGATGATTGACATGCGGCTAACTATTCACGGTCAAAAGAGCAATGAAACTCTTTTCTTTGATTCTTGGATTTGATGATGATAGAAAATCAGCCGCAAATCTACCAGTCATCTGTCCGAAACGGCTGGGCGGGCAGGCCATCTTGATTAAACAGGTTTGCCCACCGGAAGTTGGGGCTCCACGCGTAACGCACGGCGGCGGGCTGCGGCACGGCAGGGCTCGACACCAGCACGGTATCACCTTCGATGATGGCATCTGCCCAGACGAATTTCTTGTCTTCGCCAGCGATCATAAATCCCTGGAGCTTGTCTGCGTTTTTGAAGGCCAGCCCCTTGCCAGTGTGGCGGAATGTCAACGTCACCCGGCCATCCGCAATGCTGTGGGAGGCGAGCTGCGGCCCGAGGTATTCGTTGCCTTTGCCATAAGCCACCGCGAGGGCCACCTGCACGGCGCGCGCCCCATAACCGGACTTGTTCGGCGGATGTATGCCGCTGCCGAGGTCGCTGCTAATGACCATGTGGGTATTCGGATATTTCATGAACTGCTCAAAAGCTGCGTGCGAATACTCCCGGTCGGGAGGGTTCGGAATGGTCGGCGGCAGAGGCGAGAATTTTTCGGCCAGCCGGTTCATCGGCTGGGTGTAATCGAAGGCACAGCCACCGCCACTGGGTTTCTGAACGTAGAGAAAAGGAAATTCACCCTGACCCCAGGCCTCGCGCCAGCCGACGATGAGCGCTCCCATCAGGGTGACCTGATCTACGCCGACGATATTGGTGCGACTTTCGCCCTGGTCCCAGAGCACTCCCTTGATCGCATAACCGACGTAAGGGCGGATAAAGTTCTCAAAAAGTTGCCCAACCTTGCCGAAATTGGTCTCTCCGGCCTTCCCGACGGGCTGAGGAGCGCGCGGGGCTCGGGGAATTTCTTTTCCCTCCTTTTTGGCGGTATCAGCGATCACTTTCCACTTGGCAAATTCGGCATCATGGATTGCCTTGGCTGCGGTGTATTTGGCGAGCAACTCATCATAGTTGTAGGTCGGGGCGAATTTTTTGACCGCCTCGGCACAGGCTGCATCTTTCCGATACATCTCTTCGCTCAACCAAAAGCCTGAAGGGGTTCCCCCGACCGCCCCAACCATCAAGCCGATGGGTGTTTTGGCATCCTTCTGCAAGGCGAATCCGAAGGAAAACAGCAGGGCGCTGAATTTTTGATTGGTCTCCGGAGTGGACAGTTCCCACTTTGCATTGGCGTCCTTCCGCAGGAGGCGGAGGTTCGGATACGTCTGGAGGGCAGCCTCGGCCAGGACGGGATCGTCTTTGGTGTAACTCGCGACCACCATGTCCATATTTGACTGCCCGGAGCCGACCCAGACATCTCCCACGAGCACATCGTCGATCGTTTGGTTGCTGATGGTCAGCGTCTGCGGTTCGGCGCTGGGCGAAAGTGGAGCCAGCTTCACCCGCCAGTTACCCTTGTCATCAGCCGTGGTTTTTAGAGATTGGCCCGCAAAGGAAACCGTCACTTCCTCCCCCGCCGTCGCTGTTCCCCAAATCGGGACTTCGATGCCATGCTGGAGCACCATGTGAGGTGTAAACACCTTCGACAACTTCACTTCGGCCTGCAGCGAGGCAGTCAGCCAGAGGAGCGAAAAAAGATAGAGCGCGGTTTTCATTGATTGAGTTAAAAAAACATTGGTAAATGGCTTCAGGGTCGTTTGATGGCCCTCGACCAAACAGGCTATCAAAATCGGAAGATCCGGCAAGTTCGCAATCAAGTATTCATTCCTTTTGCAAAAGCCTTGCCTTGGCGATTGGAGTTGGTTTAGGCTTGATTGATGCGTTACCTGTCTGTTTTTCTCTCATTGTTTTTTGGTTTGAGTCTCGCGCACTCTGCCGCCCCGCCCAATTTGGTTTTTATCCTGGTGGATGACATGGGCTACGGGGATATTGGCTGCATGGGGGCCAGGGATATTGTGACCCCGAACATCGACCGGCTGGCCCGGGAGGGGGTTCTCATGACCGATTTTTATGCCAATGCCCCGATTTGCACACCGACCCGGGCGGGATTTATGCTGGGGCGGTGGCAGCAGCGGGTCGGGATCGAGTTTGCCTTTGGTTATCAGGTCGAGCAGATGGTGAAGGTGGGCAATGAATGGAAGCTGGAGCCGGATATTCATGCGTTGGGGCTGCCGCTGGATCAGGTCACGCTGGCTGATCGACTGCGGAAACAGGGCTACGCCAACGGGTGTTTTGGCAAATGGCACCTGGGTTCCAAAGATATCTACAATCCTCTAAACCGGGGTTTTGATGAGTATTTTGGTGAGTTGCTGGGGCACGCCGACTTCTATCGGCACAAATATTATGATGGGTTTCACGCGCTGCGGGATGGGCTGGACCCCGTGGAGATGAATGGCCGCTATTTCACGGATTTGATCAATGAGCGGGCGGCGGCCTATGTGAAAAAGACCGCCGCCACTGGGAAGCCATTTTTTCTCTATGTGCCGCATCTGGCAGTGCATGCGCCGTTTCAAGCTCCCGATGCCCCGGAGACGCCCATGGTCACCAAAGAAAACATGTTGACCGGAAGCCGGGCCATCTATAAGGCGATGCTGGAACGAGTCGATCTGGGTGTGGGAATGATCCTGGATGAACTGGATGCGGCGGGAGTGGCTAATCAAACCCTGGTGGTGTTTTCCAGTGACAATGGCGGAGAACGCTGGGCCTCCAACGAGCCGCTCTTTCACCATAAAGCGACCCTGTGGGAAGGGGGCATCCGGGTGCCGTGTCTGATGCGCTGGCCCGGTAAAATCGCGCCAGGCACCCGCTCGTCCGTGCCCGGGATCACCATGGATCTGACGGCGACCTTTCTGGTGGCTGCCGGAGCGAAGCTGCCCGTGGAGAAACCTCTCGATGGGGTGGATTTGCTGCCTCTGATCCAGGGAGAGGCCAAAGCTGAGCCGAGGCCTTTTTGCTGGCGGATGCAGCGTTCCAACCGGACCATGAAGGCGATCCGATTCGGAAACTGGAAATACATCAATGATGGGAACACCATGGATTTGTTATTTGATCTTTCCACGGACATTGGGGAACGACACAATTTGAATTTTCAGCAGCCGTCGGTGGTGAAGGATTTAAAGGCGAGACTGGCTGCCTGGGAGGCGGAAATGGATGCCCATGAAAAGACGGTTCTCATTCGCTAATTCCCTGTGAACCAGACTGATGGTTGACCCACCAAATCCTCCGCCCCCAAACATGCCAGCCCAGGGCAAACTCTGGAGCCTAGCCTAGCCTAGTTGTTGTTGTCCAGAACCTTGCGGAGTCGGGCAGCTTTGGAAGCGAGACTTACAGTTATCTTACTCGAATATAATGAGACGGAATGGCTAGCTTGCGGGAAGGTCCAGCTTGGGCAGTCCGTTGACGATCTTAATGGTTTCCAGGCTCACCTTTTCCCCGACCATCTCCTAAAAAGCCGCCAAAGCCAGTCATCCGGCGATTCCGCCAAGCCGGAGGTAGATGCCGGAGCCGCCACCACAGCCGTGACAGAAGGACACGAAGCGGTCAGCCGGAGCGCAGAAACCAATCGCTTCGCCCCGACCAGCAATGGTGCAAATGGCCACGGCAGCCGGGTGGATGTCGAAAGCCTTCTGGAGCTGGACCCGACTCTGGTGAATTGAGGTCAGAACTCAGTGATTCTTTAAATTTTGCCGATTTCATTCCCGACTTGAAATCCCGTAAACCTTAAGATACTCCTCGTAGGTAGGTTTCTTCGAGCCTGCTTATCCGCAGGAGAAATCCTCACGGATTCCTCTACCCCGGCTGTTTTTTCAGTCTTTCTTTCGATGCTTCCAGACCAGAAGCGGACAGGGGGATATATCTCCGGTGGCGTTGCTCTGCTCAACCATCCGGGAGCAGAAGAAAGCCGTGTAGAGGAATCCGTGAGGATTTCTCCTGCAAAGAAAATGTGAGAAACTTTTTCAAATCGGATAAATCACCCTGGCACCGGCGGAAGGCACTGTGACAAAGGGCTCGATCGGGGATCGGAATTTATCGTAATAAGCACTTTGGAGATGATTGATCAAATCGCTGGCTGCTTCCTTGTGAACCAGACTGATGGTGGACCCACCAAATCCTCCACCAGTCATCCG
>JBGSJM010000430.1:0-5593 GCA_041742015.1 Verrucomicrobiales bacterium | reverse complement strand
ATTTCCCGGACAGTGCCGACGTTTGATTTTGCCACGGAAGTCTTTAGACTCGCGATTTCAGATTCCAGTTCCTGAAGGATATTACTCATGACTTTTCGTCCGTTGATCTCGACTTTTAATTAGTTAACAAAATTTATTTGAGAGGCGGTCGATTCGGTTCTTGACACTACCATCCCACACATCACTCCCAACCCGTATTCGCAAACCGCCAATCAGATCAGGATTCAATTTAAATATGGCTTCGATTTGCTTACCGTACTTTGCCCGCAAATCTGTAAGCACCGAATGCTGCATGGCGTTATCGAGGGCCACCGCACTTTCCACAATCGCCTCACTCTTGGACAGTTCTAGCTTAACGAGGCGCCAAAACGCAGTGACCACAGGAAGATAACCACGTGGGCGGGTTGCTGAAAGCCGACTGACAATTTTGCTAACAACCACCAGATCGACCTTGCCATCGACCAACGCTGCCTCACACAACTTCCTGGCGGTGCGCTGAGCTTCTTTCCCTATCTTCATGTCTGAATTATCGAGTTTGTGACCTAGAGAGACACCTGACCAACCACCTCTTCGTTGATTCGTTTCTGATCCCCATCATCTAAAACTTTGCCCGTCACCTTGGACGTAGCACCGATTACGAGGCGGCCAAAGTCTGCCTTTAGCGCGGACATAACCCTTTCGTGCTCGATCCGCGAAGCCTCCCTCGCCTTGGATACAATTTGATTTGCCTCAACCGCAGCAGCTTGAGCCTTCTGCTCACGAACGGCATCTCCACTCAGCTTCGCTTCGGCGATAATGCGGTCTGCCTCCTTATTAGCCAAGTCCATCATTCCGCGAATCTTTTCTTCTGCCTGGGCGAGATCCGTTTTGATTTTCTTTAGGTTAACTTCTCCCTCGGCAATTTTCCGCCGCCTCACTTCAAGTAGATCCAAAACGGGACCAAACGCATATTTTGAAAGAATTAAGTATACAATCAGAATGATGATCACCTGAGCGAGAAAAGGTCCCCACTGCAATCCGAAAACTTTTAAGATACCGCCCATCTGAGTTTGTTTAGAAACGTTTGATTTTTGAAAGATTAGAGTCGCCGACCTTGGGATCAGGATCGGCGACTCAAAAGGCTCATTAGCCGATGAGTGCAATGATCAGGCCATAAATCGCGATCGCTTCCGCCAGGGCCATTCCGATAATCGCAATCGTCAGAATGTTACCAAAAGCGGTGGGGTTACGACCTACAGCACTGGCAGCAGCCATTCCGATCATCCCTACTCCGATACCTGCCCCAGCTCCGGCTACACCAAGTGCAAAGTTGCCGTTGAAAATTGGGGCCGCAGCCTCTGCAAGAATTGGAAGCATATCAGTTACCATTGTCATTTTATTTATTTTATTGTTTTGTCTTCGCCGCCCACTCTTTGCGTATGGTCCCGACGAAAAAATTCTTCCTTAATGTTCCTCTTCGTGAGCGGTCGATAGTTTCACGAACACTGCACATAACAGGGTAAAAACAGTAGCCTGCAACACGCCGACCAAAATTTCCATAAAGTAGAAGGGAAGAGGCATTATCACGCTCAACAAAAACAAAGGCAGACCACCCATAAAATCAGCCGATATAAACTTTCCACCCATCTCCATCATGGTGTGGAGCAAGGTTTCACCAGCATACACATTTCCGAAAAGGCGCAGAGAAAGCGATACAGGACGTGCCAGAATAGAAATCACCTCTATCACGCCCACAAAGACAAAAATGGGATACAATAGTAATCTCAATTTTCCCTGAAGCCCACCTTTGGGGCCAAATGTGTGGTCAAGAAATCCCATAACTCCCACCTCTCTGATGGTCACCCATAACCAAACAATCATAAAAACACAGGCCAGCGCCAGGGTGAAATTTAAATCGGCAGTAGGAGGCCTTAATATCGGTGTAAACGCTGGCACAAGGGGAACGTCATGATCACTGCCATGCGCTTCTTCGGAATGGACTGACTTTATCGTTAAGACTCCACCCATAAATTCTTCACCACCAGCGAAACCAATGGTCCCAACTCCAGGAATCAGCCCCGCCCAGTTTGAAGATAAGACAAAAATAAAGATTGTCGCCAACAAGGGAAACACCTTCTTCGCAACCTTGTGACCAACAATGAACTCGACTTGATTATAGAGGAATTCGACCACGAACTCCACGAAATTCTGTTTCTTATCTGGTATCAACGCCATCTTCCGCGTAGCCAGTCGGGTAAATCCCAGCACAGCCAATGTTACCAAAAGAGCAAACAAAAGTGAGTTTGTAAACCATCCCATTCCTGGCAACTCCCCAGGCGCAAGCCCAGAAGCCAAAAATGATGTGACCGAATCGAAAGATGTATGGAATGTGATAAAATCCATCAAAGAATCGTGTTAAACAAGAAGGGAAAGCCCTTTAAAATCTGCGCATGGTAAGCAATGAAATTATCGGCGCAAGTACTTTGTGAAAAATTTCACAATCTAGTTGGAGCTGGTTAAACTTTAATTGCAGTTCTAGTTCAAGACTTCTAAATCGAACAATGTCTGACCGGTCGTATGGAGCCTTCAACCGCTTCTCGCATGCCAACTACTTGACCCTATTTTTTTTTGGTGTAGTAAGGCCGGATTCACTTGGTGCCTCAAGCAGGTCTAGGTTTTGTGATTTGATTCACCACCACCACTGTTTATTTGAATACAAAAACTTTCCACACCTAAAATGTCAGACTTAAACGAAAGCTGGATACCATTCGTAATTTGCTTGATGCCTCTGGTGGCGGTGTTTTCGACTCTGGTTCTTCGTCACGAGCCATTTCTCCGAGAGAGTTCCACATTTCTGGTTGGTTTTATTACGCTTGGACTGGTAATTTCCCTTTATCCTCTGGTTTCAAGAGGGGTTCAACCCCACTGTGTTCTCGTCAACACATTTCCTAAAATCCCCATCGCACTGAAGGTCGATGGCTTGGGTCTACTTTTTGCCTTAGTTGCATCCAGCCTTTGGATAATTTCAACTTTGTATTCCATTGGTTACATGAGAGGTCTGAAGGAACACTCGCAGACTCGCTTTTTTGTTTTCTTCGCCATTTCACTTTCTGCAACCTTTGGAGTGGCCTTCTCGGCCAACCTTATTACCATGTATCTTTTTTATGAGATGCTTTCGTTGGCTACTTACCCTCTGGTGACCCATCATCAGGACAAGGAGGCCCGGACTGGGGGACGGACATATTTAACTTATCTGTTGGGAACTTCGGTCGGATTTGCCCTGCCAGCCATCATTTTCTGTTACATCAAGTCAGGTGGTGCCATGGACTTTTCCCCCTCAGGGTTCCTGGCCGGGAAGATCACCCATGTGGAAGCGTTAGTCGTTCTGCTGCTTTTTACGTTTGGATTTGCCAAGTCGGGTTTAATGCCGTTTCATTCCTGGCTGCCGGGAGCGATGGTCGCCCCCACACCCGTCTCAGCCCTGCTTCACGCTGTCGCAGTGGTAAAAGTTGGTGTTTTTAGTATCATCCGGGTTTTTACCGGCACCTTTGGGACTGAATTCTTGAAAGCAGAGAATCTCGGTATCATCATTTCGTGGGTTGCTGCTTTTACCATCATCACTTCATCACTGATCGCACTGACGCAGGATAACTTAAAACGGCGTCTCGCCTTTTCGACCATCGGTCAACTTGCCTACATCGTTTTGGGTGTGTCTTTGCTTTCAAATCGTGGTGTTGAAGGCTCCATCCTCCATATTGCGATGCACGCAGTGGGTAAGATCACCCTTTTTATGTGTGCTGGAGCCATCTTTGTGGCAACTGGTAAAAAGTATCTAAGCCAAATGACCGGAATTGGTCGGCGCATGCCAATTACCATGGCTGCCTTTTTCATCGGTGCGCTTAGTGTGATCGGACTCCCCCCCACTGGAGGTGCGATATCTAAATGGAATCTGATCGTTGGTTGTTTTGATTCCGGACAATTCCTACTTGTTCTGGTTTTGGTTGCCAGCTCTCTTCTCAATATTGCTTATCTCCTGCCACCGATATGGAAAGCATTTTATGTTCCCGAAGGCACTCCCACCGACTTTGATACAGACGGAGTCAGGGAAGCGCCCTGGACCTGTGTCCTCCCCTTATGTCTGACTGCCTTAGCCTGTATTGTCCTTTTCGTATGGCCTGATACCCTAATAACCTTGGCCCAGCTCATGACTGTAAAATAAGTGTACCATGAAGGAAACAAAGCAACGCGAATCCGATCAGCCACAAGGTAGCTACTGGCTGGACCACCCCGGCAATGTCAAAAAGGTGATTCGGATCTTTTTTTTCTGTTGTGGGGTTTTGGCTTTGCTGGATTTGATTTTCATTTTCCAGATTCAACACAAACACGTTTATTTTCCGGATCTTGAAAATAAGCCGGGCTTTTTCTGCCTCTATGGCTTGGTAGCTTGCGTGTTGCTGGTGCTCGTGGCCAAGCAACTTCGGAAACTGTTGATGCGGCCTGAAAACTACTACGAAACCAGTGAAGGTCTGAACACCGAACCGAGTAACACCCATCATGATTGAAAACAGCTCTCCGGCTCTGATCATTATCGTTGGCGCGATCTTTTTGGCATTTTTGCCAAGGAGACTGGGCCAGATCTGGCTGGTTCTCCTACCAGTCTTGAGTTTTTGTTATCTCATTAACATCACTCCCGGAGAAACCAGAACCTCCATTTTTGGCACGGTGCCGATCACTCCCATGGTGGCGGGTAAAATCAATCTGCTCTTTGGATACCTGTTTCATATCGCCGCCATCATCGCAGCAATTTACTCTCTCGGGGTCAAAGATCGTGTGCAGTGGTGCACTGGCATGCTCTATGCGGGTAGCGCAATTGGGGTTGCTTTTGCCGGGGACCTTCTAACTCTGTTCATCTTTTGGGAACTGCTTGCCGTCACTTCAGTCTTCCAGATTTGGGCACGGAAATCAGCCCGCTCCGGCCCCTCTGGAATTCGTTACCTTTTGATGCATATCACTTCAGGTCTTTTGCTGCTGGGTGGTGCCGCCTGTCAGTATTCCCAGACCGGAAACTTGGCCATCCAACAAATGAGTTTGGAGGGAATAGGCCCTTGGTTGATCTTTCTGGCAATCGGAATCAAATGCGCTTTCCCATTTTTTCATACCTGGCTGGTCGACAGCTATCCAGAAGCAACCGTGACTGGTGCGGTGTTTTTAAGCGCATTCACCACCAAGGCCGCAATATGCATCCTCGCCCAGACTTTCTGCGGGTTGGATATACTCATCATAATTGGTGCGGTGATGGCGATGTTCCCGATCTTTTTCGCGGTAATCGAAAACGACCTCCGACGAGTTCTCGGTTATTCCATGATCAACCAAATCGGGTTTATGGTGGTTGGAGTCGGTATCGGGACCGACCTTGCCGTGAATGGAGCGATGGCTCATGCCTTTAATGATGTCTTATTTAAAGGGCTGCTGTTTATGTCGATGGGAGCAGTTCTTTTTCGCACCGGAAAAATCAATGGCTCAGATTTAGGCGGGCTTTACAAATCGATGCCCATCACGATGATTTTTTGTATCATCGGAGCAGCGTCAATTTCGGCTTTCCCG
Organism: Verrucomicrobiales bacterium; assembly: GCA_041742015.1. Taxonomy (GTDB): domain Bacteria; phylum Verrucomicrobiota; class Verrucomicrobiia; order Verrucomicrobiales; family DEV007; genus Arctic95D-9. The sequence goes on along the minus strand of JBGSJM010000430.1, from coordinate 10 downwards.
CTGTTTAGTG
>JBGSJM010000429.1:0-5584 GCA_041742015.1 Verrucomicrobiales bacterium | reverse complement strand
AGTCTTCTGTTGTTTTGGGTTTAAAATGCAAACGACCGTGAAGACGCATCAGTCCCATGGTAATTTCCGACCATTCCTTTTCCCATTCTTCGGGCGATTGACTGCCGTTTGCCACATGTTTCAAATAGTGACTCGTCGCGGCCTCATGAGCTTCGAGAATTTTTTCCCGGATGCCAGCGATGTTTTTCAAATACCGATCCCGGTTTTGGACTTTTTTTTCGGATACCACCCGGTCAAAGCGCTCCGTTCCGTCTTCGATCTTCAGAGCCATTTCCAGAAAACAATCGCTCATAAAGCCGAAGCGTGACAAAATTTTCTGGATTCTTCTTTCCGAGGATTCGATCCTTTTGGAAATGGCCACTTCTTCCTCACGAGTCAGCAGGGGAACCTGTCCCATTTGTTTGAGGTACATCCGAACCGGGTCATCAAGCCCTTCCAGCTTGCCAGCTTTACTCCTGGGGGCTACCGGATCATCACCTTCCTCTTCTTCTTCCTCCTCCACATCTTCGATGGATTTTTCGGCAATGAGTTCCACCTCTACGTCCGACTCCACTATTCGGAACCCCATGGTACGAAGCCTCTCGATGAGTTCTTCGATGACATCGATATCGGTAAATTCTGTCGGAAGCGCTTGATTGATATCGTCCAAAGACAAAAAATCCTGCTCTTTGGCGAGCCGGATCAAATCTCGAAGCGCACTTTGCAACACTGGTGTGTGATCAATGAGGGGACCATTTGTGGACGACTCCATGGGAGTGCAAGCATTTTCTCCCAGGGCTGAGTCTTTTTTTGTTGCCTTTCCTCGTGACATTTGTGTAGTCTGTTCGGAAGTTGTTGAGTGTTTGTATATTTGTGCCATCCAGAATTAATTTGAGAGGTGGCCCCGGAGAGATTAAGCGCCGAAAAGTTGTTAAACCCCACCAATATCACTTCGCCGCGTTTGCAGGTCAAGGAGTTCTTTGGTCAGGCGATTTGCCTCATCCACTGGCAATCCTTCAACGCCCATTTGAGCCTTTAACATAGTAATTTTATTTCCCAAAGCCTGCCGCTCCAGGTTGATTAAACACTCTCTCACCCACTCTCCGGTTGCTCCGGGAAAAGACTCTACCAGGATTTGATTTATCGCACCCTGTTCCGCTTCAGGTAATCCGGCCACAAAGGCGTGAACGCTGGCCGGGTTCGCTGGATCAAAATCCCCCTGCCAGACCCAGGCCAGTAACTCGGTCCCAGGCAAATCCCGGAAATACTCGGGGATCGCTTTCGCTATGAGTTGGTTCTTCGTGATCGGATCGGTCATCAGCAGTCGACACAGCAGGCGGATGCTCCGGCTCTCGATCACCAGGGGAGCGGCGGGTTGAGAACCGTCTTTTTGGCGACGGACCTGGTCGCGTTCTTCGCGGAGTTGATTGTTGATTCCAGTGCGCTGCTGTACTTTTGCCGCCCCGGCAATTTGCTTGCGAATCTCGCCCTCTCCTACGCCCAGCTTGGAAGCGATCCGGTTGATGAAGGAATCCTGCATCATCTTGTTGTCAACCAGGGCGATGTCTGCGGCCAGGGTTTTTGCAAAATCAAGCCGTTCCCGTAGCGGACCAGAACTCAGGCGACTGCCTCTTCGATCAATGTGAAAATCAAAGTATTCCGCCGATTCTTTGATTACTTTTTGGAAGGCTTCGACCCCGTATTTCTTGATATAGGAATCAGGATCCTCCCCCTCTGGCAGCAGGGCCAGTCGCACCATCATACCCTTGGGAGCGAGAAGGCGAAAAGCCTTCCCTGCGGCCGCCATTCCCGCCGTGTCGGAGTCAAAACAAAGCGTCACTTCCTCGCACTGGCGTCGCAAAACCTTGGCGTGCTCCTCGGTCAAAGCCGTGCCGAGCGGCGCGACCATGTTTTCGACCCCTGCCTCCACCGCGCTGATCAAATCAATCTGTCCTTCACAGATGATGACTTGCCCCATTTTTGTGATGGCACGTCGGGTCTTGTGGTATCCAAAAAGAGTCTTGCTTTTATTGAAAATAATCGTTTCTGGCGAGTTCACATATTTGCCGCCTTTTTGGTCCTTCGACAAAACTCGCCCGCTAAAGGCGATCACATTCGAATTTTCATCGAAAACCGGGAACATGAGTCGATGCCGGAAACGAGCAAAGGTCCCCCGACTATGGTGATCTTCATCCCGCCAGGCCGCCAGCCCACCATCAACCAGAATGTCGGTGGAGATTTTTTCCTGCGAGGCCCAGTTGAAGAAAATTCGTTGATCCTCGGGCGCGTAACCAAGCTTCCACTCCACCGCGATGTCTTTGCTCATGCCCCGGCTGGTCAGGTAATCTCTTGCCGTTTGGGCCTCTGGACTTTTGTCGCGGAGGAGGAGTCGGTGGAAAAACTCCGTTGCTGAAGCCTGGAGTTTTAAAATGTCATTGCGGCGGCGGCGCTTGGCATCCGCCTTGGGATCGTAGGCCTCTTCGACGATGGTGATTCCAGCCCGGTCAGCCAGTCGCCGCGCTGCCTCTGGAAAGGAGAGATTCTCATATTTCATCACGAAGCTGATGACCGTGCCTCCCTCTCCGCACCCAAAGCAGTGAAAAGACTGGCGCGAAGGATTGACGTTAAAGCTCGGTGTCTTTTCCGAATGGAAGGGGCAGAGGCCCTTATACGCCCCCGCAGATCGCTGCAAGGGCACGTATTGCTCGATCCAGCCGACAATATCGACCTTTTCGATGATCTCTTGAACGGTTTCCTGTGGGATGAGAGCCATAAATAACCTGAAATGCAGGATTTTCACTTTAGCCAGGGTTGGCCAGGTCTCAAACGATTCTATTTGTTCGGGGCATCAATCAACTATTTCGGGATTGAAACTGAAAGCAAAAAAGCCGCTCTGGTGAGCGGCTTTTCTTTTACAAGTTATGATTGATTAGGGAATATTACTTCTTCTTTTCGTCCTTGTGATCATGATCGTCAGCATGATCGCAGATGCAGGCATATTCGAGGTATTCACAAGTTGGGCACTTCGTAAAATCCATCGTGAATTTTTCGATAATAGCTTTGTCTGCTCCCTTGCCTTTGATTTGAACCACTACGGGGAAGTCATCTCCTTCAGGAAAGGCGATATCGGAAATCAGGCTCTCACCCTGTTTGGTGAAGGTCATTCGGACCGGATTGGAGCGCTCACCAGCCGTTACGGTGACGGTTTGTCCAGCCAGGGCGATGGCTTTGAGATCGTCATCCAGGTTGGTGAGTTGCACTTTCCGGTCTTTGGTGACGAAAAACTCAAGGTGAGGCTCAACTTCGTGCAGGACGCGCCCGCCATTGGGACCGGCTTTTTTAGGGCCGTGTTCGTGTTTGTCGTCAGCATTTGCTGGAATGACGGTGCAAACGGCGATGGCGGTGAGTAGTGAGATGATGTTTTTGTTCATTTTAGTTTTGGTTTGTTTTTAATTGAAAACTGTGATCCATAAGACGGATCAACTGGTTTTCTAAAGTAAGAAAGATTTTATTCGGCGGCTGGGGCGTTCATTTTAATGGCGTGTTCAGCCGATTTCTGACAGAACCAATAAAAGATGGCGGGCGTCACCGCCAGACTTAGCAGGGTCGCACTGATCAATCCCCCCACGATCACCACGGCCACGGGATTTAGGATTTCCTTGCCTGGCTGATCAGCGGCGAGAACCAGCGGAATAAGAGCGATCCCTGCGGAAAGTGCGGTCATCAACACCGGGACTAGTCTTTCTTTTGTGGCTCGCTCGATCATGTCGCGAGAGAATTTTTCACCTTCCTGCTTCATCAAATGAAGGTAGTGAGAAATCATCATGATCGAATTCCGGGCGGAAATGCCGGAGATGGCGATAAACCCAACCAGGGTGGCGATGCTGATGGTATCGAGGGTGTATTTGGTCATGATGATTCCGCCGACCAGGGAAATCGGGATGTCGCTCAAAACCAGAAGCACAAAATTGATGCTTTTGAAATATCTAAACAGCAGGAAAATAACAATCAAGAGAATGATCGCGGACATGATGGAGATGCGCTTTTTTGCGGAGGCCTGGGCCTGGTACTCGCCTTCAAACGTCACATTATAGCCCTTAGGGAGTTCGAGTTTTTCATTTACCTGCTTTTGCAATTTCTCCACGGCCGCGTTTAAATCCGAAATCGTGGGGTTGATGGCGACGACAAATCTCCGCCGGGTGTGTTCGCGAAGGATAGTGTTTGGCCCGGTGGCGAGACGGAGATTGGCGATGTAACTCAAGGGGATCTGCCCTCCGTCGATGGTGTCCACGTAGATTTTTTTGAGATTATCGGGAGTTAAACGCATTTCCTCCGGCAGGCGGACGACCAGATCGTAGGTTCGCTGGTTTTCGTAAATCTCGGCAACAGCCTCGCCACCGATCAGGGCGGCGAGCTGCTCATTCATTTCGCCCGGGCGAACGCCATAGGCGATGGCCCGCTCCCGGTCGATCTCGATCCGCACCTGAGGGACGGGGGCCTGTTGCTCGATGCGGGCCTCCTCGAGGCCTGGAATTTTCCGGGCGATCTCGGCGACTTCCGTGCCCAGTTTGCGGAGTTCATCCAGGTCATTCCCGTAGATTTTTACGGCGACTTTGGCGGAGATCCCGCTGAGCATGTGCCCGACCCGGTCGGCGAGCGGTCCGCTGATTGCGCTAAAGGTGCCGGGGACCCCTTTCATGGTCAGGCGAAGATCCTCAAGCATCTCGGCGCGAGTTCGTTTCGAGGTTTCGTCGAATTCCACATCAAATTCCACGGTTGATACCGGCACGACATGGTCGCCCCGCTCGGCCCGCCCCGCCCGGTAGCCCACCAGGTCCACGCCGGGGATTTTGAGCAATTGATCCAGAGCGGTGTTGGCCAGTTGAGTGGTTTGTTTTAGCGAAGTGCCAGGTGCTGTGGCAGTCGCGATCACTGCGGATGGCTCCCGAAAAGCGGGTAAAAAGTTCCCACCCATACTGGTATAGACAAAACCAGCGTAAACAATGAGGGCCAGGGTCACCCCGACGACGATGAGCGGCTGGTTCAGGCCCAATTTCAAGAGGGTGTGGTGAAAAACCCATTTTAAGGTGCGAACCACCCAGCCGTCGCCGTGTTCCTGGCCGACTTTTGGCTTGAGGAGAAAGGAGCTAAATACCGGGATGACGGTTAGTGAAACCACGAAGGAAGCCGCCATGCTGACGATGGTGGCGATGGCGATGGGGGCGAAAAGCCGACCCTCCACCCCGCTTAGACCAAGCAGCGGAATAAACACAAGGATGATGAGGATGGTGGCATAAAGAATCGAGGAGCGCACCTCGGTGGAGGCTTTGGCGATCACCTCCAGCCGGGGCAGGGGGCTGGCCAGGGCTGCGTTTTCCCGGAGTCGGCGGAAGACGTTTTCCACATCAACAATGGCATCGTCCACAACCATGCCGATGGCCACGGCAAAGCCCCCCAGGGTCATCGAGTTTACGGTGAGATCCATCAGATCAAACACGATGATGGCGATTCCCAGAGAAAGGGGCATCGCTGTCAGGGTGATGAGGGTGACCCGCCAGTTAAAAAGGAAGAGAAAGATAATAATCGTCACCATGATGGCTCCGTC
>JBGSJM010000428.1:0-3561 GCA_041742015.1 Verrucomicrobiales bacterium | reverse complement strand
GATATCGTTATAGTTTATCGAACCCGCCGTTGGGTAAAGGGGTAACTGGTTACCACTTCAGAGATAAGTGTTTGGATTCGGTAGTCATCTTTGGCGATGGTTTTCATGAGGTTTTCCACGACTACTTCATCATAGCCCATCAATTGGCGGCAAAGCGCATAAGCGAGGAGTTTTTCGGTTAAGTTTCGGGCCAGTTTATCTTTGCGGCTCGCAATGATAGCCTTCAGGTCCCGGGGCGTTTTAAAGTGTTCTCCATTCGGCAGTTTTCCCTCTGCGTCGATTGCTCCACCGCCATCATCCTTTTCCCGCCAACGCCCAATGGCATCGAAGTTCTCCAGGCCAAACCCAATTGGGTCGAGGATACGGTGGCAATTGGCACAGGAGGCATCGGTCTGATGCAGTTCGGTCCGCTGACGCAGTGTCAAATTGGCGACCTTTTTTTGGTCCTGATTTTCCAGGGGTTTAACGTTTGGCGGAGCAGGCGGAACATGTTCTCCGAGGACCTGTTCGAGCACCCAGACACCACGTTTCACCGGGCTGGTCCGGTTTGGAAATGAAGTGGTTGCCAGAACGCCCGGCATTCCAAGGATTCCTCCCCGGTTGGGATTTTTCAGCGTGACCCGACGCATCTCGGGACCAACGACGGTTTCCTCCAGTCCATAAAGGGTCGCCAAAGTTCCGTTGAGAAAGGAGTAATTGCTGTCCACGAAGCGGACGACACTCTGGTTTTCCTTAACGATACTCTCAAAAAAGAGACGGACTTCATCCATCATCGATGAGCGCATCTCTTCGGTCATGAGGGGATACTTGTCGGTGTCGAAAGTTTTCGTTTTTAATTCGTCGATCCCCAGCCACTGGGCACCAAAGCCCTCAAACAAAGCCCGGGAACGCTCATCCTGAAGCATCCGTTTCACCTGTTTCTTTAGATTGGCAGGGTCGTTGAGCGTGCCTGAGGCCGCAAGTGATAACAACTCGGCGTCGGGCATGGTCGACCACAATAAATAGGAAAGTCGAGAGGCCAGTTGATAATTGTCCAGTGGAACAATTTTCTCTCCTTCGTTTACGGCATCACACGGAGTGATAAAAAGGAATTGAGGTGAAATCAGAATAGCCTTGAGCATCAGACGTAGCGCCGGAAAATGAGCCAGTTTGTTCCCGCGTGCCAAACCGTAAACTTTCAAGAGAACTTCCACTTCTGAATCTGATGGTGGTCGCCGGTAGGCATCTCGGGCCAGAGAGCGAGTCACTTTTTGGGCTGCGGCACGTGAGTCCGTTTCCGAGGCGGGAGCCTCACCGAAGAGGCGCCTCTGCATCTCTGTTGCTGAACTCCCTGTCAGAGGTAAAATTTCATCAAGAACGGCATTGGCGATCCCCAGATACTGCTCGGATTGGAGAGGAGACATCGAGTTTAGGTATCCTTCACCGATCACTTCATCCGGCAGTTCATTGACGATCGACCGATCCACCCCAAAGAGATCGTGCAGGGTGTTGGCAAATTCCACCTTGGTGAGGCGTCGGATTTCAAAGGGGCCCGGATCTTTTGGGCTGAGATACTTGATTTGGTCAATCCAATCCGCAAACTGTCGGCGTTCCTCAAGTGATGGCTGCTTCTTCTCGTCATCTGGCGGCATGTCTTGTGAATCGACGAAGGTGACCGCCTGCTCCAAATGATTGTGGGAAATTGCGTTGTCCGGATTTTTAATCGATTTTTGGAAGTTGAGCCCGGATTTGGCTTTTTTGTGGCCGTGACAGTCCGCACAATAGGTCTTGATAAATATATCCACCTCGCCGCCCTCTTTGAAAGCCATTTTGGCTTTGACTTGGCGCGCGGCGAACTCCGCATCTCCATCATCTGTAGATTGTGATCGACAAGGAAAAACCGCCACCAACGAAACAATCCAAAAAAGCAAAAAAGCAACTAAGCTGCTGTGCTTAATGTTGTAGGAATTTAAGGTTACGTTCAGAAGCCAGGTGAGTGTCGAATCTGGTAATTTTTGACAGGAAATCCCTTTTTCAAGGGCTTTTTATGACAATTCGGGGGGCAGATCGAGTATTTGAACCTAAAAACCGCAGATGGACACAGATAAACGCAGATTGGATCTTGAAAATCCTAGGGTAGAAGGACTACTTTCTGTCACCCTGTGGGTGAACGCGCTTTTATACGTAACTCACTCGTTATCTGCGTGTAGCTGCGGTTCAATTGCCGTTTTTTGGTTTCCCAAAATTGGGACTACAAAATCGAAGACTCGCTAAATGCAGGAGTCCTCTTCGTTTTTCTTGTAGGTTTCGCTTAGATCCGTTTGATCAATGATAAAATCCTCAGGTGTAGCGGTTTGAGCATGGATTCGGCGCTTGGACCGCATCTTCTCGGAAATGGATCGGGAGCTGATATGGTAACCGGCCTCGCTCGCCGCGAAGGAAGTGCTGTTCCGGTGATCAATTCCCATTTGGATGGCCGTGGCGATGGCGTCCTGATTGGCCCCGAGGAAGAAAATATCCCAATCATCCCGGCGAGCCTCTGAAATCAGGTTGTTTACCATCTGGAGATTATACTCCACCGAGGAATTTTCCTGGCCATCGGTGAGGATGGCCAGGATCACCTTTCCGGGGCGGAATTCCTCCGGGGATTCCCCAATTTGTTGCCTGAGCCCGACGATGGTCCGCCCAATGGCATCAAGCAGTGAAGTGCTGCCACGCGGAACAAAGGTCGAGGTATCAAGGCCCTCTACCTCTTGGATGTTGAATCGATTAACGACGCGGATGTATTCGTTATCGAAAAGAACCAGGGAAAAACGGGCGGGGGTCGGCTCGGCCTGCTGCTCTTTGAGAAACTGATTGAACCCGGAGATTGCTGCTTCCTTCATCGACTCCATGGAGCCGGACCGGTCGAGGATAAACGCGATTTCGGCGAAGGCTTTTGATTTGGCGCTTGAGGTATTGGATGTTGGATTCATTTTTTTCGTGTTGTTCAGGTTCTAGATTTGATTCGAGTCGGAGCATTGTTATCTCATACAAGCTCCCTCTATTTACAGGGAGCAGGTGTGACATTTTTTTTGTTATGCCTCTTCGGTTTCTTGTTTGCAGGGATCGTTCAATTTTTTCGCGAGGATTTGGTCCAAATCCGGGAATTGATCATGCAGAAAATCTTCAAGGTCGAAATGTGGTGACCGGGAGTAGTAGTACCCCACCCTATATCCGAGGTATTCGATGTGCAGTCCGAATCGCTCCCGCATCAAAGTGATATCGCGGAGGATGGTCCGGCGGTTGTTCGAAAGAATCCCCGCGAGGAGTGAGCAATTCGGCTGGGCACCCCGAGCCTTGATTGAACGGTGAATTGCGAGAACCCGAAGGGCCTGTTTGGGTTTTAGCCGAGGGAGGTGGGGATGCTCGTTTGGGGCTGAGGTTGGGGACGGTGAGTGCTGTTCAAATTCATGGATGGATCGTGGTTCGTTAAACATAAATCTTGGTCTCTCTACCCTTTGCCCAGAGGTGTGACATTTTTCGAATTCCCTTTTGATAAAAAGCGAATTTGGAATAGGTCAGCCTTACTATTGTCAGCAG
>JBGSJM010000427.1:0-17456 GCA_041742015.1 Verrucomicrobiales bacterium | reverse complement strand
GACTCTGGCAGCCAGTTCGATTCAAGTGTTGGCAGGTTTGGCAACCGGCAAGTGAGCCGGGGATGTGAGTCGATTTAACAGGGTTTAATTGCCGATTAAACAGGGTACAACGACCAGTTTAATCATTACTGCGCTCGATGGTTAATAGAGCGCAGTCAATCAAATCGACGGCAGAGTTAAATGTTTCATCAACATAGTAAAGGGCCCAGGCCTCCCTGCCATCGGGTTGATCCTCACGTTTTGGGAAACCAACCAGATCAAGAAGTTGAAAGGAACGGGGATCTGAATTGTCGATTTCCACCGAGTAAACGAGCGAGGCTTTTTGCTGGTTTGGTTGATTAATCTCCACCAAAAGTTTGTATGGCATCGGATTTTCAGGATCAGCCGGAAGGATGTAGTCTGCGGGATCAAAAGACCCATTGGGCGTGGCTTCGGAAATGATGTCGAGTCCAGCATCTTCCTCGGCCTGCTTTTTTGCCTTTTGCCAGCCGTCCCGTTTAAACGACCAGTAGGGCAGAGAGCCGACCACAGGAGAATCGGGTGCTTGCAGGGTTTTGATATGAAAGCCACCCTGGTTTTCCAGCCAGATAGCGATATGGGGAGGATCGTCAGCCCGATAGGAATCTCCCATTTTCACGGTGAGCCTCATCTTATAGTGGGAGGCTGGGGTATAGTGAAAGACCATCTCATCTTCTTTACCCAACTCAAATCGTTCCAGGGCAGGCCCCAGATTTGCACTCAGACCGAGGAGCGTTTTCACAGGTCCAGATTGCTGAAGCAAATAATAGGTCAATCCCGCAGTAATCATGAGGACAATCCAAGCTGACCGACTATATAAATATTTCTTTAATGGGCGAATGTTATTGACCACATGAAGCCCAATGAGTGCAATAAAGAAGAAACCGATCAGGGCATGAAGTCCAACGATCTGTATCGAAAAAGGTTGCACAAAAGCGAGCACACCCGTGACCGCCAACACCGCAAAGCTGCAGGCGACAAGTAGGGAAGTTAATGTACGCCGCAAGCCAACCGAGATATCCGGCTTTTTCACGACACTTTTTCCGGAATGATGGCTCCGTTGGCTCGCAACACCCCGTGAATATCCGCGAGTGGAACCTGCAATGGAGTTGTGCCGAGTTTCGCTGCCAGAGCGGCGGCAACACCGGCGGCCTGGCCCATTCCCATACAGGAGGACTGGACCCGCAAGCCGGAGTTGGCGAGCCGGTCACTACAGATACTGCGGCCTGCCACGATGATATTGGTGCTGCCTTTTGGTATCAGGGCACGCAGGGGAATCGTGGGAACGATCCCGGGCTTGAGTGGTTTTGGTTTGACTCCGCTTTTCGTATGTAGATCCACGGGATAAAAAGCATGGGAAATGGAATCTTCAAACAAACGGCCCGAGGTGTAGTCATTGACGGTGATCATGGTTTCGCCAACTATCCGGTAGCTTTCCCGAAAGCCTGTCTCGGGTTGGAGATGCATCAAACGCTGTTTCGAGCTACGAACTTTTTCGAGAATGGCTTTTCGACCAGTTAAATTGGCCTCCGTTGCAGTCCTGGAATTGGTCGAGTCAGCTCCGTGAACGTAAAGCCGATGGAGTTGGCTCTCGGCTGGGTTGTGAGGCGTGTCCAATTTGAATAAAAAAGATCCCGGTTGCCGTTCCTCTTCCCGGAGCCTTTCATAGCCGAGCAGGCCGACCACTTCCGCCCCACCCGTGCAGTCGATGATTTGTTTGCAGGCCACCCGACGTCTGGTTCCAAAGCCAACACAATCAACCAGCCAGCCCTGATCAGTTTTTTCCAGCGTTTCGGGAAATTCATAAAAGGCGACCTGGACACTGGCCTGTTCGCATTTTTCCTCGGCCAGAATGGCGTAGAGAAATTGATTGATATGCACCTGGTTATGCCAGTGCGACTGGGGTACCTTTTTGAAGTCGGGAAATTTCCCACCGTCCAGTTCGACACATTCTTTGACCAATTCCCAACCGATCCCGGCAATGACCTGTTTACCCCAGGCATCAAAAAGTCCGGGGAAAGCGACCCCTCCAGTCGTCATGGTTCCGCCGAGTTGGCAGTTTCGCTCCACGAGGAGGGTTTTCGCCCCGGCTCTCCCTGATTGGATCGCAGCGATGGTACCGGCGGTACCTCCACCGACCACGAGGACATCCACCTCGTTTGTGATTTCGGGATTCGCCGCTGCGGAGACTTCTCTGGCATGGACGCTTGTGGTTGATGCAATTGCCAGGCCCATACCAGTCGCTCCGAGCAGGGAACGCTGCAAAAATTCGCGCCGGTCGGTTTGATTTTCTTCCTGATTCATGATGTCCCTTCTTTTTGCCCCAACAGCCTAAAGCCTCCTACCTACAGCCTGATTACCTCTCAATCCACACCTCCACCCGGCGGTTCAAACTTCGCCCATTTTCAGTTCCGTTGTCGGCAATGGGGATGGCTCCTCCCATTCCTGCGGTTTCCAGATTGGTTATTCCCTTGGCTTGCAGTTTTTCGGCGATCGAATCAGCCCGCTTTTTGGAGAAGATTATATTGGCTTGGGAATCACCCTGATTATCGGAAAATCCTATCAGTTTAATTTTCCAGCCTTTGTCCCGGGTGCTCATGAGGTAGTAAGTTAAGCGCTCCAGACTCGTCACAGAATAGTTGGTCAAAACAAAATCAGAGCCGCCTGGTTTAAAGCGAAAATTGGCTGGGGAGTTGAGCCGATCGGCTTTTCGGATCAGCTCCTTATAGCCTTCAGGCACTTCTGGATCAACCAGCAAACTTTGGCGATGAACTTCCGGTGAAATGCTGCCAACCTCGTCAGAGAATCCACTACACATGTAGTCCAATTCTGCGACAGATGCCCGCCCTGGTGCACTTTGTGCGTAGTTGATAAATTCGTCGATAAACAGATTGGAACTACCGGATGGCCTTAAGTGGATGCACCGGACCAATGGATAGTCGAGGGCCAGGATATTGATGGTTGACGGAGCCAGGGGTAGCGATTTTGATGCGGCCTGGATTTTGATGACCTTCATCTTATCGGTGATATCCGAAGGGTGGCAAAAAGCAATGGCATTCGGATCGGCGGTGACCAACTCCAAATAGTTTGCATCCATTTGTATAGAATCTTCCCGGAGAGTTTTTTCATTGGGCTTCAACACGATGTCCCGAAACTGGTCCACCAGATCGGGTCGAGCTTCGGGCATCAGTAAAGAAATCTCACCTACGGCGGAGCGGCGGATCCGGCTCCACTCGCGAGTCTTTCCCGAAAAGACGTCTGCCAACTGCGAAGTGCTCAGGAAGGAGGCTGAATTGTCCGGGTGAGCCACAACCGCCAGACTTTCCAGGGCAATTGTATTCTCGGGAACATCTCCCCCGAGACGCGCCGTTTCGAAAATGACGGTGCTTTCCTTCGGATCTTTCGCCGTCATCGGATTGTAGGATGTCAAATCCACGGCGAGGACACCGCTGCCAAAGGAGCGTTTCCCAGTGAATCGGGTAACCTCGCCAAGGACTTTGGTCTTTACCTCGCCATATCCCAGTGAATTCATGTAGCCACTGATCAACTTCGAAACGAGATCCCGGCTCACCGAAAGCGGCGCACTGATTCGCAGCGAGGCAGTCACTTCAGGAGCGGGTGGTTTCGGTTTCAGGTTGCTGGTGGTTTTAGCCGTGAGATTGTCATGAAACTCCCTCCCCACAGCGGCAATGGCTTTCTTTTCCTGTTTCGCAACCAGGGTGAACAAAGCCGTACGGGTGTGATTCTCCTCCTTTACGACCTTCCGAGCGATGTGGTTCACATAATCGAGGAACTCGATGGTCCCCTTGGTGGATTCGCGAATCTTTTTCTCTTCCAGCAGGTAATCGAGGAGCAATTTCCTGGGAGCCCGCATGGCTTCAAGCTCATCGTATGTTTTTCCAGCTAGATCAGTGGTGATCGCAGCTTCATCTTCGATGGAATCGCCCAAGATCTCTGGCACAGGAAGGGGCAGCTTTTTGGTGGGTGATTTTTCCTCTGCCGCTGACTTAAAGGTCAACCCCAGCAGAAAAACCATCCCCGTCATAACCATCAGTAAAGGACAACACTTGTATTTTGACGACAATTTCATGAATATCTGTGGACTTTTCTCACCCTAACACAAAAGCCGAAGAGGATTAAAGCCCTTTTTGGAAATCACAACCCTTTACGCTTTCGGAGCTTAATTCAACTTTTTTCCGGTTTTACGTAATGGGTGTTGGATCAGAATAACGTTGGACTAAACTTGACTAATTCAGATACACAAAGTCTTTCAGGTTGATTAGGACATGCCCGAGATCAGCCCAAACATTTTCACTGGCTTTGCCATATTGACGGGATTGCTGTTCCAAAAAAGCTTTTAAAGCTTCCTTCCGCTCGATGGTCGGTTTGGTCCCAAGGGCGGTTTCATGCATTTCTTCGATTCTTTGCTCTTCAGATGGAAAGGTTTTGGTGGCGGATTTTTGAGCCCAAACCTTGGTTTGCTCGATCACAAACGGATCATTCATCAGAGCCAATGCCTGGGCAGGCACATTGGAAACAGAACGTCGACCTTTGGGACCGAAGGGCCCCGGCTGATCGAAGGTGAGCATCATGGGAGACAGGAAATTTCGATAAACGGCTCCGTAGAGACTGCGCCGCCCATCGCCATCCAGCGGACCACTGCCGCGGGCACCGCGTCCGGACATAAACTGGGTCCGATGGGTGGGAATGGATGGGCCAAAAAACTTTGGATCGAGACGACCGGAAACGGTCAGGATCGCATCGCGAATCGCCTCGGCCTGGAGTCGGCGGACTGGCATGCGGTGCAATAGTAAATTTTCCGGATCGGTTGTGGCGAGGTATTCCATGTCAATTTCAGGCTGTGCCAGGCTGCTTTGCCGGTAGGTATTGGAAAGCAAAATCTGGCGGATGACATGTTTTACCGACCAACCGTGCTCGACAAAATCGGTAGCGAGCCAGTCGAGTAATTCCGGGTGACTGGCGGGCTGTCCCATCGGGCCGAAATCATCCACCGTGGGGACGATGCCCCGGCCAAACAAATGATGCCAGATTCGGTTCACCATGACCCGGGAAGTCAGAGGATTTCCAGGCTTGACCACCTCGCCAGCGAGTACGAGACGGTCTCCCTCCCTGCCACCAAGCGCAGTGATCATGCGCCGGGAGACCGGTTCACCGAGGCTGCGATGACTGCCACGGATATAGACATTTCCAGATTCAGGGGTTCCTTCCGCCATGGCTACGGCGTAGCGCTCCGCCGGGAGAGTGCGATCAATGCGATGACCTTCACCGAGGATGGCAGCCAACTCGGGAGACAGTTTGTCGATGGTAAAAAGCTTGTTCCGACTCATCCAGTTGAGGAGTGTAGGAATTGAGGAATGGAGGGATGGAGGAGTGGAAGGGGCAGCCCTGCCCTGGCGAATTGTCTCCCACCCCATAGTCCACGCGGTATCGAGATTGGTCGCAACCTCTTCCAGAGTGGCCGCTCCACTTCCAACTGCCACCTCCACCACGGGATGAAGCCCCACTGGTGGAGTTCCGCCCGTGCCCATCCAGATTTCTTCGATTTCGAAGGTGGCACCGCCCTTGTCCACGAATTCCAGAAACGCTTTGTGCCCGACGTATTTGTTCAAATTGGAGCGGAACGAAAACCACCTCGATTCTCCATCACTACTTAGTTTTGATTCTATCGTACCGCCAAAAAGCAAAGGTTGAAATTTCGCCATGTGATAGTTATCCATTACCACCCGGGCAAAGAGATTTTCGCTCCTTGCTTTGACATGGATTTCGCCCTCGGGGATTTCAAAAGTAGGGGAACGCAGGATCCCATTTTGTAGTTTGCCGAGGTGGCTGCTGCTGTAAACTCCGGGTGTGGAAAAAGGCGTGTCGGGCTCGAAACCAATCCCGATGGTTGGTTCCGGTGCATGAAGGGCAAAGCCTGAGGTGGACCAGCCCGTGGGCGGGTCCGATTTAAATGATGCCAGTAACGTGGCTTTTTTCTGATAGTCAGCGGTTTGAGTCACAATTTTTTTCTGAAAATCCGCGAGACCTCGCGACAGGTCTGGATTTCTCAAGAGTTTTCCAAAATAACCAGCAGGACGTTTGTCGTCTTTGTCATCAAACATAAAGAGCATAGACCAGGATTTCAGGGTATCAGGATCCAGGTTTTTGGTTTTGGCATAGTCAAGGATTGCCTGCTCCCTGGGAAAACGAGGGGAAGTGAGCGGCGCTGCGGGTGCGTCTGACTGGACGATGCGATCCACCATGATATAGCCGAATTTACCTTTCTCCTCATCGACGATTCGCAGCTCACCTTGTTTACCTATATAGGGAGAAAGGTTCCAGGCCATGGCTTCCAGATTTTCGGAGTTTTTGCCGCTTGCCTGATAGATCGATTTGCCGTCAATCCGGATTTCGAAAGATGTCGTCTTTTGGCTGCCGCCCCCGATCATAAAATTCAGGTAGGGTTTATTGATCTGGAAAGCGGTGGATATTAAAGTGCCATGGGCTTTTTCATCGGGCAATTTGGAGTTGGCGACACCTTTCAAAGGGCCTTCACCAAAGGCTGCGCCGGTGGCTTTCCACTTCTCAAACCTCCCGGTTTCGAAATCATCATAGACCTCGCCACTCCAGGGATCACCAGAAGGCGGCTGCTTATTTTCATTTTTGATCAAATCCGCTGCAGCGATCAGATAACGTCCTGGAAGGAAGGCTGCGGTTTGATCCACCGGGATAGCCTTTAATGTTTCAGCTCCTTTTTTCCGCAGTTCATTTAGTTGGGCGACTGCCTTCTCCCGAGTCTGTCCAAAATCCATTGGGTATTCCTGGCGGGCACTGCTATGTAAATAGGTAGTCAGGGCATAATAATCCGCCGTGGAAATGGCATCGAACTTATGATCGTGGCAACGAGCACACGCCACCGTCAACCCCAAAAAGGATTTGCCAAATACATCGATCTGATTGTCCATGCGATCAGCTTCATCTTGAAGGACATCAGTCGGGGCGTGGGTTGCCTCGTGGAAATACCAGAAAGCAGTGCCGAGGATCGATTCATTGTATCGATCTTTGGGATGAAGTCGTGGCTTTTTGATGAGGTCTCCGGCGATGTGTTCGGTAACAAATTGGTCATAGGGCAAATCCGAGTTGTAGGCACGGATCAGATAGTCCCGATATTCATGGGCAAAGTCCAGCGGATAGTCAAACTCATGGCCGTAGGTCTCCGCATAGCGCACCAGATCCATCCAGTGGCGGGCCCATTTTTCCCCGAAGTGGGGAGAAGCCAGCAGCTCATCCACGACTTTTTCATAAGCCTGGGGTGATTCATCCTCCAGGAACGCCGCTATTTGCGCCGGGCTGGGCGGAAGACCAATCACATCAAAATAGATTCGCCGAACCAGGGTTCGCTTATCGGCCGGGTCAGCTGGTTTCAGCCCGGCGGCCTCGACTTTTGAGAGAATAAATTGATCAATCGGCGAATTGACCCGCAGGGCGTTTTGGACGGAGGGAGGAGAGGGCTTTTTCACCTCGCGCCAACTCCAGTGATCTTCAAATCGCTTTTTCAGGTCGAACCGTTCAACTTTTCCCTCGGCCCCATGAGCAGGCACTGGTTCATCTGGCCAAGCGGCCCCATCCGCAATCCATTGTTTGAAATTTGCCACGATTTCAGGGCTCAGAGCACCTTTCGGCGGCATCTGGAGATCTGGATTTTCGTAGGAAATCGTCTGGATAAGGAGCGAAGCATCCGGCTTTCCCGGGACGATGGATGGGCCGGTATCCCCACCAGTCAAAAGGTGGGCCCGATGGTCGAGCTGCAAATGTGCCTTGAGTTTTTGCGACTTCGCGCTGTGGCACTCGTAACATTTCTCCGCAAGAATCGGCCGAATTTTCTTTTCGAAAAAGTCAAGCTGCTCAACGGAATGCTCCGCCCCCCGGGAAGCCGCAGCAGCCAGGAACAAAATCCATGCAAAAAGACGAATCAGTTTAACCATGCGGGTAGAATAAAAGTAACCGCCGACAAATCAAATTGCGGGATGATGGAGAAAAAAAATCATCATGCCCAGAGGCCCAGATCTTTCAACTGCGCGGTGACGGTGCCGCCCCAGTCCCGATTGGCTGCCGGGCTGGCCGGGCTGGGATGGAGGATCTTTCCGATAGTCGTGGACAGCCCGTTTGCATCGCAAATTCTCCGAAAACAGGTTTCCGCAAAGGCCCCGACCCCGATGGCAAAAGTCGGCCGGAGCGCTTCGAGATGGGCCTGCACATATCGATCACAGGCGGCATAGACCTCCGCCATCTCACCAGCCGGGATCTTGTCCGGGGTGCGATTTCGGCCACTTTGCTCCATCCACACCAGCGGGCAGTAATTCACGACGTAGTGGTCCCTGAAAAAATCCTCCGGGTCCGGGAAACGCTCAGAAAACAAACCCCAAAGGCGGCGACCACTCACCTCGGATTTGGCACAGGCAAAACCCTCAATCGGGCGTTTGGGGTGCTCGTGGGCGGGCCTGGCGACCTCCTCACAGATACCGAGCCAGTTTTTCACCGCATCAACCTCTCCAAAGGGAATGCCAGTTTGGGCCATTCCCCATGGGCCCGGGTTCATTCCCAAAAAAAGAACCCGCTTCCCGGCCCCGGCAAATCGATCAATGTATTTTTGGTGGGGCTTGCGAGCGTATTCCAGCGGATTGTAAACATGAGTCACAGGTTCCGAAAATGTCACCTGTTCCAGGGCTTCGCACACCAGATCGGTCGCCTTGGAGATTGATTTTATGGAATGAATCATGATATGATAAAAACTGATTGAGATAGGAGCTGAATTGCTTAGAATTTGTTAGATATGTCAAAAGCAAATCCAACCGGGGAATTTACCCTGCCAGCGACTCTTGCCAAATCAAAGCCGAAGGTTGGGTTGATTCTGGGATCAGGGCTCGGGTCTTTTGTGGACCGGATAAAATCTGCGGCTCCCGTCAGCTACGGTGACATAGCGGGGCTGCCAGTCAGCCGGGTGCCGGGCCATTCAGGGACGCTGCACTGCGGAAAAATCGGCGGGGTTGAAGTGGCCGTGGCCAAAGGGCGAGTTCATTGTTATGAGGGCTGGTCCGCAAAAGAGGCGTCCGCCCTGGTCAGATTGTTTCACGAAATGGGAGTTCGCGTGGTGGTTTTAACCAATGCAGCGGGAATCGTAAATGCAAATTTCAAGCCTGGTCGATGGATGCTGCTTTCTGATCACATCAATTTCGCCAGGCTTTCGCCATTAACGGGCAGCGCCTCATTTATCGACCAGAGCGAAGTTTATTCCCGCCCGCTGCGATGTTTGATTCGCGAAATGGCGTTGGAACTCGGATTACCCGCCCCATCGGAAGGTGTTTACGCCTGGATGAATGGCCCGGAGTATGAAACCCCGGCGGAAATCAAGATGCTCCGTGCCCTCGGGGCGGATGCTGTCGGCATGTCCACCGTGCCAGAGGCCATTCAAGCCCGGGCACTGGGCCTCGAGGTGCTGGCGATGTCCTGCCTCACCAACTACGGAGCCGGGCTCTCCGGCAAACCACTTTCTCATACTGAAGTGATGGAGGTCGGCGCAAAAGCCGCAGGTCAGCTTGTCGACTTGCTGGAAAAATGTATTCCGCAGATGGTTTAGCGCAATCGCGGCAAATGAGGAGATTGCAAGGATTACAACTGTAATATATAAGGATTACAGTTGTAACAGAGGATGTCAGAAAATTCACTAAATATCTCCGATGCTGAATGGGTAGTAATGCGTGCCATCTGGTTACTGGGTGATGCGACTTCCTCACAAATTGTCGAAGCCCTGGAACGGGATACCCGGTGGAAACCCCGGACCATTCGGACCCTAATCGGGCGACTCGTCAAAAAGGGTGCCCTGGAATACCAGGAGCAGGGGCGCGAATTTATCTACCGGGCCAGCGTTGATGAAAAACACTGCGAAGCGGCTGTCAGCCAACATTTCCTAGACCGAATTTTCGGCGGCCGTCTCGCCCCATTTATCGCCACTTTTGTAGAGTCTGGAAATTATTCTCCAGCTGACATTGCAGAATTAAAACGAATCGTCGAAATACATTCCGAACCGGGAGGCAGCAATGATGACAAATAATTGGATGGATGCCCTGATGCATTGGACTCTGCAAAATTCCTTCGCAGCGTCTTTCTTGTTCCTTCTATTGGTTCCATTTTTGATTCCTGGAAAATTTCGACTAGCCCCTCAACTCCGCATCCTCTGCCTGCTGCTTTTTGCCCTGCGGCTTTTTCTTCCCATCGCTCCAGAAAGCCGATGGAGTATGCAAAACATCCTGCCGACTCTCCCCGAACTCAGCGCCCCTTCAATCCTCCAATCCCCCGACACTCCTAAACTCCAATCCTCTAACTCTCCAAAGCTCCCATCATCCCATCATCCAATCCTTCCCTCCCCCCATCCTCCGATCCTCCCTTCCCTGTGGCTGGCGGGAGTTTTGGCCATTTTATTCACAACCATGATCCGCTGGGTGCGGACCTATCGTCAGGTTGTAGAGGAATCTGTGAGGATTTCTCCAGATCATGACCTAATCAGAATGGCGCGAGCTATCGGGATTCCCACCCGCGTAAAAATCGTCGAGAGTGGTGCCAACCAAGGAGTTGCCGTTTTCGGCCTCTTCCGAGTCACCCACCTCATCCTGCCTCGGAATTTTCAGACCATATATGGCTCGGAGAGTGCGGAAAGCATCCTCCGCCATGAGTTTCAGCACATCAAGAGCCATGATCTCCTTTGGAACTGGGTGGTCTGGCTGATTCAAACCTGGCATTGGTTTAACCCACTGGTTTGGATCGCTGGCCACCTCTACCGCAACGAGCGCGAAATCCTTTGTGATAAAGCGGCTTTGAAAAACTGCGGAGAGCAAGTGCGGTGGAACTATGGAAAAACCCTCATCAAAGCACTGGAAGCCAGCCGGGCACGCAGAGGAATCCGTGAGGGTTTCTCGATTGGATTTATCTCCCAAAAATGGGAAATGAAAAATAGACTCGAATTAGTTATGAAAAATAAACCATATAGAAAACTCATCCAACTGGGCGCGATCATCGGGGTCGCACTGGTATCCCTAGTTGGCTTCACCTCACCCTCCACCTTCGCCGAAGAAAAAGACGCGAATCCCGCCAAGGAGCCTGGTGAAAAAAAACCTGGCCCAAAGGACGGTGACGTCAAAAAAGAAGGCCCAAAGGACGGCGATGTCAAAAAAATGGGTGAGAAAGACGGAGACGTCAAAAAAGAAGGTCCCAAAGACGGAGACAAGCCCAATCCCGCCGCCAACCTGAATAACCCCAAGGAACGGAAAGTATTTGCCGGCTATGACAAGGATGGTGACGGCACCGTTTCCGATACTGAAATGGAAGCCATGATGGAGAGAAAACAGAATAGCCGTGGTCGCCGGGAGATTCGAAAAGCCATCGACCGGGCCGACAAGGACAACGACGGAAAACTCAATTTCGAAGAATTCCTCTTCTGGTACACCGTTGGCCGATTGGATGAAAAAGCGGAACAGTGATAACAATCAATGATCCAAAGGGTCCGATAACGTAGAGGAATCCGCAAGGATTTCTCTATTATTTCGAACGATCCAACAGGGTACAATCCACGATCAAACCCTGTACAGTTCTAAACTGTACAGGGTTTGATCAGTCATTTTCCAGATTTCCCGTCACTGCCTTTGCAATCACAAAATCGCCTTCACTTTTGAGGGACGCCCCGTGCTCCTTTGGAATCCTTACGGATTCCAATACGAATCGTCAACGAATCGTCCCGAGTTCCGCAGCGGCGATTTTTTTTGAAGGATCGTTTTTTCACAATTGACTTTTTTAAAAAACAGTCCTTATTCCCCGCTCTCGATTTTAACACCGAAAAACCATGGCAGTTCCAAAGCGTAGAACCTCGAAAATGAAAAAACGGCTCCGTCGAAACGGAACCCGTTGGCGTGCAGCTAAATTGAACGTTTGCAGCGATTGCGGTGCTGCAGTCAAGTCTCACTGTGCTTGCGCGGCTTGTGGAAACTACAATGGAAAGCAAGTTCTGGAGGTTGAGAGACTTTAATTTCCAAACATCTTTCCTTTAAGGGATACCTTTTACCTCTTTTTTATTGGCAAAGTCACTCTGGTTTCAGAGTGACTTTATTTTTTTTAGCGGTTGCATGTTGGGAGCTTCTTAGTTTGAGTGTGCCCCAAAATGAATATTGCTTTGGATGCTATGGGGGGGGATTTTGCCCCACGGGTGACGATTGAGGGTGCGGCAGCAGCTCTCGAAGAGTTTGGCGGTCGTTTAAACAAGTTGATTCTCGTTGGCGATGAATCTGTTCTAAAGGCTGAATTAGACAGGATTTGCTACGCCAACAGCAAATTCGAAATTTGCCACGCCTCTCAGGCTGTAGGAATGGAAGAGTCCCCCGTGAAATCTCTTCGGGAGAAAAAAGACTCATCGATCAGTGTTTGTGCGAATTTGGTTAAAGATGGTTATTGTCAGGCCGTAGTCAGTGCGGGCAATACTGGCGCGATGGTGGCAGCGGCAACGGTGAAGCTGCGCCACCTGAAGGGGGTGGAAAGGGCGGGCATCGCCTCCCCCCTGCCCAATGAACATGGGCCCTGCAACATCATTGACGCCGGAGCCAATGTGGAGGCCAAAGCGTCTCACCTGCTCCAGTATGCGATAATGGGGAGCGTTTATGCCGAACACGTCCAGGGTAAAAAGAACCCGGTGGTGGGGCTGATGTCGGTTGGGGAAGAAGATTCCAAAGGAACGGAATTTACCCGCGAAGTCTTTGCCCTGCTCAAAGAATCCGGCCTGAATTTCCGGGGCAATGTGGAGGGGCACGACCTGTTTGAATCCAAGCTGGATGTGGTGGTGTGTGATGGATTTGTCGGAAATATTGTCCTGAAATCCTGTGAGGCCACCGTCAAAATTATGTTCAAATGGGTGAAGAAGGAAATCTCCAAGTCACCAATCCGGCAATTGGGGGCGATTTTGGCAAAAAGCGCCTTCAAATCGGCCAAGGACCGGGGCAATCCCGATGTTTTCGGCGGCAGCCCGCTTTTGGGTGTTAATGGTGTGGTGATTATCGGGCATGGCTCCAGTTCTGCGACTGCGATAAAAAACGCCATCCGCGCAGGAATGGAAGGAGTTAACCACGGAATTAACCCATTAATCGAGGAAGCGATTGCTCAAAGGGCAGGACTAATGTAAATAGAGGCTCGTTTTCCACGTTCTACTTTTATCATGGATCAATCCGCCAATGCTTCGACAATTTGCCCGGTTCAAATCGCGGGAACGGGTAGCTATTTGCCGGCGAAAATTCTAACCAATGGTGATTTGGAGAAGCTGGTGGAGACCTCGGACGATTGGATTACGTCCCGGACCGGGATCAAGGAACGCCGGATAGCCGCTGAGGGCGAGTTCACCAGCGATCTGGCGACCAATGCTGCGAGAAATGCGCTGGAGCAGGCAGGCTTGTCTCCTGGAGAGGTGGAGTTGATCATCGTGGCGACGATCACACCGGATACGTTGACGCCGGCAACGGCCTGTTACGTTCAGGAAAAACTGGGCGCTGACAAGGCGGTGGCTTTTGATGTCTCAGCGGCTTGCTCCGGGTTCCTCTATGCGCTGGAAATCGCCCGGAGTCTGATCATGACCGGGGCTCGAAAAAACGCCCTTATTATCGGAGCAGAAAAACTAAGTGCTTTTGTCAATTGGACGGATCGAAACACCTGCGTGCTTTTTGGGGACGGAGCGGGTGCCGCTGTGCTGCTCCCCGCCGTGGAAGGAAGTAATCGCATTTTATCAACACATCTCGGGACCGATGGGAAACAGACGGAGTTGCTGAACATTCCCGGAGGAGGTTCCTGCTGCCCAATCACGCTTGACAATGCTGAGGATCATCTCGCCACACTGACGATGCAGGGACGGGAGGTCTTTAAACATGCGGTCAATGCGATGCGAAAAGCTTCGGCGCACGCCATCGAAGCCGCCGGGTTAACCACCCAGGACATTGATCTGGTGATTCCCCACCAGGCTAATCTGCGAATTATCGAAGCGATTACGGATCGTCTCGAGATAACAAGTGACAAAGTTTTCATCAATTTGCACAAGTACGGCAACACATCCGCTGCGGCAGTTGCCATCGCCCTGGATGAGGCCAATCGGCAGGGGAGAATCAAATCGGGCGATCACATTCTCCTGGTCGCCTTCGGGGCTGGTTTGACGTGGGCCAGCGCTGCGATAAAGTGGTGACAATGGATGAATGGAGGAATGGAGTCGTGGAGGGATGGAGCCTCGCTCATCCCAGTGCTTTATTTCTGCTTTTGTTGATTCCACTTCTGGCGGTGTTGCAGGGAAAGGCGGGAAGAGAGGGGGCGGTCAAATTTTCCTCCCTTCATATTTTGAAAAGACTGGGGCCCAAAACCAGGGCCAAATCGGGCGGGTTTCAGCTCACCTTAACTTTGTTGGCCGCCATTTGCGCGATTCTTGCCTTGAGTCGTCCGCAGAAAGTAAGCCGGGAAGAGGTCGTGACGGACAGCGGTATCGAACTGATTCTGGTGATCGATGTCTCGCGCTCCATGGAGGTGGAAGATTTCAAAATCGATCAGCACACTGCAACCCGGCTCCAGGCAGCCAAGAAAGTAACCCGCGATTTTATCAAGGGGCGGAACTCTGATCGCATCGGAATTGTTGCCTTTGCCGGGCGTCCCTATCTGGTCAGCCCGCTGACGCTTTCGAAATCCTGGCTGGAAGGGCCTCTCGGATTGGGGCGTGTCAAAACCGGCATGGTGGAGGACGGCACCGCGATTGGCTCTGCAGTGGCCGCAGCAACGAAGCGGCTGGATCGAAGAAACTCCAAAAGTAAGGTAATCGTTTTGGTGACCGACGGGAAAAACAACGCTGGAAAGCTCAATCCAATCGAGGCAGCCAAACTTGCCAGGACACTCGGCATCAAGATCTACACCATAGCTGCGGGCACCTACGGTTACCATGTATTGCAAACCGAGCGGGGCCCCATCCCATTGAAACAGGAGTACGATGAAGAGACTCTCCAAAGTATTGCCTCCATCGCCAATGGAAAATTTTTCCGCGCCCAGGACCTCAACAGTCTGCAACAAATCTTCAATGAGATCGATCAAATGGAAAAAACCGAAGTCAAACGAAGAGTAAACGTGGAAGCCGAGGAATGGTTTACTTGGCCCGCACTAGGATCCATCTTTTTTGGATTGATAAGCCTGATCGGAAGAGAGACAATCTGGAGGCGATTCCCTTAATTTTTCAATGACTTTTGCAACGCCACAATGGCTCTGGGCCCTGGTGATTCTGCTATCGCTTTTGGCGCTGAGAATCCGCTCCCATTTGACCCGGAAAAACAACCTCAGCGGGCTGGTGGCCCCGCGCCTGAACGCCGTCTTGATCAAAGGAACCAGCCAGACTCATCACTGGTTGACCTTTGGTTTCGCATTCCTGGCCCTCGCCATGATTATTCTGGCTCTGGCCCGACCCCGCTGGGGATTTGAAGAGGTGGAATCATTCACCGAGGGCCGCAGTGTCATCCTGGCGATTGATACATCCCGGAGTATGCTGGCAACCGATCTCATTCCCAACCGGCTCGAAAGAGCTAAACTTGCCGCCCGGGACATCGTTGAAGGTTTGGGCGAAGACCGTATCGGATTAATCGCCTTCGCCGGCAAATCCTTTATGCAAGCGCCTCTCACGACGGATCATCAGGCAGTTATCGAATCGATTGAACAACTCGATACCGAGATCATCCCCCGGGGCGGGACCAACCTGACTGAGGCCGCCAAACTCGCCCTCGACTCGTTCCGGGAAACTTCCTCGGAACAAAACGCCTTGATCATTTTTTCCGATGGCGAAGCTCTGGAG
Organism: Verrucomicrobiales bacterium; assembly: GCA_041742015.1. GTDB lineage: Bacteria > Verrucomicrobiota > Verrucomicrobiia > Verrucomicrobiales > DEV007 > Arctic95D-9. Next base: position 1,540 of record JBGSJM010000427.1, on the reverse strand, counting down.
GGGCAGGAGCAGGTCATGGCGATTCGGGCCGCTGCCAATCGGGAGAAAATGATCATCATCACCATCGGGGTGGGAACCGCCAACGGATCTGTCATCCCAGAACCGGGAGAGGACGGTCGCCCCCAGACAAACTCCTTTATCAAGGACGAAAACGGGCAGGTTGTCAGGACCCGGCTGGATGCCACCGCGCTTCGCGAACTGGCCTCTGGCGGAGGCACTTACCTTCCTCTCGGGGAGGGTGGTTCGTTGACTCAGGTGGTTCAGAGCATCATCGAAACCCTGAAGACCACCCGGGAAGAGGACGCCGCCCGCCAAAGACCGGTGGAGCGCTTCATGATACCTCTTGGTCTCGGATTGATATTTTTGATTTTTTCCCACCTGGTTCCCTTCCTGTTTTCCAACCGCTGGAAACGATTGACCAATCCGGCAACTGCCCCGGCTAAAAACGTCGCCCTTTTCTGTTTATGCCTAACCATCTCGTCGAGTGCGTTCGGCAAAGACGGTTGGGATTACATTGACCGGGAGGAATTTGATACCGCTCTAACTCAATTTGAACAGGAATTGAGTGGAAATCCCAAGGAAATTTCCCGGCGGAGAATGACTGGAATCCAATTGGGCATCGGGTTGTGCGCCTACAAAATCGGCGACTACGAAAAAGCCACTCAATCCTTTGGAAAAGCAATGATTCGCTCCAGTAGTAGCGTTCGCGAGCAGGCCCACTACAATCTGGGTAACACCCTGTTCCGGGTTGGCGAGACCATCCTGAAACCATCCAACAAGCAACCCGATACTCCCGCCGCGTTGAGCCCCTCTCCAGAAGCCATGGAGGCAGCCCTGCGGCAGTGGCTCGGTTCCCTGGAACACTATGAGGCGGCCCTGCGACTCAACAGCCACAACGCAGATACCCAACACAATATCGAAGTGCTCAAGAAACAGATCGCCAATCTCAAAAAAGAAATGGGATTACCACCCGACAAGGAAGAGGCATCCCAAGACAAGGAAAAAAAGGGTGATCAAAAAAAAGACAAGGATTCCAAAGCAAAGGATGATCAGAAAAAAGAGGATCCCAAAGACCCCAACCAGCCTGACCCGTCTGAAAATAGTAACCCCTCCCAATCCCGGGACGACTCCAACCCGAACAAGGACCAGTCTCCGGAAAACGATCCCAATCAAAACAACGAGCCGGAAAAAAACGCAGAACCCGAGCCCCCAGCACCAGAAAACGGCAAGCTATCCACCAATGAAAGCGAATCGCGACCAAATCCCAAAAAGATTCCGGAAAATCGAACCAATCCTGATACCGGTTATTCACCCAGTCAGGCCCGGCAATTAATCGAGGCCCTCGCTGATGAAGACGTTGATTTGCGTCCCGCCTATGCTCAGCCCGTTACTGGAGAAAGGTATAAGAACTGGTAAAACAAATGAAATTTCACCACCTCACACTCTTCTACGTGGCCTGGCTGTTGGCAACGATCCCAGCGACAACCAGGGCTCAACAGGGAAAAAGCGACTCTCCAGGCGTAGCGGAATTTGCAAAAAA
>JBGSJM010000426.1:0-9709 GCA_041742015.1 Verrucomicrobiales bacterium | reverse complement strand
GAATAAACATAACGGCAGGTGGATGTGATACAAGTCAAATGTCGTCGATAGCCGACAAATAGCAAATGTCGTCGATAGCCGACAAATAATCAAATGTCGTCGATAGCCGACAGACCATTTTGAAAAAAAATCCGATCAATTGGCTTTTGATAATCCCGGAGTTTGCCGGAAACAATCTCCTCCACAGTGACCCGGCGTCCAGCCAGATTGGACTCCACCACGGCGTAGGAACAAGCCAGATCCAGGAGCCCCTCCCGCCCGGAACACTCGGGTTGGGCGTGGTTTTGGATCGCTGCCAGCCAGTCATATTGGGCCAGGGCAAAGTCATTGGTCAGTCCCAGGGGAAAGTGCTTTTCCTGGAGGGCGGGAGCCGCTTCTTTCCGGTATTTTTCGCTTAGGCAAACCGGAGAATCGGACCCATCGAGATGAATCTCATCCCCGGTGACCCGGCCTTTGGATCCGTAAAAAACCGGTCCGCCTGCGAGGGTCGACTTGATCCCGCGCCCGGCCCAACTGCCAAACATCGTCCCCGAGGCATCGCTCTGGGTTTTGAAACTGGCGTAAAAGGTATCATCCGCATCGCAAGTCAGCGGCTCAGTCCGTTTTCCGTTTCGGAGCAGATAGCGGGTGGGCTCGACGACCTCAGTCTGGCCTGAGACACTCTCGATTTCACTGCCTCCAATATAACGAATCATGTCAAAAAAATGCGGGCCGAGATCCAAAGCGATTCCGCCACCCTGAAGCAGATCATGCCGCCAGGGGGTTTCTGCGACGATCAAATCCGGAGCCCACCAGGTGCCGACATTGCCCATCAAAGCCATCTGCAGCTTTCCGGCAGGTCCATTTTCTCCAAAAGCCCAGGCATAGTGCCGAACAAAGGGCGCGAATCGCAGATTTTCAAAAACGCCAAAGGTAACTCCTGCTTTTTCGGCCCCGGCACACATTTGCCGGGCTCCCTCCATGGTCACCGCGAGGGGCTTTTGCGACAAGAGGTGTTTCCCATGGGTAAAGGCATGGGCCGCAATTTCATGATGAAGCCGGTGCAGGGTAAAGTCATTGACTGCATCAATCTGGCCGCTCTGAATCATCTCCCGGTAATCGGTAAAAATGGCGACTTTGACTCCGGGCTGAAAATCACTCAAATATTGATCCCCGATTGCTAGGGGATCTCCCGGGATGGTGGAAACGGCTTTGCGCTGGGGTGGACCTGTGTCGCGCTTCACAAAACTGTGCGCATCTGCCTCATTTCGAGCGCAGAGGGCGGTAATTTCAAACTCCACCCCGAGTTCCCGAAGTATTTTGTACCCTTCCAAATGAGCCGCGAGGATGCGCCCGCAACCGATGATGCCGATTTTGATCATATTTTAGGGATAACACAGAAAATGGTGTCGCAAACGAAAAAGCGGGTTAAAAAGGGTCTGGGGGTGCCGCTTGGCAATTGAGCGGCTGATCAAGCTAACTCTTTCCATGTTGATACCCTCACCCCTGATCTTTTTGGCTCCTTCGTTGGGTTTGGTGAGTGGAGACGATTCGCCAAAAAAGCACACTGATCATTATGGCATTTCCGATCACTTGATGCCAAAGGAATGAGTCTCTGCGATACACCATCATGGAAAGAACTTCGTGGGTTATCAATGCAGCGTTCAAAATCAATAATGAAATAATGGTGACAGAAACTTTTAAAAATGCTGAGGAGAATTGCCTGGAGGGTTCTGATGACTTGTAAGATAACCAACCGATTCCCGCCGCATAGATTGGTAAAGTGAATGGGTATGGTTCGAGCGCCCATAAAGCGGTGGTAACAACGGGAAGTTTTGCCCCTTGTACGACCTCGTAAACGATGTCGTTGAACAATATTATTGTTAACCCCAAACAGAGACTGATTAGCACATTGGAAATTATGTACAGGGACTTCATTTTTCACCTCACAGTCTTGTTGGCCATCTGTTTTGAATGCTTCAGCTAATTCTGCCTCCGTGGGCAATACGAGAACGCATGCCTCGGAGGCATCAAGATCAAAAAACGGAAATTTCGCCAAATTCCATCCAAAAATCCTCATTTTTTCGCGAATCATACAAATTCGAAAAACGCAATCCTTTTCTGAATAAAATTTTCAAATTCGAGTCTTATCCCCACGATAATGAAATTCGAAAACCCAATGAACATCAAAAAATCAATCACTCTCGCCGCTATCTCCGTCTTAAGTATGTGCGTCTTTTCCACCAGTGCCCATGCGGAGTGGTCAGGCGGTAGCGATCTTCGCCGGGATGTCTATCGCCTCGATCAAGTGGCTGATCAAATGGTTCGCCAATTCACCCTGGAAAATTGTGGATGCAAAGACTCGGTCATCCTATTGCAGGGCCTTCGCACTTTCAAACAATTAACCGGAGAACTTGTATTTGCGCACAATGGCTCCTGCAAAAAAACTTTCGAAAAAGCCGCCTGCCGGGTCGATGATGCCATTATCTACGCCAATCGCAACAATCTGATCACCAGAGCGGAATTAAGCCGATCCATGAAATCCTCCATCGACCAGGCGATCACGCTCGCCAAGAACATTCACCGGAATGCTGACTATTTTGTTCCGAAGACATCTTATTCCCAAAATCCCAGAAATGACAACTTTGTGACCTCAATTTTCCGAAACGTCTTTGATCGGTAAGATTCTGCCGCCCCCTGCACCAAAAAATCCCCCAATCCCCCGCGAACCCTCAATCCCCAACACAAAGAACCGCTCCGGAATGTCCGGAGCGGTTTTTTTGTCAACTGCGGGGGGCAGTGGTCAGCGGAGTCACCGGGTCGATGACGAGCCGCCCCTGTTGTTCATTAAACCGACAGGTCGATAGTTTTGGCAGGACATGTCTGGCGAAGAGATCACACTCCTCCAAATGGGGATAGCCACTCAGGATAAAGGCGCGGATCCCCATGTCCAGATAGCGGTTGAGCTTGGCGAGCACTTGATCGGGATCCCCAACGATGGCGCTGCCGCAGCCACTGCGGGCCAGTCCCACTCCGCTCCAGAGATGGTCTTCGATGTATAAATCCTTGCTTTTGGCCCGCAATTCATCCTGCCGAAGCACGCCGCAGCTGGCGCTGTCCTGGGAGCGGGCTTTGATGGCGGCACCCCTGGCTGCATCGAGTTTCGAAATGAGCAGGTCAGCGGCGGCGCGGGCTTCTTTTTCCGTTTCCCGGACAATGACATGGGCGCGATAACCAAAGTCGATTTTGCGATCGTGGGCGGCGGCTTTTTCCGACATGGAACGCATCGTTTCCGCCAGGCAAGCCTCGGTTTCCGGCCACATCAAAAACACATCGCAGTGCCGTGCGCAGAGGTCCTGGGCGGCCGGGGAGATCCCCCCGAAATACATGAGCGGACCGCCATTCTGCTGATAGGGTTTGGCCGGCTCGGTGGTGGGGAGGTCGATCTGGTAGTGATTCCCGTGAAACTGGTAGGGACCGTCGGTTCGCCACATGCCCTGAAGGATCTGGATGATCTCGCTGGAGCGATCGTAACGGACCTCGTTGCTCTCCTTTTTACCGGGCAGGTCAGATGAGATGATATTGATGCAAAATCGGCCTTTGGCGATGTGATCCACCGTCGATATTGCCCGGGCCAGCATCGGCGGCCACACCTCGCCCATGCGCAGGGCGACGAGTTGGTTGATCTGTCTGGTCTGCGGGGCCATGGCCGCCGCAAAGGCAAGAGCATCCTGCCCGGCGATCCAGCCACTGGGCAGGAGGATGTTTTGAAATCCATGGGCATCAGCCCGGCGAACAATGTCTCCGCAGTGCTCGTAGCTGGAACGAAGCTGATCGTCGGGAACTCCGAGAAATCGATAATCGTCTGAACAGAGAGCGGAAAACCACGCGACTTCACAGAGACGCTCGGGAGTGCGGATCGTAATCGGTGCCATGGTTGCTGGCGTGATGCCCGGTTACTTTTTCACCGTTTCGGCACCATCTTCAGCGACTTCCGCTTTTTTGGTTTCAACGGCGGTGGAGTTCACTTCGAGAAGTTTTGGGGCCTCTCCTCCTTTCGGAACAAATTTTAACGCAACTCCATTGATGCAAAAACGACGGTCGGTCGGTGTTTTGAAACCTTCACCTTCAAAGACATGGCCGAGGTGGGCATCGCAGCGTTTGCAGACGGTTTCAACCCGCCGCATCCCATGGCTGTTGTCGACTTTTTCGAGGATTCCCTTTGCGGAGGAGCTGTCATAAAATGAAGGCCAGCCGCATCCCGAATGAAATTTTTCCTTGGAAGTGAAGAGTTCCGCACCGCAGCAGACGCAGTAGTAGGTGCCTTCACCCTGCTTTTCAAATTCCTCATAGACTTTTCCATAGGCAAATTCGGTGCCACGGAGGCGAGTCACCCGGTATTGTTCGTCGGTCAGCATCTTTTTCCATTCCGCTTCGGTTTTTACAACCGCCGGGGTGGGCGCGGCGGTGGTTTTTGCCTCTCCTTTTTGGTTAGATTTTTCCCCAGCCCAAACGAGGCAGATTGCGACAACGAGGACGGCGCAGATGGCAATGCTGAATTTCATAGCACTATATACCACGAATTGAACGTTATAAAAATGGCTTTTTCAGGCCAGTGGCGTGAATCTACAATTCCCCGGAATCATCGCGCCCTTTGAGCTGAATGAGTTTCTTTTTGATGATCTCCAATTGGATGGTGAGTTGATAGGATGCCTTCATGACTTCGCCCGCGATCTCTTCATCCCCAAGCAGTCGCGCTGTCGGGGTGATTTTCATCATTTCCAGAGCAATCGTCTTGCAGGCATCTTCAATTTTGGTGATGGCAGCTTCCCGATCCATTACTTGGTACCCTCCACAAAAGAAAGGGTTCCGTCTTCGTTGATTTTTCGGTAGTAACACCCATGGCGGGCGGTTCCCTGGCTGTTTTTGGTATGGCAGGAGCCTGAACCGGCCAGCCGGACCCGGTAGAGGAGGGAGTTTTGCTCACAATTGACCCGGACTTCGACCAACTCCAGGTAATCACCTGAGGTCTTTCCTTTGATCCACAGTTCATTGCGACTCGTGCTCCAGAAAGTCGCCATTTTTTCCTTCAAGGTGGTTTGCAGGGCCAGTTCATTCGCATAACCGACGATCAACACTTCTCCAGTGTCAACATCCTGAGCCACAGCCGGTACCACTTGTGATCCGGTCGCAGCTATTTTGGCGAGCTTGGTGAAATCCAGCTGCACCGCCAGACCTTCTTCGACTTCTTTCGACATGGTGAAAAGCAATTGCCACGAGACCGGTAGATTTGCAACCGATCACCGTTGTGATTTTCCTTGGTTGCTGGCGTGATCGCGGCAGTGAATTATTATCATTACTGAATAGAGCTAGGTTCCCAAATATCAAAAAGTAAAAAAGGTTAAGAAAAGAAACCAAAATCTTGACGCTTCGAATAACCGGGTCCAGATAGATATAGAGACGCCACAAATGGTAGGAGAACACCCCATTGATGAGGATGGGAAAGTGATCCTAAATTGCGCCTCGTTGCTCACCTTTCAACACTGGTTGGGCAAGTCACGAAACACTAAACAATTGCTCTGGACAGTTATCATGATTGCCCCTGTTATCAACCGCACAAATAATGTCGAGTCAAAGGCGCTCGACCCCATTCAGAAAAACACTGCTTTTACTGAAAACATGCTCTCGATTTCACCTCGAAAGAAATTAAAACGGACCTCCCGCACCGTAATTTCAGAGGGAAAAAAATTGAAACCCCTCGCGATTTGGACATCTCTGGTTTCGGCGAAAACGTTGACCTCATTTATTGAAGCAAATTTCCGAAAAGTCTATTCCCCGGACTTGAAGGTGGTGGCTTTGGAGGATTTGTCCTTTGCTGAATCCAATCTCGGAGAGGAATACGAATTGGTCATGGTCAGCATCTACGAGAAAGATTCGTTTTCAAAACAATCCTCCCAGATTCTGAAAAAGTTGGCCCGGCGAACTACCAGCCCATTGACGATTTGTTACAGCGGGAGTTTAAGCTCACCCGGAGCGAGGAAATGGCAAAGCCTCCTGGCCGATTTAAGGCTCAGTCGAAGCGAACTCCAATACAGCCTCTTTTAGGCGAAAGCAGATGGTGATTCGGTATTCTTGAGGGATATTTTTATAATTTTATTATGGAAATTATATAATATTCAATTATGATTAGTGGTTCTAATGATGAACCAACCGATTCAATCTTCCTATTTCCCTGCTGCTGCTGGAGAAGTCACGGCACTCACTGGTGATTACATCAGGGTGGCCGGGGAAATTGCGGAAATGTTTTCCGAAAAATTTCTCTATGAGGTGATCAACGGCAATCCCAACCTCATCCTCGTAAAAGATCAGGCAGGGAAATTTATCCTGGCCAACAAGGCTGCTGCAGAATTGTATGGCTCCATCCCCGCCGAAATGGTGGGAAAATGTGATGCCGATTTTAATTCCAATCAGGAGGAACTGGACGGGTTTCGGGAAATTGACCGGAGCGTGCTGGAATCCAGCATCCCGCTGCACATTGATGCTGAAAAGGTAACCGACGCCGCTGGCAAAATCCGCTGGTTTCAGACCATCAAAAAACCCATTGTGATCAACGAGGGGGAAGCGCCCCACCTGCTGGTGGTGTGTTCTGACATCACCGAACACAAGGAAACCCAACGAGCCCTGAAAAAAGCCAAGGAAAAAGCGATCAAGGCCAGCCGGGCGAAGTCCGAGTTCCTCACCCGCATGAGCCACGAGCTGCGCACCCCACTTAATGCGATTCTCGGTTTTAATCAACTTCTACAGCAGGATGACAACCTGAACGAAGCTCAAATCGAAGCTCTCAACATTATCAATACCAGCGGAAAACACCTGCTTAACTTGATCAGTGAGATTCTCGACATGTCAAAAGTTGAGCTGGGTGGACTGGAACTAAAACTCGGACCAGTTGACATCCGAAAACTGGGCGCAGAGGTCATTGCTTTATTTGAGGCGAGGGCATGCGCCAATGATTGCCGCCTTTCCCTGGTGATCGACCCTCACGTGCCCCAGTATATCTCAACTGACGAACAGAAAATCCGGCAGGTGATGATGAATTTGATCTCAAATGCCGTGAAGTTCACTCAGGATGGCAGTGTGCAGCTATCGATTTCTCCCGTCGCCGCCAATCAAAGACTGAGAGTCACGGTTGCAGATACTGGGCCTGGGATCAGTAAAGACGAGATTCACCAGGTTTTTGGCTTGTTTCGGCAGACCCTGGCCGGAAAAAAATCGGAAGCGGGCGCAGGTCTCGGGCTTTCCATCTCCCAAAAGCTGGTCCAATTCATGAGGGGCGAAATCGGAGTGGTCAGCGAATTGGGGAAGGGCTCAGTATTTCACTTCGAAGTGCCGTTGACCAGAATCGAAGTCGGAGAGACCGTGCAGCCCGCGATTGCGGAAGCAGCCAGGCCAGCATTTAACGGACATGGCTACAAGGTTTTGATCGCGGACGATGCCGTGGCCAATCGCAAGTTCGTCAATCACCTGCTGAGCCGACTCGGGTTTCAGATTTTCGAAGCCGTCAATGGTCTCGAAGCGGTGAAGTCTCGTTTTGCGGATCAACCCGATGTGATTTTGATGGATATCAAAATGCCGGAAATGGACGGGATGACCGCAACAGCCACGATTCGGGAACGCGAAGAACACGATCAAATCAATCGCGTTCCGGTTATCGCGCTAACCGCCAATGCCTTCGAAGAACATCGCCAAAACGCCGCCCGCGTCGGTTGTGATGCCTTTATCGCAAAACCCTTCGAGTTTGCCGATTTGATCAACACCATCTCTGCTCTGATTCCCCAAGCTGGCCGGGGGAATTAAACAGGGTACAGTCTGTCATTTAACAGGGTACAGTCGATTTATACCCTGTTAAATCGATGACCTAACCCTGTTGAATGCTCGTCACTTGCGAATTTTTAAAACTCCCCTTGATCAAAATGTTCCATAACGTAGTTTGGCATGCTTGCTAGGAGAGCCCTAAGCTATCGCCCAATATGGTACAAAAACCTCAAATCTTCAGCGAACAGTTTCCTGTTTTGCTGATTGATCAAAACCACTTCCTTACGGTTGTGGTGGGTTTCTTTTGCCAGGCTCTCTTTGCATCCAGATACGAAAATAATAATTTGCGGGCATCCGAAACAGGTGACGCAGAGGAATTACCAACGCGAAAGACTTGCACTCCGGTGCTTGCACTCCAGTGGGGCCGTCCGCTGGTTAGGCTGACTGATCGTCAATTGGCAAATTCTCGAACCAACCTGTTATCCGAAAAATCTTCAAATCAGAAATCAGACTCCGACCGTGCGCGGTCTTACGTCAGATTCGCCTTTTTTCGAATTTTAACCGAATTCCTCAGTGCGTTGTCTTACAATGGGGGATTGGTTAGGAAAGTTCGATTGGCAATTGGGAGAATCGGGCCTCGCAACCCTAAACCAGACCTGGATTTCGGCAGGTCTCACTATCTATTCTTCCAAAAAATGGAAAACAATACTAATCAGTCCGGCGCACAGAGCCGGAATCGCTCACGTAATCGTAACCGCAATGGCGGTGGTAACCGCAGTGGTGGTGGCCAAAATCGTAACAATCGTCCAAACGGCACTTATAACGGCCGTGATCGGAGTAGAGATCGAGTTCGCAAACCAAAAGTCGTCGAGTTGACTCTGGTTCAGAAGATTCTAAAGGCCATAACCTTTGGTGCCATCGATCCAAACAAGAAGAAATCCGTCGCAACAAACACGGCTCAATCGGTTGATAATCAGGAAAGAAAATCTACCCGGAGTGCTTCGTCAGAAGCGGGGCGCGAAAAATCGCAGAAAAGCAGTCGTGAACCAAAAGTTTACGACGTAACCAACGCCCGTCTCTACGTCGGCAACCTGGATTACAATGCAGCAGAAAGTGATCTGGAAGATCTCTTTCGCGGAGTCGGCAATGTGATCTCCACGGAGGTGGTCACCAATGCCAGAACTCAGCAGTCCAAGGGCTTTGCCTTTATCGAAATGGGTTCGGTTGAGGAAGCCCGTCGTGCTGTCGAGGAACTTCATGACAAGGACTTCATGGGGCGCAAGCTGCTTGTGAGTGGAGCCAAAAGTGACGGCCCACGCGGTGATGAAGCTTAAGAGCTTGTACATCCACTAAAAGGTTAACTTTTTATCGAGCCAGTCTCACATTATGTGGGGCTGGCTTTTTTATTTCAGGTTTTATGGGGGCGTTTTATAAACCGATTTATCTGGCTGGCCAGACTGGCTCTGGGAAAACCGGGGTTTCGATGGAATTGGCCAGGCGTCTCGGCGCGGCGGAGATTATCAATGCGGATGCGTTTCAGATTTATCAGGGCATCAGGATTCTCTCGGCAGCTCCCCGGGAGGAAGAAAAAGGGGTAATTATTCATCATCTTTTCGAAATTTTTCCGGTTGATCACGAGTGTGACGCGGCTCAGTTTGCGACGTTGGCGAGGGAGACGATCAATCGGGTGTCAGCCGCAGCAATCCCAGTAGTGGTCGGGGGAAGTGGATTGTATTTGAAGAGTATTACCCATGGACTGGCGGAGACGCCGCCGGGAGACGAGGCTTTGCGGGATGAACTGGAGCGGCGCAGTCTGGATGACCTGGTCGCTGAATATGAAAGGCTCGACCCGGAGGGGGCCGCAGCGACCAATTTAAAAAACCGCCGCTATGTGACACGAAACCTGGAAATCTGTCTG
>JBGSJM010000425.1:0-4603 GCA_041742015.1 Verrucomicrobiales bacterium | reverse complement strand
CTCAAGCGGGCAGGAAATGTGTAGAGGAATCCGTCCTAATCCTGAATCAGCCTCAACGTCAAAATCAACTATGGCGTCGAAACTAACCTGAAGCGTCCCCTTCCTGATATCTCCAAATTGGATTTTAGTAATTTCTGCAGGGTTTTGAAAATGGAAGAGAGGAATTGTAGCATCAACGGACCCTGCCTTGGGTGGGGAGGGAAAGTCCAGGGTGGTTCCCTCCAAATCCGACCATTTTTTGAACGCTGTCAGGATTCCATTGAGTCTCAACATGGGGGATATCTGTTTATCCTCAAAATCAAAGGGGCTGAACGCAATTTCGATGTAGAACTCAAGGCGGGGTTGGATTCCTGCTACGGGGTTTTCGAATATTAGCTGCCCCAGCTTTCCTGAAATGGGCCTAAATGCATTTTCTGGAAGATTCATCTATCGTTCCTTTCAGTTTTTTGTGGTATCGGCCAAATTCTTTCGACCGAAGTGTGATGAATCCATCCAACCAAATTCCCTGGTATGACAGCATAAACCCAGGGGCCAGAGTCCTGTATGATTCTCACCTCAGAGCCTTCCGGAAGATTTATCACCTCTCCAGAGTCCGGTGCTGGTGCGACCAATGCGGAGGTATCAGGAACAACTACTGTCGCAAAGTTCTCGGGAGCCAAATAATTGGTTCGATAAAGACCAAGCGCAAAAACGATTGTAGCACTAGACAGCGCAACGATCTGCCCAATTACCAGGAGGGGTTTTATAGTGTTCGTTTGGACAAAAATTGTGGGCAGGAGTAAAAAAAGCGACCACCAGATAAGCAGGCTACCAGTCCACCAAAAGATATTGGTTGGAAGGCGAAGGAGACGCTTTTCCCAAGGCTGTTCTGAGAATTCAAGCAAGCCCTGCTGACGGCGGAGGAACTCAAAGTTTTGCCGGATTTCGGGCATGACTGGATTGATAAATAAGGCTCGGCGGAACCAAAGTGCCGCCATCCCAGGTGAGCCGTTTCGATAGTGTGATGCTCCCAAGTTTAGGTAGAGGGAATCAGCAACATTGTCACCAGAAACCAGCGTTTCGTAATAACCAATGGCTTGGGGGTATAAATTGCTTTCAAAGGCGGCGTTGGCTTTTCGATAGACATCCTCCCTGTCTTCAGGATTTCCAATTTTTAAGAGCCCGTTGTCAGCTGCCGAAAGTGAGTCTAGGTAAAATGTCGATGCTAAAAGCAGTATGGAAACGAACCCGCTATAACTCAGATTCAAGCGAGAGGAATGTTGAAAATTCTGAATTTTTTTTGTGGTCACTTTCTTGCAGGAACAGTTTCGAGATATCTTTTCTTAAGCTCGTCAATGAGTTCCTTTTGTTTTGCAACCGTAGCTTCCTGAACTTTTCGTTGCTGTTCGATTGCCTGGGCAGCCTTGGCTTTGCGTTCTTCGATTTGCGAACGCTCCGCAATAACTGCCGGGGTCTTCGCTGCCACATCTGAGGCTTGAACTACCACCGTTTGGGTTTTTTCCGCCTCCGAATAAGCTTCTTTGATCGAATGACTCAACTCTTCAAGTCGTTTTTGCAAAACGGCGATTTCCGCATTAATTTCTGCTTCTGACTTGCTCGCGAGAGTCGTTGCCACCACCTCTACTACTTTGCCGGATTCGTCATCTTTCTCGAGATCGGCCACAGGGGTAGCCACATTATTGGACGCCACATCAACAGATTCGGTGCCAATTTCCAGGCGCAAGTCTGCAGACGCCCGCGAGGCGACTAAAGCGAGCGCGCGATCGAGGACCGATAAAGTGTTTTCCTTGAGTTTTTTGTTCCCAGTTAGCACTACATTTTCAGCCTCCTTCAGTGCTTTCTCTGCCGAAATCCTTGCTGCTGTGGCGGCCTGAAACTCTCCCTTGGCTTCGGTTTCTTCGGTGAGCATTCCGTCTAAGTCAACAGTCATCCCCCCGAGTTCGTCGGTTTCGACTTTGGCTTCATAGTTAATGGCGGCAGCTTTAAATTTCTGGGCCAGGTACTGACTTTGTTGCAAGTCGGCTTTTACCACTTCGATACTTTTTTTGGCTTCAGTTTCCTGAGCGGCAATGCTAGCAAGAGTTTTTTCGTGGGTTTCCTTCTGTTTTTTAGTGGAATCAAGCAACTGGACCACTTTACCGAGCTCGGCTTTCGTGCCATTTAGTTTTGCAGTTGCTTCCAATTGTGATTTTGCTTTGGCCGCTAGTGTTTTGTTCGCTTCATCGATTTCGGATTTGACGGAAGTTTCCGATGCGATTGCGGATTTAAGTTTGGCCTCCGATTGCGCGAGTTTGCTGTTTAACTGATTGAATAGATCCTGTTGGTGTCTTTGTTCGGCGTCGACTTTTTTGTAAGCCTCGATCTTCTTCGGAAACTCGGCCTTGGCAGCGGTGACCGCCTTAAAATTGGCTGACGCTTCGCTAATAAAGGGTTTCAGCGTGGATTCAGTGGTATGATAAGTAGCTAATTTGGTTTTCTGGTCGTTTTGTGCGGCAAGAAACTGGTCGTTCAGCGATTTTGTAGCCGCCTCCTCTTTGCTCAAACTTCCTTGGAGCGAATTCATGTTGGTTTGAGCTTGGGTGTACGCCTCGTTTGCTTTTTGCAGGGCCGCTTGAGCCTTACTGTCTTCAGCCTTTGCTTGCTCTTGGAGAAGGCTGAGTTCCGCCTTGTTGGTTCCAGACGCTAGTTTGTCTGTGGCAAGGATCACGTTGGCTGCCGTGGTTTTGACATGGTTCTGAGCTTGTTCCCGTGCCGCTTTGACTGACTCGTGGGTAGTTACCGCCGCTGCCAAAGACTTCCTCACCTCGGATAATTTTGTGTTTGCTGCGGTTAATTGAGTCTGCAGCCCTGAAAGCTTGATATCAGCAGCATTTTTTGCATTCACCGCCAAATCATGGGATGCTTTCGCTGCCAGGTAAGCTTTTTGACGGGCTGGGTCTGGAAATTCCAAGCTCTCCGAGAGTTTCTTTGTCGCATTGAGGGAGTCGGCAGCTTCCTTTAAGGCTCGGTTTGTTTTCGTAAGGGTTTCGTTTACAATTGCAAATTCCTTTTTGAATTTCTCCAATTCTTTTTCAGCGTTGACTCGTTCAGTAATTCTTTGTTGCATCAGATTGGTCTTCTGAGTGACTAGTCCCTGAGATTTTACTTTTTCGTCGTTTAGGGTCTTAATCATTGAGTCCAATACTGTTAGGTCTTTGGTCAAAATTGATTGTTTGTTATCAAGCTCCGCTATTTTTTTGATAATTTCAGCTTGAAAGGTTTTGGCCTTGGTCGCCTCAGTTGAAACAGTTGCCACAGTTTTTTCTAGGACGGGGATTTTTGCATTAATCTCGGTGATTCTTTTTTCAGCGTAAGCAATCTGATGATCGATCGTTGGCGGATTGGCATCCAGCTTGGCTAGCTCCTTGCCTTCAGTCACATCCCAAACTTTGATCACGCCATTGTAATCGCCGCTTATAACTCGTTTGTTGTCGTTGGTAAATGCAATGCTCATGACAATGTCATCACTCGCGTTGATAGTTCGGATTGCGGTTCCGTCTGACTTCCAGAGTTTCACTGTTTTGTCTCGACCAGCTGTGGCAATCATAGAACCATCGTGTGAAAAGTCGATTGCCAGTCCGCCACCTCCGTGGGCTGCCCATTTTTTAAACTGTTGGCCTTCATTCATTTCCCAGAGTATGACTTGACCGTCTTCGGAAATAGAGGCCAGGATGTTTGAGTCGGGGCGCCAGGCAAGATCTGTAACGGTGAGGGTATGGCCTTTTAAGGTGTAAAACTCCAATCCCGTAACTGCTTCCCAGACAAAAAGCCCACTGCTGCGCCCGCCGGTTGCCAGCAGGACTCCATCTGGACTGAAATCAGCGGTTGTCATCCAGTCTGGATGTTTTTTGACTGCTGCAATCTGCTCGCCTTTTATGGTGTCCCAGATTTTGAAAATTTTTCCGGGTCCTCCCATCACCACATGACGGTGGTCGGGGGTGATATCGGAACCGAGCACAATGTCGAATTCTTTTCCAACTTCGAAAACTCTTTCCCCAGTTTTAACGTCCCAAGCGACCACATTCCCCGATTTTCCACCTCGTCCTCCACCCGCCTGGAGGATGCTACCGTTTGAACTGAATGATAGCGATTGAGGGAATCCCTCGGGGTAAGGCAGTATCCCAAGGACATCGAAATCAACGCTATGATAAAGAATAACCTGTTTTTGCCCGGCAATCGCAATGATCGGAGCCCATGGGCTGTGAGCGAGGGCGGGAACCGCGTTGGGCCTTTCGGTGACAATCTCGGGTTGAAGGATGACATGTTCTGGCATGGCTGCCGGACCTTCAGGCTTTCCGGCGGGAGAAATCAGAGACAAATCCATTTTGGGCTTGTCAGATTTCTTGGCTTTACTGGTCGCGGTTTCAAGCATTCCCCCGTTGATCCACTTGGTAATCACAACAAGTTCGGCATCGGAAGTTTTTGGTTTGCGGGGTGGCATGTAAGGCTCTGCGGTGTGTGACATGAGCGAATAAACGCGAGACCCATTTGGGTCTTCAGCGATCACAACCTTGCCGCCCGACCCGCCGGTTAAGACAGCGCCATAGGTCGATAGGTCCAATCC
>JBGSJM010000424.1:0-8985 GCA_041742015.1 Verrucomicrobiales bacterium | reverse complement strand
CCAGCCCATCCCCGAGGGATGGCAGCACGCCAGTAAGTCGGGCCTGTCGCGTTCGCTGCGACCCCGGTGGTGTCGCTTCGCTCAACCTCCGGCTAATCGCTTAGATGCCTTCGGCATAAATTCCACCACCCCGGGCTCCCTGATAGACCTGTTGTCTCGAAAAATTCCTTGCTAGATTGCGGATTTTCCGACATTCTTACGGCAAGACCTTTCGTGGATATCACTTCGGGAGATCATACGAATATATACTGTTCGCTGAAAGAATGAAGCCCGCTTTGATCGCACTCTTTGCTATCGCACTGCTTCTGCAAGGGTGCCATGTTATCACTCCTGTTGAGATGACTCACACAGCTATCGGCGAGACATTCTACCGGATTCACCTTTTCATGCAGAAGGAAGGTATGGTGCCGAAATCACTCGACGTGCTTTCACTCCGCGAAGGCTACGGCAACCGCACGACAGATGGCTGGGGACGAGAACTCCAATACACAATATCGCCAAATGGAGTCCTCAGTTTGAAATCTTTAGGGCGAGATGGAGAGATTGGCGGAGCAGAGGAAGATGCAGACATTTCACGGAGCTACAGAACCATTGACGAAACAGGAAAGTCGCTCATCGGAGAAGACCTTTGGATAGTGACCGCCGAGATCAATAACAACAGCGAACAAGACGGTGGTGGACAACCGGCTACCCGCCCCGAGTCGAAATGACCCTCTTGACTACAATCTTTAACCCTGTTGCGGAGTGGCGCTCCCGGTAGCCGGTGCAACCTCGACGTTAGCAAAGAAATGGCCACCGGACTCACCAATAAGCTTGCCGGCCAAATCGGCGAATACATGACCTGCGCCGAGCTAGGACGTCGCGGTCTTATTGCTACAACGTTTACAGGTAACGTTCCAGAATATGACCTTATTGTGTGCGACGATGCTCTCAGAACCGTTCCCATCCAAGTGAAGACGAGTCGAGGCGACAGCTGGCCAAGCCAGGCAGATCTCTGGCTAGACATCGAGATTGATGATTCGCAGAGGAGGCAGATCAATCGTGGAGTGAAGAAGATAAGTCATCCGAATTTGATCTACGTTTGCGTGTCCCTTGGAGATAAGCGCATCAACGACAGGTTTTTCGTGTGCTTGAAGTCCGACATTCAGACTGCCTGCATCGAATCTTATTCGCGGTGGATGGATCCCAAAGATTGGAAGAGACCTCGTAACTACAAGTCGCTGGACAACAGATACGATATTTCACACCTTCTTAAGTTTGAGGACAACTGGTCACTAATCGCCAACCAACTAAAACAACAGGACGCTAACAAGACGCTCCATCCAACAGCGGGTAACGCTCCCGTTTGAATTCAGGCTTCCCTCCCCGCCGTGGATGAGCTAGACGATAGCCCAAGGAAAATGAAAACTTTCGGTTCAGCTACGACCTTTCACGTTTCGGATATTAGTGCATCCCTTAGATTCTACACCGACGTTTTAGGCTTCTCGGAGCGATTTCGGTTTGGCGATTACGCGGGCATCTCTCATGGCGATGTTCAGGTTCACCTTTCCGGGCCTTTGGCCACCAACAAAAAGCAGATCGGCCAGGGTTCGATCTACATTTTTTGCTACGACGTTGTTTCCTACTATTCTGAAGTTTCTCGGAGAGGGGCTCACATACAAGCGCCTCCGAGAGACTACGAGTACGGGATGCGAGATTTCGTAATTGAAGACCTTGATCACAACCTCGTCGCTTTCGGCCAGGAAACACACCAGGCTATCAAGTCGTGAGTGGCAACCGGCGTTAGCGTCCCAATTTGAATTCGAGCTTTCCGTCGCCGGTGCTACCACTCTACGTTGAGCCAAAGACATGGACCTAAAAACACCTGCCGCAATACTGACCTTGTCGGTAATTTTGGAAAGACACCGAATCCAGAGGTGCCATGCCCACCTATCATATCACTCGAGTTTCCAGGCACAAAAAAACCTTCCCCGGCCAGGGGGAAGGTTTTTTTGTTTTGTGGCAGGACTACTGGTTGGTTGTTCTAGCCTTGGGTTAATTAGTTGGTTAGGCGGCGTCAGTCTCACTTGAGACCGTTATTTCCGCGATGTTATCCCCGTCATTGTTTTCCGCAGGGTCGGGCAGCAGCACGGGCTGGGGAGGCACCGCAGCGCCGGGTGCCGAGGCGGGCTCGCCAACAGGCAGGGTGGTGATGGATGATGGATTCCGGGTCACCAGACCAAAGCTGTGCCAACGGAGATCGTCGGCGGACATGACGCGTTTGAGATCGCTGATCGTCCAGCTCAGGTGTTTTCTCAGTGTGGCCAAAGCCACTTTCCGCACCTCTTTTTTGGTCTTGTGCTCCAGGGTGTAGTTTTTGCGGGCAGCGCGGGCAGCCCGCAACTCCTCGTGTAGTTGGGTGGCCCGGGCCGCCGTGATCTCGAGTTCGGTGCTAGCGAAATCGGGATGAGCGGTGAGGTATTGGGAGATCGTGAAAAGCAGGGATTCACGTTCTCCGATTTTGGTGGGGGTGGCCAGAGAGCCGTTGACATATCCGACCTCTGCCCAGGCTGGGGACCATTGGTCGCCGAGTTTGGTGCCGAATATTTTTTTGGCCGTCAGGATAAACCGTTTCGCGGCGGCATCCGCATCGCGCTGGGCCGGGCTGAGGGTGTTTCCGGGGATCGCCCGCGATCCCTGAAAATCCTGTTCAGCAGCTTTTGCGGTGTCCATGACCGCAACCAGAGATGCCGCCGTATTTTGCTGCAAGCCAAGCTGGGTTTCATGTTTTTTGAGTCCCTCGATCAGATCATATGTGTAGGATATCAACTGATCGTATTGGTGTGGGATGGGTAATGTTTTCATAACAATTTATATATGCTTTTCTATTTTCTATTTATTAATATTTAGTGACATTTTATATGTCTTCAATAATTTCCATAGCAGTGTTTGCTACACCCGTCAAATCAATCTATCGATATTTTATGACTTTTTCTCTACTGATATCGAATTATCAAAAGTGTGAATTGATATAGATCGAAGTTGGCATTTCCAAGATGGTGTCGCACGCGAGTTGAGTCGAATTTGCCTTTTTCAACTATGTGCCGCACGCGAGTTGAGTCGAATTTGCCTTTTTCAACTAGGTGTCGCACGCGAGTTGAGTCGAATTTGCCATTTTCGACTATGTGTCGCGTGGAGTGGGGTTGTTTTGGCGGTGAAAATCTGGTTTTTGCGCTCAGGAGAGAGAGGTTTTCCCATCCATTGGTTGCCGTTTATTGAAGTATTCAAGAGGGTACAATGAGCGACTTAACAGGGTACAGTCGGGTGCCTCGTAAGTTATCCAGTTCTTTAGTTAGTTAGCCCAGAATCGAACAGATAGCAACCTCACGCCCGGAACACCAGAGCAACTGAGTCCGAAACCTCAACACCAATGGAAAGGTCTTGCCCCCACCATTCCACCAATTTCGTTCGTGAGGACGCTTGGTGAACTGCTGATGGCGTGATATCTGAGAAAGTGACGCACCTGAAATCCCATCCCTTCCTGCTTCCTGATAGACGCCCATTTCTGGAAAAATTCCTTGCTAGATTGCGGATTTTCCGACATTCTTACGGCTAGTCCTTTCGTGGATATCACCTCGGGAGGTAATACTAATAAATACTGTTAGCCATAAAATGAAGACACTCGCAATCGCATGTTTTGCTGCCCTAGCGATGGTTGTTAGCGCTCAGGACAAGCAATCTGATGCTCACCCGATCTTTTCGGACAGCATCATTCAGTCGTGGGGCTATCGGACCCTAAGGAGTGAGCGCAAGGAACAGAGCGAATGGGAGACCAAGCACTTTGGAAAGGCCAGTATCCGACTTCAATCCATCAAGAGCACGAAGGAGCTCAAAGACTGGAAGAACGCCTATTACAGGTTCCGAATCGCCGAGGAGACCTTTGCCACGCCGGAGGATGCGAAGAAGAGAATCGAGAGGATTCGCGATACACCTCCAGGATTGGACACGAAGACGGATCCACACTGGGTTCTCTGCGATGGAGTCGCGGTGGGAAGGATTGCCTACATCGTTTCCACTGACAGCATGAAGTTCGAGATCGAAGCGCTGCCTACTGTGATAAAGCTTTTGACTGCACGGGTCACCACCAAATGAAGAAGGCTAACAAGTCGTGGGTGGCAACGGCGGAAAAGCTCCTTTGTTCGCTTCGCTCTGTCAGTCCTGCGCCGCCGTGCCACCACTTTTGACGTTAGGTGACTCCACGCATCTCCCATGAACGCACTCTTAATCCTTGGCAGTCTTGCCCTTTTCTTCGCCGGAGCTTTTGTCAGTTTCGGAAGTCTGGGCTACATGGACTATCTGCGTATCTCCTTTCCTCATTGGCTCCACAAAACGTTCTTATTTGCTCCAATTGCATTTCTTGGCATCGCACTCGGTATTCGGCGAGTTCAAGCCTTCCCCCGCCTCTTTATTGCAGGCGGCGTTGCTTCCTGCATTATCTCGCTCCCCTATATTGCGTTTCTCACACGCACTCAGTCCGTGCAGTTGCGCCGTGTTATGACTGAGCCAGAGAAAGAGATGCTAATTGAGTGCACGCACGGTCGCTTTATCGTATGGTCTCCGTCCTCGCCTCATTCGTCCATTTTACTTCCTCACGACGCCGACGGGATGGCAGCTATAAACTTCCTAGCAGAACATGAAATCAAATAACCCGCCGCCTAACAAAACGCTGGTGGCAACAGGCGATAACTTTGTTTGTTGCATTCGAGCTTGACCGCGCCGGTGCCACAGCTTAATCGTTCGCCTAAGATTATGAAGACTCTACTTCTACCACTCATCCTAGCCACTGCGATGGGCTGCGTTCGAGCTTCTGAAGATGAGGGACTATTCATTCCCAACCGTGAGACTGAACCCAAGTATGAGCTCGAGAAGGGTGAGATAGTGATGCGCCTTGCCGCCGAGCGTTTCAAGCTCACTCAAGCAGTGTTGCGCTACGACACCGAAGACAAGGAGAAGTTCTGGCTTGAGCTTGATTTTACGAAGTTGGCTGATCCTGGTGACTTCTACGTCTTCAAGATTGGTGGCCAGAGTTACTCCGGATTCAAAGTCCGAGGTGAGGGGACGAATGAGAGGGGATGTCGTTGGGCGTTAGGCCTCACTGATGCTGAAGCCGGACGAGAACTGCTTGCCAAGATTGCGGCGGCTTACGATTTATCTACCGAACACACCTTAGATCAAACCAAAGGCGAACAAGGCGGCATTGGGCAACCCGCTACCCGCCCCGAGTCGAAGTCGGAGGGTAACGACAAACCTCAACTTGAAGCGGAAGGGTGCTCCCGGTAGCAGGTGCCAGGCCTCGACGATAGCTGACAAATGATGCTCGCCAACATTATCTTCCCCGCTCCATCCGCTGCATACCTCGTAAATCTCTTTTTCCCACTTTCAGCTGCGTTGGCTTTGGCGACTGAGTTTGGAGTGTTTGCTTATTTCCAGCGGGGCGTCATGTCCAAGTCTGGACTTCTCGGTGTTGTCGTAGGCGTCAATTTGTTCTCGTGGTTTGTAGGGATTCTGCTGTCATTTCTATTGCCGAACGGCCTTGTTCCGAAGTTGGTTGGTGCAGGTGAGCATCAGGTCCATATCTTCACGCAAGGGCCACACTGGGGTAGTATCGCACTTTTGAGTTTCTTCTGGGCTTGTTTGCTCAGCTTCGCACTTGAGTGCGCCGCGTTGGGTTTGTTTCGTCGTCGGCTACCGTTTCAAAGACTCGCCTTATGCGTGGGCGTTGCCAATGTCGCAAGTTATTGCGTGATCGGTGCGGTGGTGGCAGTTCATCTATGTTTCGATCTTTTCTGATGACCATGGATCAGCTATCAATCCGCTGAGCCGACCAGACACCGAAGCAGGCTCAAAGTAGAAAAAGGAAATCGCAAATTAAAAAATCCCTCATTTTAAACAGGCTATGAATCCGATTTTCCAATCTTCTGGTCAACGCTGTTTATGTTTTAGATCCTGATTTTGTCCATTTGAGAAGTCAGTCCCCCACTTTTCCACCTGAACTTGGTTGCCCTGAATAACGATGGTTGATCAAGAAATCCGGACTTGGCTGCCCGGTTTGCAGGGTTATTGAGGCTGGCTTCATTTTTCCATCATTTTTCCAACGTCATTCAGCCGTTTGACGCGTGTAAAGATCGATGAACAGGCCCCGTTGGGGCGGAATACTTCTTCTTTTTGTTTTTTGCGTCGATGCCGGTATTGAGGCAGGCGACGTGGCGGTTGGAGTGAAACCGAATTTCGGCTCGTTGAATCAATCTCAACTATTCCTGTTTAGTTGACCTGAGCCGTTCCGTCTTTCCTTCCGTTTTCAAAAAGGGTCGTAAATCTTGGACTAATGAGGAGCCCACACCCTTCAGTTCAACCAGAGCGTCAACTGATTCATACGGACGGTGGGCCACGATTAGTCGCGCCCTCGCCTCGCCAATCCCCGGCAAGGTTTGAAGTTCAGCTAACGTGGCATTGTTGATGTTTACCACAAGAGATTGCTTGGTGGCACCAGTCGCCTTGCCTAACCGAACCATGTCGCGGGCCAGCCAAACGACCGAACTCAGGAGCGAAACGACCGAAAAGCATATAACAATCAACTCCGGAGTTGAACGATGGCTCAACCATGAGCCATTGAAGGGCCGTCTCATATACTTTCGATCAAGAATTCCCATGTCCTTTTGGGGAGGTTCATTAGCGTTCTGCCGGGATTTCGTCAAATCAATTTTGCGACACACAAGGCTCGATCCTTCAGCTGAGCTTAATCTGATCTAATGGGCCTTCATTTTGGCACCGAGAGCAGTTACCAAGCGATACGAACCGGTTAATTTTCCGAAATCAGAGTAGGTTGCGTTTCCGGCGTTTCCTCTTTCGGGGTCTTCTTTACAATCTGAACGGGAACCCCACGGTCAACCCATTCGTAAAAGAATCGCGCCGGGTTCCCCTTGTCGAGATGCATCCGGATACAGCCCCTGGATGCGGGATACTTTGGAACATGTGAAAAACCATGAAAAAAGAAGTTCCCCCGAAATTGCACGCTGTAGGGCATGGGCGCATTGTGGTAGCGACTTGAATAATGTTAACGGGCCTTAAAAGGGCCGGTTTGAAAATTGCCCGCCGGGGTGTTTCCATACCGTCCTGAACTGATGTGGCAGTCGAGAACCAGACGTTCTCCCTCCCATGCTTTCATTTGCTGTGCTTGCAGATCGACGAAGACTCGTTTTGCTCCGGGGGACAGGACAATTTGCTTCGTCCCTGTCGAAAGTGTCACCAAACCAGTTTCGCTATCTTTCGTGACTTCAGCTCCAGCCGTGACGAGGTTCGATTCACTAACCAGAGTTACCCCGCCAATTAATCTGCGCAGAGACCAGTAGTCCAAATTCTTGCCGTTCAGGGTGATCTTTTTTGTGGCCGTGTCCTGTTCCAGCTTCCATTCGAGTAGGTTGGCAGCTTCCTCGATCGGGAGGTAGATCCTCCCCGGGTTCGCAGCAAAAGTGATTCCTTCGATGTGATTTGCGGACGCATTGTTCGCACAAAGTGTAATTCCAATGATACAGGGCAATAGACAAATTTTCAGCGCAGTTTTCATAAAGATGACAGAAATGTGTGTTAGGACTAAATAGATAAGATGTGAGTCTTTGTGTCTCCTGTTTGAAATGTTGTTTCGCAGAATTTTCGGGAAGATTATAGCACATGAAATGCCAGTTGGCTTGCAAATAGTTTATCAAGTTGGGTTCGCCCATTCCACGAGCCTGGCTTACGTCAACGCGCCGAACTCAGGCTTGCCCCTCTTGTGGTGTTCTCCTAGGATGGCTTTATGAGTCTAAACCGCTTTTTTCTCATCAGCATCTTCGTCATCAACGTCCCGAACCTTCGGGCCGAGTTTCTTGCCGGGGCTGCCATCACCGATGTCACTCCCAAACAGCTCCCGGTTCTCGTCAATGGTGGGATGACCAGCCGGTCGGTTGACAAGATCAAGACCCCGGTCAATGCACGTTCCCTCGCCTTTTCAGATGGGAAGGAGAAGCTCGTCATCGTTGTCGTGGACAGTTGCATGGTGGGCAGGGAACTTCTCGACAAAGCCAAAGAAATCGCAGCGGAAAAGGCGGGCATCCCCCGCGATCACATCCTCATCTCGGCGACGCACACCCACACCGCGCCCTCAAGCATGGGCTGTCTCGGGACCGATGCAGATCCCATCTATTCGCTTTTTCTCGGAAAGAAACTAGTGGAAGCCATCCTCGCGCCACTCGCCAAATTGCAGCCTGCAAAAATCGGCTGGGGCGAGATTGATGCGGGAGACTACACCGCGCTGCGCCGCTGGGTGCTCCACCCGAAATTCATGCGCGAAGATCCCTTTGGCAATCTCACGGTCCGGGCTAACATGCACGCCGCTACAAACTGGGACCATGTCACCGGACCCAGCGGGCCGGAGGATCCCATGCTGCAGATCATCTCCGTGCAGACCGCTGCAGGCAAACCGCTTGGGTTGCTCGCGAATTTTTCGATGCACTATTTTGGCGACCAGGATATCAGCGCAGATTATTTCGGACTTTTTTCGGACGGCCTTCAGGAAAAACTCGATCCAGGGAAAACCGGCTTTGTCGCGATGATGTCGCACGGCTGCAGCGGCGACATCTGGCGTCATGATTACGAAAAAAGTGCGGCACGCGGCAAGGATGGCCCCACTCTTGAGCAATACTCCGCAGACATGATCGAGTTCGCCCTCAAAGCGATCGATGGCATCTCCTACGAGAGCCCCGCATCGATTGCCATGGCTGAAACGCGGATGACCCTGGCCTATCGGGTTCCCGACAAACAGCGCCTCGAGTGGTCCCAAAAAATCGTCGCGGAAATGGGCGACCGTCTTCCCAAAACCCAGCCCGAAATCTACGCCCGCGAACAAATCCTGCTCCACGAACGCCAGAATACCGAGATCGTCGTGCAGGGCCTGCGCCTCGGCGACAAAAT
>JBGSJM010000423.1:0-9197 GCA_041742015.1 Verrucomicrobiales bacterium | reverse complement strand
CTTCCTCGAAACTCTCAATTCCAGCCTCCACCTTTTCTGCTGGGTAGAGTGCCTGAATCGCATCAACCGTAAACGGGGTAGTTCCGGAGATTACCCCTAGTTTGGTCGCTGAAACTTCCCATCCAGATTGAGCTTCCGGATTCACCGTAGGCGGGGGCAGGGGGGCACCTTCTGTCGGCAAGTCTTCATCCTCGGCCAAAATTCGCAAGCCCGTGACCTGAGCCTTCCCAGTGGTAAAGTTGAGGGTCATCAAAGTGCGTACATTGTGCTCGGGTCCCTCGAACTTGCTTTGGCTGTCCAGCAGGAGGCTCACCGCGCCATCTTCCCCAATACTCTGGACCTGAATAAATCCGTGTATGGTTTCACGGTTTTGGGTGAACGGATTTTCGGTTTTCTTTAATTCCGCCCATGCGTATTCGCCAGCGGCCTGATACAAATCTCCAATTACAACACCAGTGCCCGCAACGGGATCAAGTTTTACAATCGGCGCGCTTTCAGTGCTCCACTTGATGTCATTGATGAACACCAAGTAAGTGGAGCCCGCACTCCAAGCCGAAGAATGGTAGATATGGTTGGTTCCCGGCGCATAACCCTTGGGCAGTTCAATAACCACCTTGTCATTGACCAAATCATGAAGGGTGAACTGACAGGTTTCCTCCGCCGGATCGATTTTTTTCCAGGAAATAATAAACCGCCCATCCGGCGAAATCGTCTCCAAAAGAAGCCCGGTCGGTAAAGTCCCCTTGAAGTTGGCAAAGGCTTTGACCAGCCGTTTAATTTGCGAAGCAGGTTGGAGATTGTTTAGATAAATGGCTACAGCGTCAGCCGGGTCTGGATTAAATTGATCAACCTCGGAAGGCTTCAATTTGTCGAGAGCCACGGCCTCTCCCTTTTTGAATTGCCCTTCCTTAGCCACCATTCCGATATAGGCACCTCCGTCAAAGTAGGTCGTCTCAGTCGTGAACAATTGACTGCCATCAGGATCAATGGAATGAGATTCGTTTTTCGCGGCGATTAACTCTCCTTTTTCATCGAAGAAATAGCGTTGCAACAGCCCACCCCCTTCTTCGTATTTTACGGCGTTCTGTGCCTCAACCACCAGCCCATCACTAATCGTAAAGGTGGCCAGCGCCTCAAATCCCGAATCCTGCCCGATCTTGCTCACATCAATTGAATCCTTTTTAGGTGGGGATTTTTCGATTTCGTCGATCCGTTTTTGCACTGCGGCGATTTTTCCAGCCTGAGATTGGGCAAATCCAGAGTGGGCGCAAAGAAAGAGCCCTGCCGAAACGACGAGGATAAAATGAAAATCGAAATTTTTGGCAAATCCTGCTACGGACGGCAGGTTTCGGAAATGTGCTTTCATGGGAATGTGTTTAGGCTTTTAAACGAACGACATCAAAACTTAATCCATCCAGATTTCGTGCTTCGCCTAATGAACCTTCCACGATCATAGAACGAAGCTGGACAACTGGCAAGTATATCTCATCGATTTGCCCCGTCCCTGATCGCTTCCGTCATCCGAAGGGATTCTAGATTGGCTTTTACTTCATGCACCCGGTGTAAGGTTACTCCTCGTTCCGCAGTGTAGGCCGTGATCCCGACGGTTCCCCAGGAACGATCCTCCATTTTTGCGGAATGAATCAAATTCCCGATAAACGACTTCCGCGAAACCCCGAGTAGCAGGGGGCGTCCACCCACTTTCAAGTCTTCGATGCGCCTCAAGAGAGTCAAATTGTGCTCCAGCGTTTTCCCGAAACCAATCCCCGGATCAAATACAAGTGCCGTCTCCAAGACTCCCACCCCAGTCATTGCTTCGAGTTGTTGTTGAAAAAATCGCTTCACTTCGGCAACCACATTCCCGTATTGCGGCGACTTTTGCATGGTCCGGGGATTCCCCAGCATGTGCATAACCACCGCACCGGCACCTGTGTCCGCCGCAACTTGGGTCATCCCTGGAGTGCGAAAGCCAGTTACATCATTCAAAATGTGAGCCCCGGCCTCCATCGCCGCCAAAGCTACCTCCGCCTTTGAGGTGTCAACTGAAAGACATACTCCGGGAAAAAGGCGCGACAACTCCCGGATTACCGGAATAATTCGCTGCATTTCCACCTCCGGCGGGACCTCACCTGCACCGGGCCGGGTTGATTCACCACCGATGTCGATAATGGCAGCGCCTTCTTTGACCATTTTTGCCGCCTGGGAAACCGCATCTTCCAAAGCCGAAAACCGTCCTCCGTCAGAAAAGGAATCGGGTGTAACATTGAGGATGCCCATCACTTCCCCTCGCTTGGAAAGATCAAACGTGACCCCCCGACAATTCCAAATTTTACCCGAAAGACTAGCCGCCATTTTACGGCAAATTTGACCAGAGATTTCCCAAATGCAAACCCGGTAACTGCGGGAGAGATTAAAATCGGCGTTTGCATCCTTCCGATCCTCGCCTAATTTCATGCTAGCATGGCAAAGGCAATCATTCGTTGCTCAATCATTATGAACGCAATTACCATCCGCTAAGGCGGATTTGGTGATTGCGATTCGGTCTTATTACGGGAGTCATGCCAAAGACACGAGCCGGGATCACCACCCAAACACCAATCGTACCCTGTTAGGTCGCTGACTGTACCCTGTTTAATCAGTGACTTTACTCTATTAAATCGATGAAAAAACAACATCCACCAGTTAAGCTCTATGACACCACCCTGCGAGATGGAACTCAGGGTGAAGGCGTAAATTTTAGCTCTCTGGACAAAATTCGCATTGCCCAGCGGCTCGACGAATTCGGGATCCATTACATCGAAGGAGGCTGGCCTGGTTCCAATCCCAAAGACGTTTCGTTTTTTGAAAAAGCGGCTGACATGGATTGGAAGCATGCCAAAATTGCCGCTTTTGGCAGCACCCGGCGCAAGGATACCCGAGTGGAAGATGACCCGCAGATCCGAACATTGATCGATGCAAAAACACCGGCGGTAACTTTTTTTGGAAAAACCTGGCTTCTCCACGTCATCGAAGTGCTTTCAACCACGGCAGAAGAAAACGCCGCCATGATCCGGGACACCACCCGTTATCTTAAGGAGCACCGCCGCGAAGTCATCTACGACGCCGAGCACTTTTTTGACGGCTACAAGGACTCTCCCGACTACGCCCTGGAAACACTCTTTGCCGCCAAAGAAGGCGGAGCCGATTGGTTGGTTCTGTGCGACACCAACGGAGGAACGATGCCGGATGAGGTTGAGGATATCACCCGGATCGTGATCAAAAAACTTGGCATCCCCGTGGGCATTCACACGCACGATGATACTGGAGTTGGTGTGGCCAATGCGCTTGCCTCGATCCGCGCCGGGGCCACTCAGGTTCAGGGAACCATCAACGGTTACGGAGAGCGGGTTGGAAACTGCAACCTCACCACGGTGATCCCCAATCTACAATTAAAAATGAAACGCCCTGTGGTTAAAGACATCAGCCAGCTTTCAACGTTGTCGCTGTTTGTGGATGACCTCGCCAACTGTGCCCACAACATCCGGGCCCCCTATGTGGGTTCAACCGCCTTTGCCCATAAGGGAGGCATGCATGTAAACGCCGTGCAAAAAGTGGCCCACAGCTTTGAGCATATTCAGCCCGAAACGGTGGGTAACCACCAGCGCATCCTGGTATCTGAACTGGCAGGTGGATCAAACATCATCATGAAAGCCGCAGAACTCGGGATCACCCTCGAAAAAGGCAACCCACAGGTACGGGAGATCCTCGAACAAGTCAAAAAACAGGAGGAAGTCGGCTATGAATTCGAAGCTGCGGAAGCATCCCTGCAGCTCATGATCGAAAAACATCTTAGTCCCGACAGACAGTTTTTTGAACTGCTCGAATATCACTGCACCTTCCGGCGCAATGGCAAACAAAACTACGACACCTGCTCGGCCACCGTAAAACTAAAGGTCCATGGTAAACAGATGTATACCGTTGCTGAAGGGGATGGCCCAGTGAATGCGCTGGATGCAGCCCTGAGAAAAGCCCTCGAGGAAGCCTATCCAGAGATCGAGCAAATGAAGCTTTGCGATTATAAAGTACGGATTATCGATGGTAAATCGGGCACCGCAGCTCGGACCCGGGTTCTGATCGAGAGCACCGACGGGAAAACCAGTTGGGATACCGTTGGAGTCAGCTCAAACATTATCCAGGCAAGTTGGCGGGCCATGGTTGATGCCGTGGAATATTTCCTGGCACGGCGGCATTAACGCATAAAGGTGCAACGACATCCGCCTCCCAACCACCTCTGCGGTCATTGATTGGTAGAGATTCCTCCAGCCACTGGAGCCTGCGGAGATTTACTCTTGTCGCGAAGCACCAAAATATCTCTCAATTTCCGCAGTTTTGAGATTCCTTCGGACGCGTTGCCGGGTAGTCCGTTATCCTTGGGCCTGAGAGCAAAGGGATTATTGTTGCCCCATATTTTCCACGGACCATCAGGAACTTCATACAGTTCAACAAACCGCCAATCACAATTGGTACTAAATCTAAAACCAAGGTAATCACGGATGGCTGGCGAGACATCAAGACCTGCACCGCCATTCCCTGATGTCCTCGGTCGCTCGCTTCCAAAGACATATTCCCAGTTATCAGTCTCGAACGGACCACAATCCTCCCATTGACCGTAACACACTTTGTCGCCGCGTCGAATCGCGATCCAACGGCCCTTCACCACTGACTTTCCTTCGCGGTAAAAGGACTCTTTAAACCACGGGACATTTACCCGTGATGACTCTTTGGTTTTCTGGCCATCCACGTCGTTGTAGGGCAGTGCGAAATAAAAGGGATTTTGACGGGGAATAATCCCCTTGGGTAACCAGCCTTCACGATTCTCAACATTAGGATCATCAAAACCCCCGAAGGAGGCTGCCCATTTTGTATCCCAGGAACTCGCACTATTTGGAACCGGATTATTTTGGGTTGCTTTTTCGCCTACCCAGAAAACCGTGGTTTGGATGTCATTTTTCCACTGATAGGACATGTAACTTGTCCTTGGAAATCTGGGGGCAAAGATTTTTGGCAAATCAACTCGCTCCATGGGCAGGGCCATTGCCCCAGGCTCCAACGGGAAAACCGATTTCTCCATTTGCCCAATAACCCTATCCGCCAACGGATTTTCGGCATGACTCAAAGGGGGCGAACAAAAAAAGACCCAGACCGCAGTTATTAAAACAATGGGAATTAGGTTGGGATGATTCATGTTCGGGATGGTTATTGACATTCCGATTTGCTTTTAAAGATTGCAAATGAATCTCAGAATGGTTATATGAAAAGTAGTTTCGTTCCGGTTTTTTGGGAACTCAGGCTTTGCATTATCGAAAACTCAAAAAATATTTTACTGGAATAAAGGATTCCACCTTTAATCCGTTGATAAAGGTGTTAAAATTTGTTGTTGTCATATGAAGGTAGAAAGTCAGTTCCTTACGGGTAAATTTTTAGTGGTTGCTCTGATTCCGGTCTTAATTGGTTCAGGTTGCAAAAGTAACAATCAGGCTGCAGCGTCCCTGCCGCCAGCCAATCAAGCGACTTATCCTTCCAACCTTGCTGCAACTCCAGCTGAAGGGTCAATCTTTGCTGCTGATCAAAACAAAATCATTGATTTGACTGAAGCCGACAAGCCAGCGGCACCAAAGCCATTTGTTCTGCGGGAGGGTGAAACGCTTGTCAGTCATAAAGTTGTGTCTGGCGATAATCTAAGCAAGCTCGCTTCGAAATACGGAACCTCAATCGGTCGTATTCAAGCCGCAAACAATATGACAGGCTCGGTGATTATCACTGGAAAAACCTACAAAGTTCCAACCAAGAAGTCCGAAACGGAAATTGCCGAAGCTCTCAAGACCACTGAACGAAGCAAGCCCTCAACACCGGATTCAGTTACTATCACCAAACCAACCAGTAGTTTTAAATCAGTCCCTGCTGCCTCACTTCCGCCCAAGTTGAGCGAATCGCCATCTGGAAACACATTCACCACTCCAAGAACGTTTTCTCCGCCGCCAACAGATTCCCGCCCAACTTTCACTCCTCGCTCGTTCGACGAATACAATGGGCCAACAATTACCACTGAACAGGAGTCTGTTTCTTCCACTTCTCTGCCCGAGGACGTTAGTTCACCCACTTTCGGGTCGGGAGCTTTTTAGAGTTTTAGGATCAGCAACACATGTCTGATTCTAGCATTACCGTAGGCGTAATCACCATTTCTGATCGCGCGGCGGCAAGTGAGTATGAAGACCATGGGGGGCCTGCTTTAAAAGAAGCCTGCTCTTTAAAGGGCTGGAAAGTCATTGCTGAAGCGGTCATCCCTGATGATGTCGAAAAAATTCGAACCACGATCCGCGCCTTCTCTGCTCAGGGCTGCGGATTGATACTCACGACCGGGGGCACTGGAATCGCCTTACGCGATGTCACACCCGAGGCGATTCGGGGAATTATGAAAACTGAAATTCCAGGTTTTGGGGAAACGATGCGGATGCGATCACTCGCAATCACGCCCAACGCTATTTTATCTCGTTGTATGGGGGCGGTGGTGGATCAATCCCTTGTTCTTGCCCTGCCTGGAAAGCCTTCAGGAGCCGTGGAATGCATGACCTTCGTCGAGGGTGCTATCCCACACACGGTTAAACTCTGCCGTGGGATCCCGACCTCGTGTTAGAAAATAATCAGAAGAGCGATGGTCAGACCGATCAAAAGAATCCCCAGCAAGAAGAACACAAATTTGAGGTTGCTGGAATCAGGCGAAGTCTGATTTCTTTTTACTGTCCTCTGAGTTGGAGGCCGAGGTGTTCGCAAATGGCTAATTGGAACTGAAATTCCGACAGCCGGAGGAGGGGAGACCACTTTTCTACCGCCATCCCCAAGCACGATGTTTTGGGCAGCGGCTTGATTTCCTTTAAAAATCGCTTTTTCCGGCACTGTCATCATGTGTTCTTTCATGTGATCGAAGACATCGCGCCCTTGAGATACTTCGTGGTCGATGATCGACAAAAAGTAGGGCTGAATATTCAAATTTACAGCTTTCAAATCAGCACGGTAAGCATCGACATCAAACCTAACTTTTCGGAAATAGACAGCCCGGCTTGCGGAATCGTAAAGCACATAGCGAGCTCGAATGTCCTTTGGATCCCGCGGCTCCCCGGCAGATCCGACATTCACCAGATAGCGATGTCCAGGAGCGAGATGAAAATCCGAATCTGGCAGGCATTTGATCGACTCCGAGTTATGGCAGTATGCCAGCGGTCGGTGGGTATGCCCGAAAAAAACGATGGTCGACTTGGTATACATGAATTGCATCAAAGCGGATTCTTCTGCCTCGATATATCCGAAGCGACCTGGATCCTGCACTTCGGCATGGACAAAAAGAATGTCGTCCGTCTGCAATGTGAGAGGGATTTGCTGCAAAAATCGAATCGAATCAGGAGAAAGTCTCTGCGCGGTCCATTCCACTACCTCGCGGGCATGAACATTAAAAATCGAAGCATCCAAGAGGCCGCAGGCCGCAGCATCGTGATTTCCAATTACAAAGTTTGCAGTCTGCTGCCGAACACTCGAAAGGACTTCTTCCGGCCGCGGTCCATAGCCAACCACATCACCCAGGCAAATAATCGCATCAGCCTTGTTTTCTCGAATATCACTAAGAACAGCGGTCCAAGCCTGCCAGTTGGCGTGAAGGTCTGAAATGATGGCGTAACGCATTCTTAAAATTGGTAGGATCCGTTGCTACGGAGTGCCGTTCAACAGGGTACAATCAAC
This sequence comes from Verrucomicrobiales bacterium, assembly GCA_041742015.1. Lineage (GTDB taxonomy): Bacteria > Verrucomicrobiota > Verrucomicrobiia > Verrucomicrobiales > DEV007 > Arctic95D-9. The sequence goes on along the minus strand of JBGSJM010000423.1, from coordinate 1,427 downwards.
GACTTACAGGGTACAATCGCCAAGGAACAAGAATACACTTTTGGGATTGAACGAAAACTGAAAAATTGAAAATAGTCGTTCTCAACAAACCAAAAAGGGCTCCTGATGGGGAGCCCTTTAGATAGACGCTAGCTTAAACGATGGGGAATTTTACCCACTTCTCTTCGGAAGCGGAACTTTCAACCGTGGCTTTAATAAATGCCATACCAGCAACTCCATCGTCGATCGAAGGAAAATCATAGCCTGTCGCCGGAGCCGGGATTCCATCGATCCGGTCAGCCATTGCCTTTGCCGCTGCAAGATAGATATTTGCAAATGCCTCGATAAAACCTTCAGGATGAGCAAATGGAGTGCGTGTATAACCATGACTTGCAGCAGCCTCGCTGATATAATCGTTCCCGCGCCGATAAACACGGCGCGGTGCGTTGGCGTATTTCACGATCAATTCGTTCGGATCTTCTTGATGCCACTCAATTGAAGCTTTGGTCCCATAGACCCGAATATTCAGGTCGTTCTCGTCGCCATTTGAGATCTGAGATGCATAGATGATGCCTTTGGCTCCCCCTTTAAAACGGACCAAAGAATTTCCATCATCGTCGAGACTTCGACCGGGAATAAAGGTTGTCAACTCCGAACAGATTTCATCAATTTCAAGTCCGGTGATGTAGCGAATCAAATTGTGAGCATGAGTTCCTATATCCCCCATGCAGTTGGAAATTCCTGCAACGTTCGGATCTGAGCGCCAGTTATTGATTTTCCCCTGGCCCTCGCCTTCCACATCCCCGACTGCATAGCCCTGGGGGTATTCTGCCACAATCTTCAAAATTCGACCAAGTTCTCCGTCTTTTACCATGCGACGGGCTTCTTTGACCATCGGATAGCCTGTGTAATTATGAGTGAGGCAAAAGATACGGTCTGTTTCTAAGACAATGTCCCGAAGTGCGTGAGCCTGATCAAGCGTTTGCGTCATTGGCTTGTCACAAATCACATGAAAACCCGCCTTGATGAAAGTATTTGCTACATCAAAATGAAGGTGGTTCTGGACCACAATCGAAACAAAATCGATTCTTTCGTTCTCAGGAAGAGCTGCTTCTTTTTCAGCCATTTCTTGATAAGTTGAATAAACCCGGCTTGGATCTAGAAAGAAATCTTGCCCTGACAGCCTCGATTTCTCGGGAGTCGAAGAGAAGCAACCAGCAACCAGCTCTATTTTTCCGTCGAGATTTGCAGCCATTCGATGCACATTTCCGATAAACGCTCCGCGTCCACCGCCAACCATTCCCATTTTTAATTTTCGATTCATTGACGTCTGTACCACTATGTCGAAGTGATACTCAAATGCAAGCCTTCAACAAAGCGATGTATTTTTTGTTGCTAGAAGATTATGGGTTAGTTCTCACACACACCTTGCTTCTGAGTCACAGGCA
>JBGSJM010000422.1:0-11484 GCA_041742015.1 Verrucomicrobiales bacterium | reverse complement strand
CATTGACAAGGCCGTCCGGTTACAATTGGCTTCCGATCTGCTTCCCAAAAACTTGATACCGATGCCAGGTGTGGATTTGGTTCCGATGAGGAAATTCAAGGTTGAAAAGGCGAAGACCAAGCCATCATCCGTATTTCGGGCGGTGACTTCGGTGGTGGCAATGGTTGCAGCGTTGGTGGTCTTGCTTGTAATTTACTCAAAAGTTGATGACTTCGCTGAACGGGCGAGCAAAAAACTGGATCAATTTGCCAAAAACAATGTCCGGCAGGTCTCGTTTCACGATGCTGTGCTTCCTATCCTGACCGATAATTGTTTTGGGTGCCATGGTGAAAATGAAGAGAATCGGAAAGGGAATTTGCGCCTCGACAAGGGGAAACTGATGCTGGAAAAAGCGGAGCCAGTGATTGTCCCCGGTTCGCTTGAGAAAAGTGAGTTAATCGCCCGAATTTCTTCGAAAGATCCTGAGTTTGTGATGCCCCCTCATAAAACTGAAAAACCTCTGTCCAAAGATCAGATCGAAATCATCTCTCAGTGGGTGGCCCAGGGCGCGGTGTTTGATTCTGAGTGGTCCTTTCATCAAAGGGGCTTGCAACAAGACCGGGGAAAATCCCCGAATTTGAATTGATGCTTTGGTGTCAATGTGCCAGCAGGGCAAGAAATTCAATGTTGCCATCACCTCCACAGATGGGGGATGGGGTGAATCCTTTCCATTGTTTTTTTATCTCATTTTCAACGAATAAGCGGATTTTTTCCACAGCTTGAGCATGAAGCTCGGGGGCTTTGACAATTCCTCCTTTTCCGACCTGGTCTTTCTTTAGTTCAAATTGCGGCTTAATCAGGCAAATCACGGTTCCTTCTGGTTTCAAAACCTTGAATACCGATTGAAGTATCAAGGTCAGTGATATAAACGAGACGTCGATGACAACCAGATCCACCATTTCCGGGATATCGGAAGGTTCCATGTGGCGGATGTTAATCCCTTCTCTCGAAACCACCCGGGGATCGCTCCTCAATTTCCAGGCAAGTTGATTTTTTCCGACATCGTAGGCATACACTTTCTCCGCTCCGCGCTGGAGGAGGCAGTCAGTAAATCCGCCGGTCGATGCTCCGGCATCCAGCACGATCATGCCTTTGGGGTCGATCCCAAAATGATCAAGTGCCTTTTCGATTTTGAGCCCACCTCGACCAACGAATTTAGGGCGGGTTTTAAGAATAATCTCAATATCATCCGCTACTTTCTGCCCTGGCTTAAGCAACCCGTCATATCCCTCGACCCGGACTTCGCCCGCAATGATGAGGCGACGCGCCTGTTCGCGTGAATCGGACAAACCACGGGATACGATTAACTGATCTAGGCGTTCTTTTGGCATGGCTAAGTGCAAAATTTTGGCGTAATTGAAGGATAAGTCTGGAATTTTCTTAACAAACCTTTCGGTCAAAAATTGTGGGAAGGAATTGAGATTGAAAATTAAGCAAACCTAACATCATCCAATACTATCCGTTCAGGAACTCGATGACCAGAATTTTAGATCGCTATGTCGCCCGCCAGATTATGATCTCGGCGACCTTTGCTATTCTGATTATTTTGATCATTCTCATTTTAGGGAATGTTTTCAAAGAGATTCTTCGGGAGCTTTCCAAACGACCGGACTTGAGTCTGATGTTTGTGTTCAAATTTATTGCTCTTGTAATTCCGATTGCTTTGAGTCTGGCGATTCCATTCTCATTTCTGACCTCGATTCTTTTGACCTTTGGCAAATTGTCGGCGGACAGTGAATTGGTGTCGATGCGGATGGCCGGGCTCAGCATGTGGCGGATTTGTTTTCCTGTTGCGGTTATTTCCGTTTTTTTCACCCTGATTTGCGGTTGGATTAATTTATCACTTACTCCATGGGCCAAAACCGAGATGGAGGGAATGAAGGACACATTGATCAATAAGGCGAAAAGAGACCCGATGTTGTTAATTCAGGACGAGCAGGTGATGAGCGACTTCCCGGGTTATTTGATTTTTGCGAACAAGGAAGATGGAGTGTTAAAGAATTTCCAGATGGTCAAAAGCGCCGGGCCGATGCCAGAGGCGATCGCCATGGCCAAGACCGCAACGTTGAGGGTTGATTTGGAGAGAGATGAACTGGTTGTCGAAATGGAGGATGCCAATTTGCTTTTGAAAGCAGGCGGTGCCAACTTCATGGAAAATAACCAGCCTGCCTTTACCACCAATTTTCCGACTGGAATTTCTCTGGAACAATTTAAAACGGAGGACAAACGGCTTCAGCCTGAGAATTTACCACTGTTGAAGTTGGTTAATATGACTCGGGACAAGGGTATGGAGCCTACACTCAAGGCTACCTTATGGACGGAGTTAAGTATGCGAATGGCTTTTTCGGTCTCATGTATTACGTTTGCCTTGATCGGAGTGCCGCTTGGAATCACTGCTCAGAGACGGGAAACTACTGCTGGTTTTGTTTTTAGCTTATTGATTGCAGTTGTTTATTATGTGCTGCTAACGATGGCACAAATGAAACGGGAAGACCCCGAGTTGTATCCCCACATCCTGGTCTGGGTACCTAATATCCTGTTTATAGCTCTTGGACTCTTTTTATTTTTCAAAGTGAGCCGCAAGTAATTACTAAACTCTTTTCGAACGAAGTTTCCGTCTCGGAATTTGTTCGAGATGCTGGTCGACCTTTTCACGGTCCGGGATCGGGTTTTGGGCACCGCCCCCTAAAGTTGTTAAAGCCCCACAGCAATTGGCAGCTCGAACGGCATCCTCTACCGAGGCACCTGCCGCAATCCGGGCAGCAAAACAACCGGCAAAAGCATCTCCGGCCCCAACCGTGTCAATGGGAAGCACTGGTAGAGGTTCCACTTCGAAAAAATCTCCATCGCGGGTGTACACCAGAGTGGGTTCGCTCCCCCGAGTGACGATAAAATTTTCGATCCTCATGTCATGGATTTGCTGCCGAACCGTATCGATGCTCATGAGTTCGATGGGGGCTTCCAATAATTCGAATGCTTCCTTTTGGTTGACGATCAGGTGCGAGATTGGGTAATCCTCCCACGGAAATGTCGGATTCATGGGAGATGGGTTAAGTATCACGGGGATACCAGCGCGATTGGCGATCCCGATCGCTTCCATCACGGTTGGGATGGGGATCTCAAACTGAGTCAGCAGAACAGAGCCCGATTCGATCAACTTTTTCAGGGCGATTATGCTGGCTCGATTTAGAGTTTCATTCGCTCCTGCAGCGACGACAATCATGTTATCACCATTTTGTTCCTGAACAGTTATGAAGGCTGAACCAGTGGGTTGATTGGATTTGCTGATCCCGGACACGTCGATGCCCTCTGTGGCGAGATATTCCAAGTAGGTGCGACCTATATCGTCGTTTCCAACCGATCCGATCAGGGAAACCTTCACTTTCTGTCGGGCGGCTGCAATGGCTTGGTTGGCACCTTTTCCGCCCCGAAAATGTTGATATTGATTCGCCTTGATGGTTTCTCCCGGGCGTGGCAAAACAGCAACCCGACACACCTGATCGATGTTTAGGGAACCGACTACGATCACTTTGGACTTGCTATTTGCCACCGTGAAGAATGGCACATGGAAACGTTAAGGGAAACCGAAATAAGCGGCAAAACTTTACTTTTTCGGCAGTGGAGTTTTAGAGCCGTAATCGTCAATTCTAACCAAGGTTACCAGAGTACAGAAAATTTCCTCTGCCTGATCCATCACTTTAACATCGTAACATAGGCTAGTGTTTCCTGTCTTAGTTAGATTGGCGGTAAACCGCAAAATTCCACCGTTTTTGACACTTTTTTTGAAGGCGACATGGTCCATCCCCACCGTGACAAATTTAGAATCGGGGTAATCCATTGATGCCGCAAGCCAGGCCGTCTCATCCACCCACATCAGGAGATAGCCTCCGAAAAGAAATCCATATTGATTGAGGTGTTCTGGCCGCACAAGATGATAGTTTTCCATGATTTTTTCGACATGAATAAGTTAAAGCCTATTAATCTCCCAACATCCAAGATTGGTTTGACAATGTGATCTAAAATTGAATGTTTCGGCTTACCACGAGTCTCACAGATAACTTACCAAATTTTTATTGCTTATGAACTTTAAAACGATCCCAGTGATTTTTTTATCCGTTTCGGCCTTTTGGGCTGAAAATCTTTTGTCCCAGGAAAAACCACCTGCAACCGATACGCCACCTTTCGCTGGTAAAACCATCGAGCAACTCAGCGCGGATGATGTTTTGAAGTTGGTGCGGTACAGTTACACCTTGTTTAATCAGGAGTTTGCAGGTCAGCTCCGCCTCGGGTTGGTCAAAAAAGTTCCGTTTCGTCTAGTCCTAAAACCGGAATCAATTCGCTTCGTTTTTGATGATCCCGCTCAGGTTATCTATTTGGACACCAGAAACAAAGATTTCTCGCTGTTTGAAGGGGTTGGAGGAGAGGAATTGAAGCCAGTTCCTCCAGAACGTTACGGAGAAACCATTCGTGGTACTGACGCAACTTATGATGACCTTTCCATGAGATTTCTGTACTGGCCGGATGCCAAAATAGTAAAGGAGGAAGTTTTTAAAACCCTGCAAACCTGGTTGGTTCGGGTTCGAAATCCAAATCAGGCAGGTCTTTATTCCACTGTAGATTGTTGGATCGACAAGGAAAGCGGGGGGTTGATCAAAATGATAGGTTACAACACTCAAGGCCGACCGATTCGTCGTTTCGAAGTACTCCACGGTAAAAAGTTTGGGGATGTTTGGATGGTCGACGAAATGAGAATCGAAACCATTAGTTCTGCCAGTGGTAATGTTCTCTCCAGCACCAGACTTCAAATTACGGAAAATTTGACTCCCCCGGTGGTGGAATCCAATTAGTGGTAAACTTCGATCAAAGCTCAACTTTTACAGTTGAGCTTTTTTTTGATTTATTCTTGCAATTGTTAAATTTCGGCTATGGTTGAAATTCAATTCAAATATTATGAAGTTAATTTATTCAATCTTTGCGTGTCTATTCTTGGGGCAGCCGATGTCTAAAGCTGCCGATGTTACTTCCAAAAACAATTCAAAGGTCATGGAGTTTTACAGAAATTTCCCCGGCTCGGACGCTAATAAAAACGGCGTCCTGACATTGGTGGAAATGAGAGGGTTTCTTGAGAGCAAGCTGATGAGCAGTGCCACATCGGAGAACTTTTTGCCCTTGAAAAACCTTTTAAATAAAGCTCCCGAGTCCGATCTGAACAAAGATGGGGTTTTAACCAAGACCGAACTGATCAAGTTTTTGAATTAGACTTTAAAACAATCGAAAGATTTGTCTTGTTTAACCTTACCGCGAGTTGATCGCGGTAAGGTTTTTTGTGGTTGGCAGGTAGGCGGATGGCCCCAATAAGTGAATCGCTGGCACGAAGAGCTTATCCCAAAAATGGCGATGGTGACGGAGCCCTGTCTTCTCAAAATTCAATGAGATGACAGGATTAACCGACGAAAACACAAATCACCTTGGATCTCAAGAAGCAGTCAAAGGATCTATTTTAGACTGCTCAGTGTCGAGCACTTCCCTGCGGAGGTTGGTTCCGCGGTGGTGCGCCCACCACAGCACGATCGGCGAGGCTATGTAAACTGTAGAATAGGTTCCAACAATGATCCCGATGATAAGCGTGAGAGCAAAGTTTCTCATTCCGGGTCCCCCAAAAAGGAAGAGAACAACTACGACGACCAAGGTCAGTCCACCGGTCAGTAAGGTTCTCGCCAGTGTTGCGTTCAGGCTGTGATTCATGATGTCTTTGATACTTCCACGTTTGGTGGCAAGGCTCTCACGAACCCGGTCGAAGATAACAATCGTATCATTGATTGAGTAGCCAGCGATCGTCAGGAGCGCGCCGATGGTGATCAAAGACATTTCCTGGCCCAGCAGAGTGACCAATCCTGCCGTGACGATAACGTCGTGAGCCAGAGCAAGAATGGCCCCGAGAGCAAAGGCCATTTCGTATCTAAATGTGACATAAAGGAAGATGCTAAACATTCCTGCCAGAAGAGCTATTGCGGAGTTGATCAGCATGGCTTTACCTGCCTGGGAGCCAACCGAACTCATTTCGATATGATTGGTATCTATTCCGAGGTCTTTGGTTAGTTCCGCTTGTACTATTTCACCAGAGTTATCTGGAACTCGGATGAGAAAGAATTTCCCCTGGCCCCCTACAGGCTCCTGAGATTGAATAATCGGTTCAGCTCCCAATGAAAGGTCCTTTAACGATTCCTTGATAGCTGCTTCAGTCAAATCACTGCTGGCCTGGATGTTGAGTGCATCTCCTCCTTTGAGTTCCACGCCACGGGGATCCTTCAATCCAACGATGAGTATTGAAGCAACGACTGTGACGACTGAAATTGTCAGGAACATCTTTCGCTTACCCAGGAAATCGATTGTTCTTTCGGGGATTAGATCTACAAACGATAGCTTTTTGAGGAAGCTTGCAGTGGCCCATGCAAAACACACCTTCGTTACGAGCAACGCGGTGAACAAGGAAGCGACGATGCCGATCATCAAGGTAATGGCGAATCCCTTGACCGTGCCAGTGGCCAACGCGTAAAGAATGATCGCAGTAAACAGAGTGGTGATATTGGAGTCGAAAATAGCTGAAAACGCCTTCTCGTAAGACAGATCAATGGCTGTTTTAAGAGATTTTCCGGCTTTTAACTCCTCCCTGAGGCGTTCGTAAATGAGAACATTGGAGTCGATCGCTATGCCGATGCTCAGAATAATACCTGCGATTCCAGGCATGGTCAGAGTGAATCGGAAAAGCGCCAATATCCCGAAGGTCACCACGATATTTAGCAAAATTCCTACCAACGCAACGGCCCCTGCGAATCTGTAATAAAAAACGACGAAAATCATCATTATCACAAGTCCTGCAACTCCTGCGTTTATTCCTTGTTGGACCGTGAGTTTTCCCATCGTTGGACTGATGTAGTTCGAATTGGCAACTTCGATGGGGTTTTCCAGAGGGTTTTCCAGTGCGGCAACCAGAGCTTTTGCCTCTTCACGCGTGAAACTCCCTGTAATTGAACAACCCGTGGAAAAGGGTTCGTTGATTCTCGGGGCGGAAATCACTTCATCATCCATGATGATGGCGAGCGGTCGTCCCTGATTTTCACGGGTCAACGGCAACATGATCCCCGCACCTTCACTGGTAAAGTCGACCTGAATGGAGTGGCCTTCCGGGCCGAAATAGTAGGCCGCGCTTTTGACATTCTTGCCAGACATATCTGGGATTTGTTTCACCAATTCCCACCGATTGGGTTCGTCAGCCTTTTTTCCTGCCGCCAGATTTGCTTTCTTTTCTTCTTCGCTGAGGACGTAGGGTAAGGCTTTGTAACCAACCACTACCTCTGCATCACTGGCGACGCTGGCAGCCTTGAATCGGCTCTCGTCATGAACTACGGAAAACTCCAGTTTGGCGACTTTTTCGATTACCTCCTGGATTTTATCCAATTGTTCTGGAGTTGCCCCGGGAACCTGGAGGAAGATGCCATCCTTTCCAGAAGGAGCCAGGATCAACTCTTTCGTGGCCAAACTGTTAATTCGTTTTTCAAGGATGTTGATGACTTGTTGTTGTGTTTCCGGAGTCACGGTTCGACCAGGAACCTCCTTAATTTGGATTTCCATCGAGACGCCCCCTTTAAGTTCGATGCCCTGCTCGATGGGATAGTACTTGTAGAAAAATACACAAAGTACGGTTGCCGCTACAGCGAGGATTGAACCTACCAATCGGCGTCGTTTGGCTTCTTCCGTCACAAAATACCAGACGAAAAGAATCAGGAGTAGCAAAGCCATGAAGAAAATGGAGTTTGAACTCAAGGCTTCAGTCGTCGCCGCTACCGCATCTCCAGTGGATGGGGGGGCTACCGTTTCAATAGCGGTTTTCGTGGCATCGCCTACCGCCCCGTTTGTTTTTGAGACTGCTCCGGCCACAGCTTCCACAGCGTTGGTTGCGGCGTCACCGACTTTGGTGGCTGTGTCGCTAACGGCATCTTGAGCCTTTTCAACGGCGGTGGCAGTATTTTCGACGGACTTTTTGGTCGCATCGACGGCCTGGGTAACGGTGGATTCGGTTTTGTCAGCGGTCTTTTGGGCTGCGTCTTCGACAGCTTTGGCGACGTTTGGAGCGGCAGATTCAGTCTGGGCTTGCATGGAATAAAAAAATGGTTTTGAGGTGGCGTTTCCGTAACGGTGGCGTCCCGCCGCCGTGGTAAAGTCGTTTGTTTTGAGGCTTAACAGGGTTCCATGACTGATCCAACAGGGTACAGTCGCAGACCCAACAGGGTACAATCAGCTTTGTGTAGCTTCTTCGGATTTATGTTCGGTTAAGACTTGGGCGACGGCGAATCGCTCGATTTTGATGTTGACTCCTTCGGCAATTTTTAGTGACACGGTTTTGTCAGTTACGCCTGTGATGATGCCATGAATTCCAGATTCCGTGATGACTTTATCGTTTTTGGCGAGTTTGCTCCGCATCTGTTCCTGTTTTTTTCTGAGCTGTTGCTGAGGTCTGATCAGAAGGAAGTAAAAGATGCCCATCATGGCGACCATGGGCAGCATCATACCCGTTATACTGCCGCCAGAGGCTTCTTGTGCAAGAATTAGAGTTAGTAGTGTCATTTTTATAAAAGTATTTTAAGCAGAATTAATCGGTGGCGGTCAACCGATGTCAATGGCATCGGATTTTCCCGCCCGGTATCGCTGAATGAAATCCGCTTTAAATTGGGCGAAGACGCCGCCGTCTATAGCACGTCTTACTTGTTTCATCAAGTTTAGATAAAAGAAGACGTTATGAAGGGAGAGGAGTCGCAGTCCCAGGATCTCGTCATTTTTGATGAGGTGGCGGATGTAGGCCCGGCTGAAACCATCGCAGAGCGGGTGGGTTTTGCCTGGCGGCGCGAGGGGCAAATCACACCGTTCCCATTGCTGATTCTTTAGATTGATGGTGCCGTCCGCTGTGTAGGCGGTGGCATTTCGGGCTACTCGGGTCGGCAGGACGCAGTCGAACATGTCTATCCCAAGTGACACCAGTTCAAGGAGTTGGTCTGGTTGTCCGAGGCCCATGGCATAACGTGCCTTGTTTGCCGGCAGGATCGGCGTTACCGTTCCCACTGCTTTGAGCAACTCCGGCATTTCCTCGCCCACCGATAGACCGCCCACGGCGTAGCTGTCAAAATCTAGCTCGACCAGATCGCGAGCTGCTTTCTCCCGTAGATCCGTAAAGCAAGACCCCTGAACGATACCAAAATATTTTTGGTGAGGGGGGCGATGTTTCTCGATCCAGTTCCTAGCGCGGACCGCCCACCCCTGAGTTAGGGCGAGGGATTTTTCAGCATACTCTCGTTCGCAGGGGTAGGGAGGGCATTCATCCAGGATCATACAGATATCGCTGCCGATGGAGCGTTGGATTTCCAGGACTGATTCCGGGGTCAGGAGGTGTCGCGATCCATCGATGTGGCTTTGGAAGGCGACTCCTTCGTCAGAAAGTTTTCGTAACTTCGCCAGGGAGTAGACCTGATATCCGCCGGAATCGGTGAGGATGGGGCGATCCCATTGCATAAAGTGGTGAAGGCCCTTGAATTGATCGAGTATTTCCGTGCCCGGGCGGAGATTGAGGTGATAGGTATTCCCGAGGATAATCTGGCAGTCCAGGGCTGGATCGACCAATTCAGCCGGGTGGACGGCTTTGACGGTGCCGCGGGTGCCAACGGGCATAAACACAGGGGTCTCCACCTCGCCATGGGCGAGATGAAGTCGACCGCGCCGCGCGGCGGTATGGGAATCCGTTTTAAGAAGCGAAAACATCGGAGAGAGCCCATAACCGAAAATCAGAATTTTACCAGTCGTAACCGCAGTGAATCGTGGGGTTGCTGATGGTTTGGGTTTGGGGCATTTTGGAAGATGTTGAGAAATACTTGCTTTGGAGTGGCGTTTACCTGTTTGGCGACCTTTTTCGTGCGATCAGATGAAACGGACCGTCTGACCTTCCACTCACCACCCAAAAAGCTTTCTGAAGTCGCGGTGGTTTCTGATTGGGTGCGTTTTCTCGGGCCAGATGACAATGGCACCAGCCCGGAAACCCAGCTTCTTGATTCTTTCCCGGAATCTGGCCCCAGCCTGGTCTGGGAGAGGAAAAAAGGTTCCAGTTATACCTCTCCGGTTTTGGCGGAAGGAAAATTGGTGATGTTTGACCGGTTTGGTGACGAAGAGGTGGTGGAGAGTTTTGAGCCCGAGACCGGGAAGGCGCTCTGGAGATTTGGCTATCCCGTGGAGTACACGGATCGCTACGGTTTTAATAACGGTCCACGGGCCAGTGCGGTGCTAAATGGAGGCAAGGTCTACACCCTGGGGGTAACGAGTGTTTTAACGTGTTTGGACTTAAAAACAGGCACCAAGGTCTGGCAACGGGATCTTGATGCTGAATATGATGTCGCCCCGTCTTTTTTTGGCCACGGAAGTTGCCCCCTGGTTTACGATGGAAAGGTGATCGTTAACTTGGGAGGTCGCGACCAACTTTGTGTGGTGGCCTTTGATCAATCCACAGGTAAACAGGTTTGGGGCACAAAACATGAGTGGCGGGCCTGCTATTCGTCGCCGGTGGTGAAAAATTTGCAGGGAAAACCTCGGCTGTTGGTTTTTGCAGGTGGAGAAAGTCGCCCCCCATTTGGTGGTCTGCTTTGCATTGATCCGACCACCGGAACCCTGCACGATGCTTTTCCCTGGCGGGCGGACAAATACGAAAGTGTCAACAGCTCAACACCGGTCCAAGTTGGGGAAAATCGGGTTTTTATTTCCGAGTGTTACTCAATTGGAGGAATCACGTTGGAACTAACTCCAGAGTTAAAATGGAAAGAGGTTTGGAGAGCCCCGGGATTTAACCTGCACTGGAATACCCCGATTGCCCATGGTGGGGCGCTTTATGGTTTTCTTGGTCGCAACGAGCCGGATGCTTACCTGGGGTCGTTTGACATCGCCACAGGTCGGGAAAACTGGAAGAAAGACATCATTTGGGATACCCAGGTGAACGGGCGGGACTATCGCATGAGTTATTTTCGGGGCAGCCTCCTTCACGCAGACCAGAAATTTTTTGTGCTTGGGGAAATGGGAACGCTGGCGATCATGCAGATGGATCCTCAGGGGTTTAAAGAAATCAGCCGAGCACAGTTGTTTTTTGCCCGGGCGACCTGGTCACTTCCAGTTTTACACCGGGGGCTTCTGTACATCTCGCAACATGAAGATGAGTTTCCTTTGGTCCAGAAGGCAAAATCTGCCCGGTTAATCTGTTATGATTTGAGGAAGTGAGGCATTTGTAAACGGCAGAGGGACGCCACCCCTACGGGCAGATGCCGTCTGGCAGCAGGTGGCTCTGAATCTGATCGAGAAAAGCCTGCCACTTGGCACCGGGCTTGCCATCGTCCATCAAAAAATGTGGACAATTTT
>JBGSJM010000421.1:0-7047 GCA_041742015.1 Verrucomicrobiales bacterium | reverse complement strand
AGCGCACTCCCCGCTCAATGAGGCGACGAGACATCAGGCAATTGTAGGCAAAAGTGCCCGGCTCTCGCACGTCGGCTCCATACATATCGAGGACGTGTTGCGGTTCATCGGAAAAGTCGGTCAACTCCGGCACGCTGGTCTGCATGCGGTAGGCCATTTCATACTGGGCGATCCGAGTTTCAATCTCTGGATCTCCGACTTCCTGAAATTTCAGGGTATTGAGTTCCGCCAGATCATCGAGCATTCCGCGACGGAGTTTTGGGTCGATTCCATCCGGATTCTTCAGGTAGAGAACCGGATCCCCCATGCCCCGGAACTTGGCCCCCTGATATTTGGTAGGCAGAAAGCCGGAACCCCAGTAAAAATCGTAAAAAATCTGCCCACAACTGGTCCCTTTGCTGACCGAAGTCATCGCCACAAAGCCCGGGAGATCAGCGCCTTCAACACCCAGACCATAAGTGAGCCAGGCCCCCAGGGTGGGGCGTCCGGGAATCTGCGCTCCGCTGAGCATAAAGGATATCGCCGGGGCGTGATTCACCGCATCGGTATGCATGCTTTTGATAAAGCAAAGGTCGTCGGCGATTTTTGCAATATGGGGAAACAACCCGCTGACCCAGGCTCCGCTTTGGCCATGTTGGGCAAAGGGTTCCACATGATTTAGCACCAGCTTTTCAGCCCCGACCTTGGTCATGGTGCTAAAGCGCTTCCCATCCGCATACCCGGCGGGAAGGGGCTGTCCGTGGAGTTGCTTCAGGAGCGGCTTGTAATCAAAGGTATCCACATGAGTCGGCCCACCATTTTGAAATAAGTAAATGACCCTCCGGGCTTTGGCGGTTTGATTTGGAAAACGGGAAGCGGCCCCACCCTCCCCGCCCAGCATCGATGCCAACGCCGCCGCACCCAGACCCGTGGAGGAACGTCCGAAAAATTGCCGCCGATTCATCCTGAGTTGGTGCTCCTGGAGCGGAACCGGGTCTGCGGAGTTCAAAATATGGTAGCTCATTATTCTTTGTTCAAGGTTTCATCCAAGTTTAGAAGCATCAAGCAAAAATTCGTCCAGGCCGCGTGCTCAGATGGATTCAACGATTCATCCCGTTTTGAGCCCCCTATCTTCAGCAAGGCTTTGGCGTCTGGTTCTGCATCCCGAAACCGGGTCCGATTCCGGGCCAGATTTCGCCGCCAGATGTCCAATTCCCGGTTGCCCGGATCCCTCGCCAGGACCCGGTGACTGATCAGGGCAAAGCGCTCTGTATCATTCGTTGCCGCCTTCATCGCCACTTCGGCGAGGTGTCGCGCCGCCTCCACGTAGGTGACATCGTTCAGGGTGGTGAGGGCATGCATCGGGGTATTGGTCCGGGCAATCTGCACCTCACAAACCTGGCGTTTTCCGGCCGCGAAAAACACGGTTGGCCCCACGATGCGCCGCCAAAAGACATAGAGACTTCGCCGGTAGAGATCGTCACCCGTCGCCTGAATATATTTTTTGTTGCCAAAGGTCGCCTCTTCCCAGATTCCGGGTGGTTGATAGCCATTAAAACCGGGGCCGCCGATGGCTGGATTGCGGAGGCCCGAAACGGCCAGAGCCTGATCACGAATCATCCAGCTCGGCATCCGGAAGCGAGCCCCCCGCGCCAAAAGTCGATTCAAAGGATCGCGGTCAAACTGATCCGGCGAAGCCAGGTGAGAACTGCGCTGATAGGTTTCACTTGTCAATATTGTGCGCAGCAAATGCTTCAAATCCCATCCCGAAGCCATAAACTCACCCGCCAGCCAGTCAAGAAGCTCGGGATGGACCGGATACTCGGATTGAACCCCAAAATCCTCGACTGTTTTTACCAGACCAGTGCCGAAAATCATCTGCCAGAATCGATTAATCGTCACCCGGGCCATCAATGGATGATCAATCGACACCAGCCACCTGGCCAGTGCGAGCCGATTCGCCGGACGAGTTTCATCCAGTTGTGAAAGAAAGGCGGGGACCGCCGCCTGAACTTCATCCCTGGGTGAATCGTAGAGACCTTGATTCAGAAGGTAGGTTTTCCGGGGAGTGGACATATCCCCCATCACCATCACTTTCGGGATGGTTTGTTGGTGGGCGTCGAGGGCAGCTTTGGCAGCCGCAGCGGAAGATGCAAAATCTTCTGTCAGGAGCGGATCAGTTGCCCGAAATGCGTCCCTCACCAGCTTGGCCTGTTCTTTGGTGCGTTTGTCCGACGGGATTTGAATGGCGGAAATGATCGCCGCGTCGCCCTTGTCAGCCTGATAAGTGCGCTCCCACTCAGCCTGCTTCGGCGCGATCATTTTGAACCAGGCCGCCTCCGCCTTGCGGGCCTCTTCAAATCGGGCCGCCAACTCCTTTTCTTTTGCTTTTTGCTGTTCCGTCGCCACGGTAAGAACGGGTTGAGTCTGGGGATCTCCCCCACCGCCATTTACCGGGGTTTGGTTAAAAAAAGCAGTTAGCTGGTAGTATTCTTTCTGAGTCAGCGGATCAAATTTATGATCGTGACAACGGCAGCAGTTCAAGGTTAAGCCGAGCCAGACGGTGGCCATGGTTTCCGTCATATCAAACACGTAGTCAACCCGGTTTTCCTCGGCGATTCTCCCACCCTCCCCGTTGATCATGTGGTTGCGGCAAAATCCGGTTGCTAGAATCTGTTCTTCCGTTGCATTCTCCAACAAATCTCCGGCGAGCTGCCAGACCGTAAATTGATCATAGGGCAGATTGCGATTAAAGGCACTAACCACCCAATCCCGCCACGGCCACATGCTACGTTCCCGATCGCCTTGATACCCATTGGAATCTCCATACCGAGCCACATCCAACCAATCCCAGGCCATTCGCTCGCCGTAGCGCGGGGATGCCAGGAGTTGATCAATCACTTTTTCCCAGGCGTCACCACTTTTATCCTCCAGAAAAGCTTTGACCTCTCTAGGAGTGGGCGGCAGACCGGTTAGGTCCAGGGAGGCCCTCCGAATCAAAATGTGCCTGTCCGCACGAAGGTTCGGTGACAGGTTTTCCCTGGCCAGCTTCTGATCAACAAAAAAATCAACCGGATTTTGTCCCGCGAAATTTTTCTCCACTTGAGGAACTGGTTGAAAGGCCCAATGCCCTCCCCACCTGGCTCCCTGGTTGATCCATTGGCGCACCGTCTCGATCTGAGTCTGAGTGAGGGAGCGATGAGACTTTTTCGGCGGCATCAGTTCTTCAGGATCATCTGTCTCCAGCCGTTGGAGCAATTCACTTTTCGCCGCATCACCCGGAGTGATGAACTTTTTGGCACTGGTCTCATCATCCATTCGCAAATCAGCCTTGCGAGCCTTGGCATCAAAACCGTGACAGTGAAAACAGTTTTCCGAAAAAATCGGTCGGACATCGCGGGTAAAATCCAGCTCATTTGCCCGTGAAACCTGCGGCCCCACGGAAAAAAGAAATAAAAGTACAATCAATTGGTTTACAGACATGTCTATTGCTGGTTTTCCATGACAGACACTACTTTTCCTCATAATCCCCCCCTAAATCAATCCCCGTCATTCCGCTTTCTTCCAACTCCTAGTCCAGCTTCTTTCCGCAAACAAAAGTGAGTTCTATCATGTGATTTTGCATGAGACTCTCATTAAACAGGGTACAGTTACCGACTGTACCCTGTTTAATGAGAGTCCCATAGGCCCCGAGGCCGGGTTCACTAGATGCAATGGCGAAGATGCTGGAGATTTCGAATCCTTAAAAATTTTTGATTTTCCAGCTTAGCTGCGTTATTTGGTGACGATTTTAACTTTTACACTTCGCTACAATGGCCAATCCAACGATCATTTACACCAAAACCGATGAGGCTCCGGCCCTCGCTACCCGTTCTTTTCTGCCGATTATTCAGGCTTTTACCAAATCGAGTGGGATCAAGGTGGATCTGCGCGATATCTCTCTTGCAGGGCGGATCCTGGCCACGTTTTCGGATCACTTGCCGAGTAACCAGCAAGTTGGGGATGCGCTGACTGAACTGGGAGAAATGGCCCGTTCCCCGGAAGCCAACATTATCAAATTGCCGAATATCAGTGCCTCGGTTCCGCAGTTGAAGGCAGCCATCGCTGAGTTGCAAGCTAAAGGTTATGCGCTGTCGGACTATCCAGATGAGCCAAAAAACGATGCCAAAAAAGAGGTGAAAAGCCGCTACGACAAGGTGAAAGGCAGTGCCGTAAATCCCGTACTGCGCGAAGGCAACAGCGATCGCCGCGCTCCACGGGCGGTGAAAGAATATGCCCGGGCCAATCCCCACCGGATGGGAAGTTGGTCTCCGACCTCGAAAACCAATGTGGCGACAATGGAGGCAGATGATTTTTACCACAACGAAAAAAGCGTCACCATCAAGTCTGCTTCAAAATTCAAGATCGAATTTGTGGCTGAGGATGGTTCCACAAAGGTTTTGAAAGATTTTTCTCCGCTGATCGAGGGTGAAATCATCGACGCTACAGTGATGTGCAAGGCAGCTTTGTTGAGGTTCCTGACCGAGCAGGTGGACCGCGCCAAAGCGGAGGGCATTTTATTCTCTCTTCATCTGAAGGCGACGATGATGAAAGTTTCCGACCCGATTATTTTCGGGCATGCGGTGGAGGTCTTTTTCAAAGATCTAATCGCCAAACACAAAGAGACCCTTGCTAAACTGAAGGTGAACTTTAGAAACGGCTTTGGAGATCTCATTGAAAAAATCAAAGATCTGCCAGCGGACCAAAGGGAGATGATTGAGGCGGATATTAGGGAAGTGTACGCCAGCCGGCCACCTCTGGCGATGGTAAATTCTGAGCAGGGCATCACGGGGTTGCATATACCGAGCGATGTGATAATCGACGCCTCCATGCCTGCGATGATTCGCAGTTCCGGGCAGATGTGGGATTCTGCCGGGAAACTACAGGATACGCTGGCAGTTGTTCCGGATAGTTGCTACGCAGGAGTTTACCAGGCGACGATCGATTTTTGTCGCAAAAACGGCGCGTTTGATCCCCGGACCATGGGCACCGTGCCAAACGTGGGGTTGATGGCCCAGAAAGCCGAAGAATACGGATCTCACGACAAAACCTTTGAATGCACTGGCGAAGGAAAAGTCCAGGTGATTGATGCGAGTGGCCAGGTGCTCCTGTCCCATCAAGTCAGCCAGGGCGACATCTGGAGGATGTGCCAGGTCAAGGACGAAGCGATTCGCGACTGGGTGAAGCTGGCCGTAGGCCGGGCTCGGGCCACCGGAACACCGGCGGTTTACTGGCTCGATGAAAAACGGGCTCACGACGCTGAGTTGATAAAAAAAGTGGAAAGGTACATGATGGAACACGACACCAGTGGTCTGGAATTCTATTGTCTGGCCCCGACCGAAGCAACCGTGTTGACTCTGAAGCGGCTCAAGGCCGGGGAGGATACCATTTCGGTCACTGGAAATGTGCTGCGGGATTATTTGACTGATTTGTTCCCGATTCTTGAGGTCGGCACCAGCGCCAAGATGCTTTCGATCGTGCCACTGATGAATGGCGGCGGGCTTTTCGAAACTGGTGCAGGGGGATCCGCTCCGAAACACGTGCAGCAGTTTACTGCTGAAAACCATTTGCGCTGGGATTCGCTGGGCGAGTTTCTTGCTCTGGCGGTTTCTTTGGAACACGTTGCTGCCAAGTTTGGTTCAGCAAAAGCCCAGATCCTTGCGGACACCCTGGACCGGGCTACCACGAGTTATCTTCTCAACAACAAATCGCCATCGGTGAATGCAGGTGAACTCGATAATCGTGGGACCCATTTTTACCTGGCGATGTACTGGGCCCAGGCCCTGGCTGAGCAGAATGATGACGCGGAGTTAAAGGCTGAATTCACTCCGATTGCGGCGAAGCTGATTGCCAACGAAGCGGTGATTGTTGCAGCGCTCAACGAAGTGCAGAACCAGAAAGTCGACATTGGCGGATACTACCAACCGGATGATACTCTGGCCAATGCAGCAATGAGACCCTGTCAGATTTTCAACACCATCATTGACGGGATCTAAAATTTTTCTTCGTAGAGGAATCCGTGAGGATTTCTCGGGTTGGCCCGTATCAGATTTATTATGTCCTTTTTCACTTGTTTCAGGCGCATTTTTCCCTGCATCATTTTGGGAATTATTTTTCCAAGGGGGAACGCGCAGGAAACAACCTGGAAACTGGTGGAAAACACCCGCACGGAAGGGGCTGGCACTACGCTGATTAAGAAAGTGGCGGCCTCCAGCAACGGTGAAAAGGTGACCTTGACCTTGGTGGAATTCTCGTCAAAGAAATTCACTCTAAGGGTGGTGGACCAGGGCAACAACAAAGAGGCACGGAACTTTGCCAATCTGCGCGATGCGATGGAAAAGACCGGGTGTGTGGCGGGCCTAAATGGTGGTTTTTTCGGAGTGGATTTTCTTCCCTTGGGAGCGGTTTACGAAAATGGAAAAATGATCGCATCCTATGTGGATTCAAGTCGCAAGGGCCTCGCCAGCGGGGTAATCTGGTCAGGGGCAAGCGGGATAAACATCGTGCGAAGGCAGGATTTCAAGGCTGGTCAAAATGTTCAGCAGGCTATCCAGACCGGGCCGATGTTAATTTTTGGGAGTGCGATTGTTCCAGGTTTGTCCAAAGAAAAGCCCAGACCCAGATCCTTTGTTTTGACGGACTGGAAAGGAACTTGGATGCTGGGAACCAGTAATTCCATCAGTCTGGCAGGTTTGGCAGAAGTGCTTGATTCTTCGGATGTATTTAAAGAAATGAACGTCAACCGGGCCATCAACCTGGACGGAGGATCTTCAACAGGCTTTTATCTCAAACAGACCGATGGTAAGGTGATTTACTACACCGAGTACGCTTTAGTTCGGAACTTTTTGGGAATTACCCCGCGCTGAGACTATTGGTTACTTTTCTTCTTAAAGATATTCCCAAAGAATCCGCCATTTTTCTTTTCTTCCTGGGGAGGAACTGGTGCCGTTGTGGTTGCGCCGGGGGCTGGTGTTACTGGTGGTGCCTTAGCTAACACATCCGCCAGAGTCTTGGCGAAAGCTGCCGGAG
>JBGSJM010000420.1:0-5262 GCA_041742015.1 Verrucomicrobiales bacterium | reverse complement strand
CTCCAGCAGTGCCCTATCCGTTCCGGCGGTGCGCTGATCGGGAAACAGTGGTAGGGGGAATGCCAGAGCAATCTCCAGATCAGTGAAGTAATCCAGTTTTGCTCAGATTAATTCTGTCCACTTTTGCTCAGCCCGCTACATTTTAAAATGAAATCCGAAAGCTCTTCCATCGCATGGATTGAAAATGAAGACGGTGACCGTCTAAAAATTGAACTCACTAGTGAAGGTGGCGAGCTATTGGGTAAGGTTTTTGTGGATAAAGTTCCATATCATGTATTTTTCGCTGAACCAAATGAGATAGGGCAAGGAGGCAAAAAGCTTATTGTTGATCGTGACCCAGACTACTATCCGAAGAAAACTCCCTCCGGGAAGTATCTCTTGATCGCTCCCTACGCAGAATAAATTATGGAATCTGCCAGGCCAGCTCGATACGGATTAGATTGGACTCGGGAGGAATCGGTCTTGGCATTTGACCTTTATTGCAGAATTCCCTTCAGGAAAACCAAAGCCAACAATCCTGAAGTCATCAAACTCGCGCAAACCTTGCAGCGCTCTCCCGCCTCGGTGGCGAGAAAACTTGGCAATTTTGGTGCTTTTGACCCCGAGCTGAAAAAGCAGAAAATCGCTGGTTTGAGTCACACGAGCGCATTGGACGAGGCGATCTGGTATGAGTTCAACTCCAATTGGGGGGAATTGGTTATTGAGGCGGATCGTCTTCGGCAGCAAAAAGAAGGAAAGACTATTTCGGATGAGATGGAGCCACTTATACCTGAAATCAAAGGCCCTACCGAACGAGTGACAACTGCGAAGCAGCGTATCTATCAAAGCTTTTTTCGCGCATCTGTCCTATCTGGATTCAATCAGCAGTGTTGTATTTGCAGGTTGCCGCACCCAGAAATTCTAATAGCGAGCCACATTGTCCCTTGGAGTGTCCGCGAAGATGCCCGAGTTAACCCGCAGAATGGTCTTTGTCTCTGTGCTTCCCATGATGTCGCATTCGAACGGGGATTGATTGGAATTTCAACTGACTTCACAATCATCCTCTGCGACAGAGTTAAGAAATCAAAAGACACGGCATCCCAGTTGTTATTCGGTGCATTTGAAGGTAAGCGTATTATTCTACCGGACCGTTTCATCCCTCGAGCAGAATTCTTGAGTTGGCGGTTTGCTGAATTCATGAAGGATACATTCTAGCGTATGGATTGCCCCCTTGGGCGGGGCTGTTGTTTTCGTTGCGTCCGGAAAATTGGCGTGAGGGAGAGGAACTTGGAATCGCGGAATGGGCGCGGCGAGTCAGGGAGCTTCGCGTGCAATTTGGTTGGTCTATTCTGACGGGTTTGACCGCTAGGGAGATGGCAGAGGAGGGCGAATTCCCTTTGGAAGGAGTGAACGTTTCTCGAATGAAGGTAACAGACTACATTCTTATTTCAGAAAATGAGGACAGAGAGGCTGCACACCGCTGGAACATTGCAAACCAGATCAGAAAGCGAAAAGGTGGGGTGAGAGAGAAGATTCTGGAATACCTCCAGGCGAACGTCGGTAAACCGGTCACAGGCGAAGAATTGCGCTACGTCGCGAGCGATAAAAAGGAATGGGCACGCAGGGTCAGAGAGCTTCGCACCGAATACGGTTGGATGGTGGCAACTAGGCAAACCGGGCGACCTGATTTGCCGGTCGGGGTCTATGTCATAGAATCTCTTCGCCAGCTACCGGTGCATGATCGCAATATTCCAGACGATGTTCGCGTCGAGGTTCTGGTCAGAGACAAGTTTTGTTGTAAGAAATGCGGTTGGAATCATGAAATGGCAACCCCTTCAGATCCACGCCATCATCTTGAGTTGCATCATTTGAAGCATCATGTGGATGGTGGCTCAAACACGGTTGAGAATCTCATCACTGTCTGCAACGTCTGCCACGATAAAATTCATCGCTAAATGTCCCACATCACTTTTCATCCTGCCTACTTATCTGGTTCTGATGCCGGGAAAATTCATCGGGCGCTGGTTGAATCGGGGCATGCTGAACTTGCCGACATTATTTCAGAACGAGCGCAACGTACGGAATCCGACCATCGATACGCTAATGCTTTAGAATTGCTTGAGGAGGGGACTTTTGAAGTGGATGATGAACCCGTCGTATCCTCCAGCGAAGGCGGGGCTTTTGTGATGGTTTGGCAGTGGGTTGACGCCGAGAGTGCTGAAATCTGAATCCGAATCACACACCTATCATGCCCACGACGACCCAAGATCTCATCCAACTAGCCATCGACGTATTCGTGTCTCGCCGCGTCCGAATGCCGGAAATATTGGTCGCTGGGAAGAGGGTGAAGCGTAAAGCACTTGAACGTCTCGGAATCACTCCGCCAACGGCGGCTGCAATGCCTGACCTTGTGATCCACGAAATTGAGCGCGACTGGTTGTTTCTCATGGATGTGGCATCGCCAACCAAGCGGATGGACGAATCGCGTCGGGATGAGTTGCAGGCACTCTTCACGCCCTCCGAAAGGCACCTAATTCTGTTTTCCATATTCTCTGACATGGATTGCTTCGGACTAGAAGCCGAGTCCATTGCTTGGGGAACCCATGTCTGGATCGCCGACGAGCCGCAACACATGATCCATTTCAATTGCGAATGGTTTCTTGAGCCTTATGCTACCATCTCTAATCAATGAACGTATCACTTTTACGGAGTGGACATCAAAAGGACAAAATTCATGAGCAGAATATTACGAGGACAGGAGAACGTTGGTGCGCTGGATGATTTCCATCGCCACGAAGCGCTGGATCGGGTGTCGGTCTGGCTGGATCATTTTTCCGAACACATCGCAGCTCATCCCGTGATTTCCAATTCCCCGGATTTTTCCGCACGGTGCGAAAAAATCACAGAACTCTGCGGTGCGCTTTATCAAGCGATCGGTCAGAAAACTCACGAAATCGATTCAGGAAAATCGTGAATGAGGTCTTTTTTCGCAGATTGTAATTCCATTAATCTAGAGACTGACTCGTTCAGAATACCGAATTACATCAAACAGAACCTCATGAAGAATCATCCCCAATCCTCGGTTTCCCAGTCCGGCCTCACCTGCATAGAGATTTGCTCGGGAGCCGGTGGTCAGGCGATTGGGTTGGAGAGGGCGGGATTTGAGGGGCTGGCGCATGTGGAGTATGACAGGCATGCCTGTGAAACCCTGCGCCTGAACCGTCTGGACTGGAATGTTGTGGAACGTGCTCAAAACGATTCACTCTCGTCGGCAGAATCAAAGGATTTTTTTGGAACTTGAAATAAATCTAATTTGAGGATTCGTCTGGATTTTTTCCAATTTTAGTTTGGAACTCAATAAGTCTATTGCAGACGTGTTTAAGTTCGCCGGAGATAAATCTACGCACATCATCATCGCTCCGTGTGACAACATATACCCCTCGTTTTTTCGCTATTCGCTGCATTTTATGATATAAATCCTCAAAATTCTCAAACCATGTAGGATCCCTTTCAGTGTGGCGAAAATTCGAAACACGTTCGCTTAGCATTGGCCAGTAGTGCTCGAGGTAATAGCTATATTGGTTCCAAACTTGGATTGGAGCGAGGGTTCCAGCTTTCACATGTGAACCTAACTCCTCAAAGAATGAAGCGATTATTTCAGAGCCACCTTCAAGGTTTCCGTTTAATCTCACAGCAGAATGCAGATCACATGCTTCCTTTCTTGCTGTGACAATTCGCTGTCCATCCCAACGTGCAGCAAAGCGGAAGAGTGCGTCAACCATGATTGCGTGGCGTTGCGCTTTGAGTTGGCGATATATAAGAATAAGCGTGATACTTACACTGATAGATTGGATCATTGTCCAAAACCAAGCTGAGCCTGGGCCGATAAGCGAATCCGTCAAACTGCTTGGCATGTTTTTTGGTGTGGAGAAAATTTTTAGCTTCAGAGCAAAGGCACTTGAAAGGGGTAAATCCCGAGAAATCCCTATATTCAAGATTTATTATAAGTCACTTTTGAATGTAACGGCAACCGTCGTCAAGCGGGAAAGTAACTGAGGTAAATACGTAAATGGGGTTAGTCCCGAATGGCACTGCATTTTAGCATTTTTTACCAAGCACTGGCTCAGGTTGAATCTCGCTGTATGTAAAAACCCACCCGCCGGGGATGGGGGTGGTAGGTGTTGGATGCTAACATCTTTGCGCCCGAAAGGTCTTTGTTGCCAGGGACTCACCCTGTGTGCGTGAAAAAGAAATGGATCACAGGCGCCGCTCTCCATGATTCCGAATCCCTCGGCCTGCCTGACATTGACTCCGAGTATTTGAATAGTTAAAAACCATACCAAATGAATGTTATTTGTCCCGTGTGCAAAGCAGAAACAAGTCTCCCGCCGAAACTGGTAGCTGCCGGAGTGGAGGAGCTTGGGTGCGACCACTGTGGCGCAAGCTTCAGGGTACTCCCCGGCGGTACAACCATGCTGCCCGACAAACAGGAACCGGCTCCCGGGGCGGCAGGCCACAATGATCCGGAAATCCCTGATGGTCTGGAAGAAATGGTTAGGAAGCTGGAAGAGTATGGCTTTCGCTCCAAAATATTTGAGATTGTGTCGATAAAAGAATTTGATCAGTTCGCAAACCTGATCGGAGTGGAAATGGGCTACACTGCTGAATGTGAACTGCGTGCTGCCCGGAAGGAGGTCACGGGTGAAGCCGAACTCAACCGATTACGTCTCCAATGGATCAGAAAGGCCGTAGACCATAAAAACCAGGTTCTCGATATTGAAAGGAACCGTCAGATAGCGGTGGCTATCATGAGAGGGGAATTGTGATATTGATACCCGGTCTGCCAGTCTAACTCTGCTGCTGCCCGGCTGGCTCTTATCATAGCGCTGCAATTTCACATTTTCCTTCTGGTCAGGTGCTTTATCGCAACATTTTAGCCTCTCATAATCCATTCCGGCCTCACCTGCATCGAGATCTGCTCGAGAGCGGGTGGGCAGGCGATTGGGTTGGAGAGGTCAGGGTTTGAAGTAGAAGTGCCGAGTGAGAAGTGAGAAGTGAGAAGTGAGAAGTGAGAAGTGAGAAGCGGGAAAACAGCTCGGCTCCAATGACGAGCGCGACCTTTTCCCCGAAGCCCTCCGCCTCGTGGACGAGTGCCGCCCAAAAGCAACGTGGAGAAGGGTTTTGCAAACCCTTTGCACAACGAAAGCCCCCCAACCACCGCCACCAGTGCCTCCCACCTCCTCCATTGACAGCAACGGGAAATCGGAGCACCCTCAAGGAAGT
>JBGSJM010000419.1:0-7199 GCA_041742015.1 Verrucomicrobiales bacterium | reverse complement strand
AGCGAGTCGATTAGCCAAGACTGCTTTTCAGGTCGTCGGCGGCGTTGACTCTTGCGGACTGCGGCCAAAATGCTCACCAAAAGCTTCCAAAAATGCCGCGTTGGCTGCGGTCTGGCCCTTGGCCTTCTCCACCCGGTATATCTTGCGGGATTCCGCAAAGGCGTCGCTCATTGTTGCAATCAGGCTGCAGCGAACCAGATCCGCGACTTTTTCCGCTTTCGCTTCGATTTGCGACAACTGTCGGGCCAGGGCAATGTCTTTGTTCATCTCCACGATGTCCAGATCGGAGGGCAGCGAACCCGGATTCTGCGCGGCGTAGTTCTGGGCAATTTCCAGCAGACCGATGTCGGAAGAATCCAGAACTTTATTTTATAACTGAAAGATAAATGATTAAGATGACTTAAAGGCTGCCAGTCTCACTTGGTCAAGTGTCGAAAATGCCCCCCTTTTATCCCTCCCCTGCCCAAAAAGATTCCGGGAATAAGCACGGGCGAAACACCGTCGTCAATCCTGTAATTCGACATAAAGACCTAAAAATAAGCAATTAACATCAAAACAAGATCCAGGAACGGGTAAAAATCACCCGTCATCGGGTAAAAATTACACGTCATTGGGTGAAAATTACCCGTCATTGGGTGAAAATTACCCGTCATTGGGTAAAAATTACCCGTCATTGGGTAAAAATTACCCGTCGTTGGGTGAAAATTACCCGTCGTTGGGTGAAAATCACCCAGCAACGGGTAAAAATGACTCGCAATTGGGTAAAATTTCCCCTAACCCCAATTTTTAAAATCCGCTTGCAGAAAATTATACAGGGTACAATCCCCGATTAAAGAGGGTACAATCCATATATCGCCTCGTTCACAAGCCTGTTTGTTTGATCTGCCAGTCCTGGCGAAGCATTGAAGCGGCGCGATTGATTTCAGCGAGGCAGCGCGTCAAAGGCTTTTCGCAGTCGCTCCACCTCGATTGGATTTTCCGCTGCCACGTTGCGTTGCTCAGCGGGATCGTTTTTCAGGTCGAAAAGCTGCATTGGAGCAGGTTTCACTCCAGTCCGCACGCCCGGATAATCCCCCGGCTGGTATTGCACCATCGGTGCTAGGATGGTGGTGCCGTCCGGCCCCCGCGGGTCCACCCAGTCCTTTTCCTGTTTCGGCGATTTGAGAAAGGGATCGCGCGGGATCAACAGATGAAGCTTCCAGCGATCATCGCGGATCGTTGAGAGATGCTGATTCTGCGCACCGACCACATATCGCGGACCGGTTTTATCCTGGCTCAAAAGATCGCGGCCATCGATGAGCCGGTCGCCTGGCAGGGCGAGGCTGGCGGCACGCAGCACGGTGGGAAACAGATCCATCGTCACCGCGAGCGAATCGTTGACCTGGCCACCTGCGATTTTTCCCGGCCAGCGCAGCAGGCACGGCACCCGGTAGCCGCCCTCGTAGCTGCTGCCTTTCATGCCGCGCAATCCGCCGGAGTGACCACCATACCACGGGCCGTTGTCGCTCGTGAAAACGACCAGGGTGCGCTCATCCAAACCAAGCTCTTTCACCTTCGCCAGGACCCGGCCCACGCTGGCGTCGAGTTCGGCGACCACGTCGCCATACAGACCCGCCTTGCTTTTGCCGCGAAAGGCATCTGACACCGCCAGCGGTTTGTGCGGCATGGCGTGGGGCAGATAGAGGAAAAACGGCTTATCGCGATTGCGCTCGATGAAGTCCAGCGCCCGGACCGTGTAGCGCTCCGTGAGCGTGTTCTGATCCACGGGATACTCGGCCCGTTTCACGCCCTCGACCAGCTCAACCGGCCGCATGTCGTTTGAGTAGGGAATGCCGAAATACTCGTCAAACCCTCGGCTCGTCGGCATCCACTCTGGTTTGGCGTGACCGAGATGCCACTTGCCGACCATGCCTGTAGCGTAACCAGCTTTTTTGAAAATTTTGGCCAGCACGATCTCCGATTCCAGGAGATGTAGCAGATTCGTCGCTTCATCTCGGCCATCCGGCGCGGGGTTTAAAGGCATACCGCAGCGGAAAGGGTAGCGACCGGTGAGCAGGGCGGCGCGGGTCGGCGCGCAAAACGGTGCCGGCGTGTTGAATTGAGTAAAACGCATCCCCTCCCCCGCCATTTGGTCGAGGTGTGGCGTCTTGAAAGCGGGATGCCCGTAGCAGCCCAGATCTCCCTGACCCAGATCGTCAGCGAGAAAGACAATGACGTTCGTTTTTTCTTCCGAGAGCACCGGCAGTGCGAAGAGACAAAAGAGGATGGCCAGAACAACGCGCTTCATATTCTGGTAAGTTAATACAAAAAGGACCTTTCCATTTCAAGGCTTTTTGTTGGAGCGGCTGATCCAGTTCGAGGCGCCCTTATTTATCGATTCTCAAACAATCTAAGCAAAATGGGCCAATCGGTATCCTCGCCATTGATGACGGCGTGGGCGCGATCCGCACGAAAATCTAGGAGATGGGGGGCACTGAAAACACGCTGATCTTTTTCATGGCAGACAACGGAGCACCCGCTGCGCGAAGGTGCTTATGTCGGATCGCTCAACACGCCACTGATCGGAGAAAAAGGCATGCAGACAGATGGTGGCCAGCGCGTGCCGTTCATCGCAGTATGGCCGGGGCAGATTCCAGCCGGGCGGACCTTTGCCGAGGCCGTCTGGACGCTGGATGCCTCCGCCACCACCCTGACAGTGGCCGGTTCGCTGCGGGGCAAAAAATCCGGTCGCGTCCACGAAATGCTCTGCTGGCGCTGGCGCTCGCAAGCCGCCATACTCTGCGGCGACTGGAAGTTTGTCCGCCTCTCCAATCAACACCGTTACCTTTTCGACATGCGCGAGATCGGCAAGGAGACCGCAGACGACAACCAGATCGCGCCCCCCCCTGAGATCCCCGCAGAACTGGAAAAGAAACTCGCAGCCGTCGCCGCCACCTGGAAGCCCTCCGAACGACCAGGACGATTCCTTTTACAACCAGCACGTCGAGCGCATCCTGCCGCCGCTGCAGCTGGACAATGGCCGACCTGGTGCCCTGATCAAGGGTGGCATCCCGGTCCAAGAGACCAAGGCGAAAGGCAAAACGAGAACAAAGCCCATTGGTGTGCGGTTCGCGAGCAGTCGCGATTTGGAATAATATATCCTAAGAGAAAGGTGGATTCTGATCAAATCTGCCGATGGGCGCAGCCAGGTCAAACAATTTGTCTGGGACCACTTCACATTGGTTGGGACCATGGATCAGACGCTTATCCCCGATTTTCCCTAAAATTTAATTGATTTTTCTTGATTGTTAAGATCAATTAAGAAAAGTAACCAATTTTCCCCGCTTTTTTCCAAACCCGCGAATCCACATGAAGACAGGAAACCATCTCACATGGAAGCGTCGTAGAACCAATCGGTTAGCGGCCCTGGTGATCACTTGCCTATGCACTGCAAATCTTTCGGCTCAGAATTCCCGCCGCCCAGATCCTCCGCCAAGTTCGCCGAGTGATCCACCTTCCATTCAACAACTCGATTCTCTCCTCCCGCCTATCGTTCCACTGGATCAAGTTGTCGCACCTATGCCTGAACGAACCAGGCCGACCCGAAAAGTGGTAATTATCCGGGACGATGTCTCATGGTATTTTGATTCTTTTGCTGAAAAAGTGAAAGCCGATCTCGAGAAACTTTCGATCGATTCGTATGATCTGACGATTGAAGATTTTTGTGCAAAAGGAGACCTCGGTCTTATCACTACAAAACTCAATGATGCCCTTGCCGATGCGGGGACGGATCTTGTGATTGCAGCAGGGTTCATCTCGACGAGCCGGGCTCTCAGTCTCCCGCCTGCGCTAAGGAATCGTCCTGTGCTTGGTGGTGCCGTTGAGTTTTCAGAAATGCTGGAAAGTTCGATTTCAGCCGAGGGAACTTCGAAAGTCGCCAACTACAGTTTTATTATCAATCCCCGGCGGGTCGTCGCTGATATTGATGCTCTTCAAAGTCTCAGCGGACAAAACAAAATCTACGCCGTTGTGGATCGAAGTCACTTTTATGCCTCCGGTCGCGCCGATGAGATTAAAAAGGAACAAAGAGTGACGGAAAAAAGATATGGAGTGGACATTGAAATTCTCGCCGTCGACGGTTCAGTGAGCGACATCCTTTCAGCAATACCTACTGGAGCGAAGGCGGTCTATGTTTCCATTCTTCCATCGCTTCCCCCGGTGGAACGGCGGCGATTGTTTGAAGCTCTCGCGAAACGTGGGCACATCGTCATGAGTATGGTGGGACTTCCCGATGTCCGAATCGGGGCGATGGCTGGGCTGGCTCCCGATAACGGAGATGCCATAGCGAAACGGGCCGCGCTGAATGTTCACCAGATTTTGCTCGGTATCGACCCACGTGTATTGCCGGTTTATTTGCCGGTTGAAGACAGGCTGATCATCAACCGGGATGCGGCGAGATTGGCTGGTTGGTTTCCGAACTACGAAATTGCGTTAACAGCCGAATTCTTAAATGATGCAGGGAGAGAATCTGGGGAGCCCTTGTCCCTGGAACAAGTCATGAAAATGGCGGCGTGCGGAAATGTTGATGTCAAGATTCAAAAGGAGGAAGAATTGATTTCGAAAAATGACCTTTGCAAGGCGGAGTCATTTCAAAGACCTGTGGTATCTCTGAAATTGCAGCAATCTTTCACAAATTATGTCGATCGAATCAATCCGAGACAAACTCCCGATCATCTCCACGCAGGGCAGTATGGAGTGGAACTGCGGCAGAATCTTTTTAATGACACCGTAAAAAGTAATATAGGCTCAGCTTTGGAAAACGTTGCCGCAGAGAGGCTCACGACGCTATCGGAAAAGTTGGACGCCATGGAAGCCGCCGGGGTGGCATTTCTCGATTATTTAGCGACGCGTTCACTATGGCAAATCCAAAAGGAGAATCTGCGGCTTACGGAAAATAATCTTCAACTGGCCAAGCTGCGGGTCCAAATCGGCGCGGTGGAAGCGTCGGAAACCTATCGTTGGGAACAGGATGCCGCATCAAGCCGGGCGTCGGTTTTTCAGGCGGAAGCGGATCGGGAGAACGCCAGAATCGAGCTGAACCGGCTTCTGGGGGAGCCGAGGGAGAAACAATGGCGCTTTACCGACATCGAGTTGAAGGAAAAAGAAACCTACTTTATGGATGATGCGTTGATTCGGCATATCAGGTACCAGGATGATGCTTTCCGGTTTGGGGAATTTCTGCGAAAGGTAGCCGTTCCGGCCTCTCCAGAACTGGCGGCGTTTGACTATGGTCTCTTCGCACAGGGAATCGAACTATGTCGTGTTGAACGAAGCTTTTTTCTTCCGGAAATAGCGGCGTTGCTAAGTTATAACCGGGTCGCACAGGGAACGGAGAACTTTGATTTCACAGCTCAGGGCGAATCATTTGCAGGAATGTCCCTGAGTCTTCCGCTATACGAAGGAGGTTTCCGACAGGCAGAACGATCGGGGCAAAAGGCTGTCATTCGACAACTCGCAGCGCAGCGGGAACGCGCCCTGCAGCTGATCGAGCAGCGTGCCCTAACCTCCTTTAACGGCCTGTTTTCCGAGTTTCCCAATATTCGATTGAGTCGTCGGGCACTTGATTTTGCTGAAAAGTACTACGACTCGACGAGAGAAAAATACGCTCAGGGAGCAGCTTCGATTCTCAATTTGCTCGACGCCCAAAGCGCACTGCTTCGGCAACGACAACAGGCCAATCTCGCCGTCTATAGTTATCTCCAGCAAGTCGTCCGGATGCAGCGATCAATTGCCTGGTTCGAGTTTGAGAAAGATGCAACCCAAAAACGACAATGGTCCAAAATGCTGGCCACCTATATGGTGAGCGAAGTTCTCCAAATGCCGAAATCGACCGTGCCCGATCCGAATAGAACTTGCATACAGGATCGCGCGGATTGTATTGTTCAATCCGCAGCAGAGTGCATGGTAGAAACAAGGGCCCCCCCTCGGTAGTCGCCAGACCTGCCGGGATCCAGGCCGTGCCAGTGGAAGAGGAGGAAACTTACAATGATGCGGAAAAGCGCTCTGGATTGATGAAGCGTATCTTTAACAGCCAGAAGAAACCATGAGATCCATTCAACTGACCAGTTTTGTCGCGGTCATTTTTCTGACTAGTTGTGGTAAAACGCCTCCCCCGCCGGATCCGGTGATCCGTCTCGCAGTGACCTTCGTGGTTCCCGAAGTTAACGGGCAAATACAACGATCATTTTCCGGCTTGGTGGATTCGGTCAGGGGAACCGGGATCGCTTTTGAAGTTGGAGGCAGGGTCGTGGAAGTGATTGCCAAAGAGGGGAAACGTTATCAGGCCGGAGAGCTTCTCGCCCGATTGGACACCAGCGAATTCCAAAACCAGCTCAACGCCGCCAATGCACAACTCATCGAAGCCCGGCAGGCATTGCGGAGATCTCAACAACTTATCGAAACAGGCAACGCAGCGCAAAGCCAACTGGAAAGTGCCATCGCCCGGGAAAGGGCAGCGCAAAGCAGCTACAACTCGGCGAAAAAGGTGATCGAGGATGCAAACCTAAAGATGCCCTACACTGGTGTGATTGGCAGTGTGATGATCGATCCGCAGATGGTGATCGGGGGCGGGCAGACTGTCATGACCATTCAGGGGGAGGGGGCGAAGGAATTCGAAATCGGAGTTCCTGCGGAAATCATTGGCAGTATTTCCACTGGGATGAAAGGCATCATCAGAATGGGCAGCCTTCCCGGAGCCAGTTTTTCGGCAAGAGTTGATTCCATATCTCCCGAGGTCGGGCAAAACACCACCTACCCGGTCAAACTGGCGTTTAGCGAAGATGACGAACGAATCAGAGAAGGTCTGGATGGAGAGGTCACTCTTTTACTGCCCAATCCGCTCGGAAAAACGGTGGCGGTTCCCTCGACATGTGTGGCAACATTGCCGCATGCTGAAAAGTTTGTCTGGATCGTAAATCCAATCTCTCATAAGAACGGATACGCCACGGTGAGTCGTCGAATCGTCGAGATCGGAGCCCTCAGAGAGAATGGACAGATCGAAATTGTGTCAGGAGTTTCACCGGGTGACATGATCGTATCCCGGGGCGTGCATCAACTGGAAGAAAATCAGGAAGTGAGATTGTTTGTCGAAGAGCAATAGGTTTAAGGCGGTTCCCCTGTAGGTTCCTGACCAGACAGGGTGCTTTCACAATAGATATACC
>JBGSJM010000418.1:0-3122 GCA_041742015.1 Verrucomicrobiales bacterium | reverse complement strand
GGTGTAGTGCTTCCAGTCCAATACACCGTCCGGGGCTTCATTTCTTTTTTCGATGACCTGCTTCCAGTCCGGATTACCCATGGGTCTGAAAACGGAGTTGTAGTTGTCGTCCAGCCATTTCGTCAGCCAACCGGGATAATCATCATATCTCGCCAGTAAAGGATACAACTCTTCGACTGGCAGAGTAGAATTGCCATTCTCCCCTGTTAACTCTTTCAAATCAAAATGCATGGGAGGAAAATTACTATAAGCCTGCTCTGGTGATGGTTTCGCACTGTTGCCGGATAAGTCTTTAAAACCTGGCCACAAAGGCCCGGCCGAGGTGCCTCCAAACAATTCCGCAGGCGATGGATTGTTGCCTGGGCCCTGGGCTAGGGTAATGGCCATTACGGCAACTTCACTTAATGTGTAAAACCGTCCGAAACCCATGGTGTCAATGGATTTATAGTTGATCCGAATTGGTGTCACCTGACCATGCCCGGGAAACACCTCTCTTTGATTCTCCTCGGTATTATTTCCCGGATGCCTCTTTCGGGGGTTGGTGAAGGTTCTGTGGGTTGAAGAATTTGCGGTAGCAAAAGCTTTTTTCCAGTCGTTCCGGAAGAGAGTATCGTCATGAAGATTTGTACAGCGGATATAATCAAAAATTTGAGTTAAAATCTGGTATCGGTCATCTGGATATTTTGATGCAAAACTACTGCCTGCCCACGGGATGTTTTTACTCGTCATCGAATCCAGATAAGCATATAAAACTTTATTGTTTTCAATATCCTGGTAGTCACTGGTTGCGGAATCAGCGTTTTTCCGCCTGAATATATACTCGCAGGCCTTACCTCTTTCATCCACTCCAACCCGGCAGCAGAACCGGATCAATTTATCAAATTCAGTATACTTGAGTTCGTAGTCCTCATCATCGGGTTCACTGTCATGAACAGGCCACACGCAAACTCTCGGAGTGTTGAACATGGTGGTTTCCGGTGACCGACTGTTCGTGGTAAGAAAGAAACGCACTCTCTCCATGGTTTCCTGTATTTTATCTTTGGGAACCGGTCTCCCGTCTGCCTGAGGGAAAACGTTTAGATTCCGGTCCGGAGCCATGATCAATTCATCCACTGACGGATACAAAGGATTCGTGTCCGCAATCAGACCGTTTCTCTCCCTGGGATTGGATAGATCAATTTTTCGGGTTCCGGACTCCGAGCCTCCTTGAACAATCCTGGGCACCATTGAGTAGATTATTTCCATAGCTGACTTATTTCTGACGATATCCAAAATCCCTGGAGCGAGAACCGGTGCCAGGTGAGTGGTCGCGGGGTGCCCTGGATAACGCTGCCACTCATGGCGCGCCGGCTGGTGTCGACCCAGATCCAGATCGAAATCCCCACCCGCCCTGGGAGTGTCCCAGGCAACTCCTCCTGCATGAGTATTCACGTTTAACTTGCTCGATTCATCATCCGCCCACCAGGCGAATCGCGCCACTATCTGATTGTTTTCGTCAATTCCTAGGCTGTCGATTTCAGGACTTAAAGGTTCAAAATTCCCGGCACGGAGGGTACCCAGAGTTCCGTCTTCCAGTTGGTAAATCCATTTAACCGGTAGCGGCAGGTGTCCGACACCGTTTCGTTCTGCCACAGCGGCGTTTATATGATCACTGGAAATTTTTAAGTTTCCAAAATTAAAATC
Source organism: Verrucomicrobiales bacterium (assembly GCA_041742015.1). Classification (GTDB taxonomy): domain Bacteria; phylum Verrucomicrobiota; class Verrucomicrobiia; order Verrucomicrobiales; family DEV007; genus Arctic95D-9. The sequence goes on along the minus strand of JBGSJM010000418.1, from coordinate 1,439 downwards.
GAAGCCCTCAACCCCACGATCATCCTCTTCACCGCCACTCCGTTTGGGCCATTCGGGTAAATCCCTTGCCGACGGATCGACAATCGGAAAATAAACTTTTTCACCTCGAATGACGGGCTCGTTCAGGTCGACAAACTCATCTGGACGTTTCTCCCACGTTTGCGCATCTGCGAAATCTTCGTCAACCAGTTTGGTTTCATCGGTTTCAAGAATTTTATCATCAGAATAGAGCTTATATCCTTTAAAGGAATTGCTTTCTCCTGAACTTGTCGACCAGGTCCGGATCGCTCCCGGCTGCGATGCCCAAGTATACGAAGCGTCTTTTGTAGCAAGACGAATTTGTGCAATAACCACATTTACAGCCTGCTCAGCAATCTGCTCAGCCTGAAGTCCTCTGGAATAGGTGGCTGATGCCTTGTTTTCATTTTTCGCCATACTGAAAAACGTAAGTATCATGATGGTCGCAAGCGACATCACAGTTAATACCAGGATCAGGGCAACTCCTTTGCGATTTGACTTCCCGTTGCTGGGCTTTTCGACAGGTTGTTTCGAGATTTTCATGGATCTGGGGCTGGTCTTTTCTTGCCCGAAAAATTGCCTGAGAAGGATCAAACACTCTATTTTTAGAATCAAATACAATGACAAAAACTCTTTGAAGATTGTTTTTTAACTTATAAATCTTCAATGCATTTTAGGAAATTGCTTTTTCATCGCGCCGTGAAGGCGTGTTGTCCGAAAGGACAACAAACCGCTTTAGGCATTAGACTTTAGGCTAAGATAAGGCGAGTTCCAGTCTCCAGTCTCAAGCGTACCTTAAAACCACTCCGCCCGCGAAATGGCTTTGCGGACTGCGGTTTCCGGCGATCAAGGCAAGGACTTCTTTCTGTATGCTGGTAAACGGCATGAGCGGAGCATCTTCCACAGGTTTTGGGCTTCGTACCTTTCCTGGTGCCCACCGTATTCGCCAGGTGCAAAATCACCAGCTTCACGTCATCCCAAGTTTCCACCGTGGCTTCGGGGTGCCAGAACCAGAAGCACTTCAGAAAGCGAAGCTTCACCAGGTGCCGGGCCTCGGCCAGAACCTGCTCTGGTACGGACTTGGTTGTTGTTGGAGTTTCGATTTCTACTTCGTTCATAGGCTTATCTTACCACGTTTTCTCCCATGGGTAAATTTCCCGCCGACCCCACAAAAAGTGGGGCCAGACCAGTTATTTTCAATGAACAATGGAATATCAGCGTATATTGATAATCAACCATTGCCTTGAAACACTCAGTCTGGGAGAGTGCGTCTCCCACCCGCGCCTCCCAGAAAATACTTTTTCACGGGGACATGGGACCACATACATCAGATCAGCCGCCACGATTGACACGGACCAATTGCCCTTTCAGATTCGGTAAACCTTCGAGTTGGGCATGAATCTTTTCCGCCAAGGCAGTAA
>JBGSJM010000417.1:0-9131 GCA_041742015.1 Verrucomicrobiales bacterium | reverse complement strand
GGGAGCCGTTTTCCGAGGGTGACCGTCTCATAAGCAATCGCCGTGATCCCGGTTTTTAACAGATCCGTGGTCAGTTTTTTATTGGCGGCAAGGTGCAGGTAGGTGAAAAGCGTGTGTCTGGGTTGCAGCAGCAGCAACTCGGAAGGCATTGGTTCCTTGACCTTCACGATCAAGTCCGCCTGCTCAAATACATCGGTGTGTTTACCAACAATTCGCGCCCCTTTGGCGATGTATTCCTCGTCCGAATAATCAGCCCCGGCTCCGGCGTTAGTTTCCACAACTACTGCGATGCCGCGTTTCACGAGCTGACCAACTCCGGAGGGAATCATCCCGACGCGGTTTTCCTGTGCCTTTATTTCTTTGGGAACTCCAACAATCATAGGCGCACAGATTGCCAGACTTCCAGACAAGCTCAATCACAAAAAGGAGGGTCGGAGTCTTGAAAGCTTCCTATTAGACAGTCTTTATCGAACAAAATCCTGTGTAAAATGCACAGGATTTTGAAGACAGATCCAGCAAAAGGAATATAAAGAAGGTGGGAACACCTTCGGTTGGTTCTTAATTTTTTGATTACAGGACTTGAAAACACAATTCCCTATCTATTTATCCATCGCTCGATTGCCCCTTTGTTTATTGGGTATAGTGATGTTCGCCATTTTCCGCTCAGGCCCGGCGTGGGGACAATCTGATTCACAAACGGCGGCTCAGGCAGTAAATGAGCATGCCTTTGAGGCATTCCAATTGTTTCGCCAGATGACAAAAGGCAATTTTTGCTTTTCACCGTTCAGCGCCCATCAGATCGCGGCACTGCTGGCGGAGGGCGCGAGTGGCGAGACGCAGCAGGAGTTGCTCGCGATGACGCATTTGCCTGCTGCCCCGGAGCCGCGACAACACGCCAGTCTCGCTTTGAAAGATGAGCTGACCAGGAGCGCGGCGCAGCGGGCTTTTGTCCTGGAAATCGCCAATTCGCTTTGGGTACCTCCCGCAGCGGTTTTTTTGCCGGAGTTCGAGGCCCTGGCCAAACAAGCTTTTGGTGCCGCCGTGTTGCCCCTGCCCGGGGATGATCCTATAGCTGCCTGTACTGTGGTGAATCAATGGGTGCATGAGCGGACTCGCGGGCGCATCCCCTATCTGCTGGAGCCGAGCGCTTTCAGGCCAGGGACGGTTGTGCTGCTCAATACGATTTATTTGAAGGCATCTTGGGAGTCGCCGTTTGAGTTGGCAAAAAGCAAGCCGCGCCAGTTTTATCCGCCTTCGGGCAAAACCGCTTTAATTCCGACGATGTTTCAGATTTCCACTTTCCGCTATGGGGATGGCGCGGGTTGGAAGTGCCTCGAAATGCCTTTTGTGCAGAACGAACTGAAAATGCGCATCTTACTGCCCGAGAACGAAGTGGAACGCGAACGGCTGGAGGCGTCGATGACTCCAATGACATGGGAAAAAGTCACTTTGGGACTGGCTCCCTTCGATGTGAACGTGATGGTGCCGCGTTTTAGCTTCAGCACTCAGTTGGACATGAAGGATCTGTGGCGGGCATTGGGGGTGCGTGAGGCATTTACCCAGGGGAAAGCCAAACTGGACCAAATGATCGGAGCGAAGCCTTATTTTGTCCAATCCGTCACTCACCAGGCCACCATCGTTGTAAATGAAATTGGCGCAGAGGCATCTGCGGCCACTGCGGCGGTTTCGGATCCATTCGGAAGTTCAGAAGTGATTCAGAAGCGTCGCAAAGTCAGTTTTATCGCCAATCGTCCCTTTGTCTGGTTGATCGAGCATCCGTCTTCGGGGTTGATCCTGTTCATGGGACGTTTTGCTGGGGAGTGATCTGAGGGTGGTTAGTCGTCTCGGTTTATTGTCTACTTTTTCAGCCTCGCGGCCCAGACTTCGGTGGATCGTGTCCCGGGCATTTTTTCGCCGCCGGGGATGACAAGGCGACCATCCCACTCCACCGTGGCGGTGGTCACCAGACCGAGGGGAATCTCACCCACGGGTCGCCAGATATCGGTGAGGGTGTGGTAGGCAAAGATGGTCCGGGGAAAACCCCGGTGATCACGGGGCGCAGTCGCAATCTGGGCACCGTCGTCCCCACCGATCAGCAAAAGGGACGCGGGATCGAGTGCGGGCATGGGGCTGGGAGCGGCGACCGTTATTTGTGGCGGATCAGCGATTTGTTTCCACCCTTTTCCAGGTGTGTGGCGATAGGCATCCCGAAGCCAGATTCGTTCGGCTTTCCCATCCGCCCCAGCCCGCAACCCGGCACCGCCGACGACGAAAAATGAGCCTTCCCGGGCACCGGATGCTGCGAGCATCCGCCCCGGTCCCGGCCATGGTTCCAAAGTCTGCCACCCGGCCTCGATGTGATCCAGATTGAGTGCTCTGGTCACATTGAGGGCGTCCACCGCATCCGGTTTCTCGATTCCACCGGCGACATAGATGGTGCGACCAAGCCGCGCGCCGCACATATTGGCGCATGGCGCGGGGAGGGAGGGCAGAGCGGTGATTTTGATACTTTGTTTGGTAGAGGTCAGCCAGAACACTTCCGCATGGTGCTGGTTGGCATCACTTCCGCCGATGCAAATCAATCCACCATCCACCGAGATCGAAACGCCATAACCGAGGGGGCGGGGCAGTTTCCCCACTACTTCCCAATTTTTCGCATTTTTTCGGAGGGCGTAGATTGTGTCGTACCATACCTTTTTACCGCCTTCCCACGGCCTCTGGCCGGGAAAGTTAGCTCCCCCGGCGACGATAAGTAGGTTTTCATCATCCAGGGTGCCGGCAAACGGCCCCGCAAATCCCTCGGCATCGGGAATCGGCGAGAGAGAAGACCATTGCAGCAAATCCTCTGCCTTCGTGGTTTGCGAAATAATGCCCATGATAAAGAGAATAACAAAAGCCTGTTTCATGTCGCAGCACCTCCAGCGAGGCGGAATAAGTGTTGATAAACATCGGTGGCGGGGATGACTTCGCCTCCTTTTAAGTCGGGAAACTGGCCGATCAAAACCGGGTAATCCTCCGTGGACTGGGGAATACATCCGTGGGAGCCCTTTACCAAGCTGGCATCAAGCGGGATCAAATCCATCAACATCCGAAAACCGAGTTTTTTCCGAAGCAGTTTGCCGACTACTTTTAACTTGGGAAAGATGATCGCTGGATCGATGAATAATTCGGCGGGATCGTAGCCGGGTTTACGGTGTATATCGACACTTCTTGCGTAGTCTGGAGCGAGGGCATCGTCTTCCCAAAAGTAATAGGTGAACCAACTGTTTTCATCCGACACGACGACGAGGTCTCCGGCCCTTTCGTGATCGAGCCCGATCGAGGCCAGTTCACTGCGCTCGAACACATGAGTGACGCCATCCAACGCGGCCACGGTTGCTTTGACCTCGGCGGCGGTCAGGGTGGAATCGTTGATATAGATATGGGACAGTTGGTGATCGGAAATGGCGATGGCACGGCAGCTTCCGGGATCGATTTGCTCGCGCCCCAGTTCATCCCGGCACGTGATCCAGCCTTTTTTGCGAAAGGCGCGGTTGATGTGGATGGGGCGGGTTACTTCGGTGATTCCATATTCGCTGAGGATGATTGGCACGACCTCACGCTTTTCCAAGAAGGAGACGAGATCTTCGACGACATGATCGATTTCCCGAATGGCCTGACTGACCCGGGGGGCGCTGGGGCCGAAGCGCTGCAAATCATAGTCCAGGTGGGGGAGGTAAACCAGATTCATATGGGGAGAGAATTTTTCCTCGAACCACTTCGCTGACTGGGCGATCCACTGGCTGGAGGGCAGTCCCGCCGCCGGTCCCCAAAAAGAGGGAAAAGGAAAATCACCCAGATCCAACTTGATTTTATCCCGCAGATCCATCGGCCAGGTCTGGACATCAAAGACCTTTTTTCCGTCGGCACAATAAATCGGTCGCGGGGTGATCGTATAGTCCGCCGAAGAATACATATTATTCCACCAAAAAACCTTGGCGCAGGTGTACCCGGGGTGTTCCTCCCGCAAAGTCTCCCAAATCTTGGGGCCGGCGACGAGGTGATTCGATTGTTTCCAGCCCCGGTGCTCGGAGAATTCGCGATCATACCAGTAGTTGGCGACGATGCCATGCCCTCCCGGCGGCTTGCCAGTGAGATAGGTTGCCTGCATCGTCGAGGTCACGGCGGGGAGAAGTGGTTTTATGTTTGAAATCGACCTACCACTCGTCGATGTGAATCGTCTTAAGAATGGTGTGTCACTTCCGATAATTCGACGGCACAGCCCGACGACGTTAATAATCGCAATTCTCGGAATTGAATCTTTTGTCACCATGAGTTTTTTACCAACATCTATGTTTCTGCTGACTTTATCCAATCTGAAACGCAGAAATTGCGATTCCTCACTAAACTGCCGTCAAAATCCGCACCCAATTTGCAGACTCTTCCACCTTTTTTCACAATACACTCTCAAAAAAGACTAAATTTTCATAAAATATATAATTTCTGGTAAAAAATTAGCATCTAGTGCTATTTTTGTTTGGCTAATCGCTTTAAATTTGATATCTTTCAAAAATCTGTGACTCACGAAACTATTATGACTAAAAGCATAAAGAGTATTAATCTAAAAAAACTGGCCACCCTGGCGGGATTAGCTCTGATCACTCTGGCTTTAATCGATACAGCTTATCAATGGAAAAGTTCAGGTTTTGGAGTCAGTTCCCAGCTTTCGGGTAACTCCGCACCGGCCTTTATTCTCGTCGGAATCATAGTAGGAATGCTGATGGGGATCGGAATGTCTTTTGGTTATTTCATTTGGAAAGAAAAACAACTCAACGAAAAGCCGGACGAACTGGCCCTGCTTTTGGAAGAACTTTCCCGCGAAGAACCTTGTTTTCTCAATCAACCCAACGATGAGCCGGAGGAAAAATCCGATGCTCTGGAACCTTGGGAGCGCCCCACCGATTGGTGGAAGTGCGACGAAGACAAGTGAGTCGGCCCAAAGAGATTCCGCTGGTGTCCCACTAAACAGGGCACAGTCAACCGTTTAACAGGGTACAGTAGGCGATTAAACAGGGTACCTTATTCCACAGTGGTAAAGTCGAGAAATCCTCTCGATTTATCGATTCGGATCAGTTTCACTTCGATCAAATCGGTGACCCCAATGGATTTTTTCTTATTGAGGACACTGACCAGCTTCATCTTCGTTTTGTCGAAGGTATAAGCATCACTTGAGGGCAGATCAATCTTTCGAATCATCCCTTTGACCATCAGGTCGACGAGTTCAATAAAAACACCGATTGGTCGGACTTCGGTGACCATCGCGATGAAAGTCTGGTTGGCGTTGTCTTTGAGGAGATTTTCCAAATACTCGATCATTTTGAGCTGCTGCGAATCCCGCTCAGCATCGGCTGCGGTCCTTTCGGTTTTGGAGATGTGAGAGGCGATTTCCTCCATCCCGGCTGCGGTGGGTGTGGCATCTGGCGTCAGCGGTGCGGTGGGTGCCTTCCGTCGGGACATGATTTTTTTCAAGGCGCGATGGACAATGAGATCCGCATACCGGCGGATCGGACTGGTGAAGTGACAGTAGTTCGATTTGGCGAGACCAAAGTGACCGATGGGATCTTTTGAATAGGCGGCTCGCATCATGCTTTTGAGCAGTGCCAGTTTCAGGCTTTGTTCCTCTGGCTTGCCTTTGATTGCTTTGGTCAGCTTCTGAATTTCCGAGCGCTGGGTGGGGTCGCCGATTTTGTGGCCAAAGGTGCGGGCTAGTTCAGCAAAGTCGTTTAATTTTGCCGGATCAGGGTTTTCGTGAATTCGGTAAATCGATGGGGCTGGTTCCATCTGGAGTTCCCGGGCCACGGTTTCGTTGGCGGCGAGCATAAATTCCTCGATCAATTGGTGACTCTCATCATGCTCGGTTTTTTTGACGCCGAAAGCGATGCCGTTGGCATCCAGCACGACCCGAACTTCGGGAAAATCCAAATCAAAACACCCCTCTTTGAAGCGTTTTTTGCGAAGCACATCCGCCAAAATCCAGGCCCGCCGCAAATGGGCCACGATTTTGTTTTCATGGGCATCGTCAAAGGCCGCAGCGGCCTGACTGCTCAGTTTTAGCCGGGTATAAGCCTCTTCATAAGTGTAGCGCCGGCAACTGTTGATCACGGCGGACACAAAACGTGCCCCGGTGCGATTTCCCTTTTTGTCGAAGGTCATGATCACCGCATGGGTCAACCGATCCATCCCGGGATTGAGGCTACAGACGCCATTGCTGAGTTTCTCCGGAATCATCGGAATGACGCGGTCAGCCAGGTAAACCGAGTTACCCCGTTTTCGGGCTTCCTTGTCAATCGCACTTCCAGACGCCACATAATGAGACACATCCGCTATATGTACGGCGAGTTCCCAGCCATCAGGAAGTTCGGTCACGGAAATGGCATCGTCGAAATCCCGGGCGTCTTCGGGGTCGATGGTGAATACTTCGCGACTGCGCCAGTCTTCGCGTCGGGCGATCTCTTCCCGGGAAATGGAATCATCAACCACTTCCGCTTCACTGAGCACTATATTTGGAAAGCGCAGGGGGAGACCATAGCGGTGGATGACGGTCAACATATCCACTCCGGGATCTTCGGGGCGGCCCAGCACCTCAGTCATCCGGGCAGTTGGAGGGCGGTCAGTATTGGCCCAGCTAAGAAATTCAGCCACAACCATGTCCCCCGGTTTTGCAATGGGCAGCACTTCTTTCAGGTGGAAACTGGGGGGCAGTCTTTTGTCCTCCGGCTCCAGAGACGCAGTGTGCCCCCGCCGAGTGTAGATGCCCACGATGTTGGTGAGGTTTCGTTTGAGGATGTCGACCACCACCACGTCAAACTCTTCGTCTTCGGAGTTGTCGTATTCCCGCTTCGATTTGACGTGCCGCTGCCATCTGGCAGGGGTCTTCTTTATCACTTTTACAGAGACCAGATCGCCATCCATCGCGGTTCCAGCTCCTTTCCGAGTGACATAAAGGCTGGTGGAATTGGTATTTTTCAGCACAGCCACTTTTTCAGGCAGATCAGGATAAAACTGGGCGGTAAATCGTTTTTCATGGTTTGAGAAACGGATGATACCCTGAATGGTGTGGCCGGTTGATTTTGCTCCGGGCTTTACGTAGCGATTCTTTTTCCCCAATTCCAGATCTCCGCTCTCCACCAGCGAGGCCAGGACTTTGCGCAGTTCCGCCCGGTCATCTGGCGCGATGTCGAGTTCCCTGGCAAATTCTGATTTGTTGAGAGGCCGGTAGTCGTCTCTTTTCAGAAAATTCAGCAGTTTTTGAGAAATGTCGTTATTCAAAGAGAAAAAGGATAAAAATTGATGGAAAAAGCTGGACTTGGCAAGGCAATTTGTGTTTACATTGTATTGCTGCAACCACCACGAGTTGCAGTTACACCTAGGAACTATTATTTTAGACTCGCCAATTTTTAGGAATCTGCTTTAACTTCCGCAAAACTATGAAAATCGCACATCACAATCAACCAAATAAAGGTTTTACTCTTATCGAGATTTTGGTCGTCATCACGATTATTGGGGTTCTCTCCGGTTTGTTATTCTCCGGAGCAACCGCAGCCATGACCACCGCCAAAAAGGCGGATGCAAGCAACACCGCTTATAACGTCCGAAATGCAGCGGCGTCTTATTACACCGAGTATCGCCGCCAACCTCTTCCTGACGGAGCGAGCGGTTCTGATTATGCCGACTTTCCGACGGATGATAAATTTATGGATATCCTTCTCGGAGCGGATTCCGATGTTGGGAAACAAAAAAATCCCCGGGGAATTGCGTTTTTCACCGCAAAATCAGCAAAACCATTCGGATCTGGCACTTTCATCAAAGGGGTCAATTTAAACCAAAATGGTGGGGGCACCCTTTGGGATCCTTTTGGTCGCATGTACGGTGTGAGAATGGATACGACAAACAAGGGGCGGATGCCAAATCCTGAACTCACCGAACCCAATGTTTCCGGTGGCGAAGGCGCACCAGTCTGGGGATCGGGTGGAAATGTGACCAATCAGCCAGAAATGATCACGGAAACAATTGCCGTTTGGAGTTCTGCCAAAGAAGAGGGTTCCGCCAAAGACAACGTGAAGACTTGGTAATCCTCCTACTCCACAAAGAAAAAGGGATTTAGAAGGTTTTCTTTGTTGTAGATCAGGGGGGTGCCGGTTCCATCTGCTAGCACCCTTCTTCCTGCCTCCAGAGCAATGGCGTGGGCGGCCCCGGTGTCCCACTCCATGGTGGGGCCAAGTCGGGGATAAACATCCGCCTTTCCCTGGGCGACCAGACAGAGCTTCAGAGAACTTCCCGCTGATAGAAACTCGACTTCCTTGCCTGCGGCTTTTAATTTTTCGACAAAATCCTCAACCTCCTGGGTTCGATGGGAACGGCTCGCCACTACGGTAACCTTCGCCTTGGTGGAGTAGTGTTCGCCTCCTTTTAGTGGCACCGCTGCGGACCTATTTTCCGAAAGCCACGCTCCAGAACCCTGTTTGCTCCAGAACATTCGGTCGCCCACAGGTTGATACACCACCCCGAGAACCGGAGTGTCTTTGTGAATCAGCGCGATGTTGACCGTAAATTCCCCGTTTCGTTTGATGAACTCTTTGGTGCCATCCAGAGGATCAACCAGCCAGAAATACTCCCAATTCTTTCGTTCCCCGTAACTGACGGTGCTGGTTTCCTCGGAAATGATGGGAATATCGGGATACTGCTCTGTCAGGGCATTGACAATAACCACATTCCCCCGCCGATCAGCCTCAGTCAGAGGGGATTGGTCTTCTTTGACATCCACGGTAAACGCAGTGCCATAAACATCGAGAATCTCTCTCCCAGCATCGCGAGCGATTTGTTTGATGGCCTCGATATTGATTTGATCGATCATTGTACCCTGTTGAATCGGTCACTGTACCCTGTTACATCACCATTCCACCGTCCACGGTGAGAACTTGCCCGGTGATATAACGGGCTTTTTCGCTGGCGAGGAATTCGACGGCGTTGGCGATATCTGCCGTCTCGCCAAAAAATCCCAATGGAATCGCGCTTTTGATCTGGGTTTGCATCTCCTCGGTCAACCCATCGGTCATATCCGTGACGATAAACCCGGGTGCGATGGCATTGAC
>JBGSJM010000416.1:0-27178 GCA_041742015.1 Verrucomicrobiales bacterium | reverse complement strand
ACGACTGAACTGCCATCCTTTACGACTGAACTGCCATCCTTCACGACTGAACTGCCATCCTTCACGACTGAACTGCCATCCTTTACTCCGACATTGCCATCCTTTACTCCGACATTGTCATCCTTTATTTGACTGTCAGCGACCTTAATTGCGCCTTTCAATTTGATTTGGAATCGTCCTCATGTTTTCCCACACCAGAGATACCTTTTGCCATAAAACAAGGGGCGCGAATTCGATTGCACAGATACAATCCGACGCTAGGCGTTGCGGCGCTTGCGGAGAAGAAAAGTTCCATAAGCAAGCGCCGCGGTAGCTGTGAGAAAAGCCGGAATGAAAAGAGCTGAGTAACTAAAGCGCTGGAAAGCAATGGTGCCCACGACACCGCCGACGAGAAAGCCCGAAATGACGAGCAGACAAAGCCGCAGTCGACGTGAATCGACGGGGATGCCGCGCAGAGTGTGACCGAGAAAGATGCCGAGGTCGGTGAACATACCGGAAATGTGAGTGGTGCGGATCACAGAACCGCTGTAGGTGGTCACCATCGCATTCTGAAGGCCGCAGGCGCAAGACGCGGAATAGATGCCAAGGATGTTATTGTGCTTTAGCAGCGGGACGGCAACGCAGAGCAAAATGGACTCCAAAAGCAGGGCGACGCCGTAGCGGCGTCCGAGCTTGAGAGTGCTGTCTTGAATAAGAACACCACTCAGGACTGTGCCCGCCATAAACGAGCCGAGCATGGCAGCAAAGTGTAGGGCATCAGCACCGTCCAGGGACGCCAACGCCACCGCGAGCATGGACGTAGTGCCAGTAAGATGAGTAACGGTCTGGTGCTCGAAGCCGAGTAGTCCAACGACGTTTACGATCCCCGCCACGAAAGCCAGGGCCCACGTTCCAGTCCAGACCCACCGAGGCAGTTGAGAAATCATCAGTAACAGGATGGGAATTGATCCCCTTTGCTGTGGAAACGCAAACAGTTTTTGATGCAGTAAGATCATGCTTCACGGCTTGAGCGTCCACATTTCCGGCTACTGCGTACTCTGGAGGCAAATAAATGAGTAAGGTTTGGTTCATAACAGGTTGTAGCAGCGGCCTCGGCGCAGCTCTGGCAGATGCGGCGCTTCGGGCGGGGCATCGGGTGGTGGTTACGGCGCGAGAGTTGACGGCGCTGAACCGGTTCAGTAACCACCCGGATTGTCTGCGCCTCGCTTACGATGTGGCGGGGGGCGATGCCAGGGCAGCTCTGGCTGATGCGGTCAAGTGGGCCGGTAAAGTGGATGTCCTGGTCAACAATGCCGGCTACGCGCTACTCGGTGCGCTGGAGGATACTAGCGATGAGGAAGCGGCTCGCTGCATGGAGGTGAACTTTTTTGGTGCCATCCGCCTGATGAGGGCGGCGGCTCCGCATTTCCGTGAGCAAAATGGTGGGATGGTCGTGAATGTGAGTGCGGCGGCGGCCATCGCAAATTACCCGGGCTTCAGCATCTATGGGGCGGCGAAGGCGGCATTGGAAGCGGCGAGCGAGAGCTATCGCTTGGAAATGGCGCCGTGGGGAGTCAAGGTCATGCTGGTGCAGCCGGGGCCATTCCGCACCGCATTTATCAGCAAATCTCTAAAACGAACGGCCAGCACGAACCAATCGTATGACTCCAATGTGGGGAAATTCTCCACCATGCTGACCCGGATGGATGGAAAACAGGTCGGAGATCCCAGCAAAGCGGCGGAGGTGATTGTGCGTCTCGCCACTGGTGATCGGGTGCCTTTGCGGCTGGTTCTGGGAACTTATGCGAAAAAGAAAACCCGGGATACCCTCGCCGCCAGGTTGCGTGAACTGGAGGAGCAGGATGGCTCGGTTGCTTCCACGGAGTTCACCCCATGAAGGCAAAACCAATCCGCTCATTGGTGCTCGTGCTGGGAGATCAGCTCGATGCGGAGTCCGCTGCATTTCTCAACTTCGATCCCGAGCAGGATGTCGTGTGGATGGCGGAGGTGGCCCACGAATCAACCAAGGTATGGAACTCAAAGATACGAATCGCTATGTTTCTCACGGCGATGCGGCATTTCCGGGAAGAGCTGCGCTCCCGGTCCTGGAGAGTCTGTTATCGGGAACTCACCGCGAGCAGTGGCGTGTGGCGAGGGAGTGACAATCAGGGGCAACCCTGCGCTGGAGAGACATTTCGGGATGTCTTGGCTGAATCGATCCTCAAACTAAAACCCCGGCAACTTGTCATGGTGGAGGCGGGTGAATGGTCGGTGCGGGAGGAAATCCGCCAGGTCGCGACGGCTGCCGCGCTCCCGCTCGATGAACGGGAGGATACGCATTTTTTCAGCTCGGCCAGAGATTTCGCCAAACACTGCGAAGGGCGCAAGCAACTGCGGATGGAGTATTTTTACCGGGAGATGCGCCAGCTGCATGGTGTCCTCATGGACGGGAAAAAGCCGGTGGGTGGAGAGTGGAACTACGATGCCGAAAACCGGAAGAGCTTTGGCAAACAGGGGCCGCCCCTGCGCCTGGCACCGCTGAAGTTTCCGGTGGATGAGTTGACCCGGGAGGTGATTGAACTCGTAAACACTCGATTTGCGGACCATCCCGGTGATCTGGATGGCTTTGACTGGCCGGTCACGGTGCCACAGGCGGAAGCAGCATTGCATGATTTTATCGAGCATCGCCTGGCGCAATTTGGTGACTGGCAGGATGCCATGTGGACGGCGGAACCCTGGCTTTTTCACAGTCGGCTGAGCTCCGCGATGAATTTGAAGATGCTCAATCCGCGTCTCGTCATCGCGGAGGCAGAAAAGGCCTACCACACCGGTATGGCTCCGCTGGCGGCGGTGGAGGGCTTTATCCGCCAGATTCTCGGCTGGCGAGAGTATGTGAGGGGCATCTATTGGCGGTATATGCCGGAATATATAGATAAAAACGCCCTGAATGCCGTTCAGTCACTACCCGCCTTTTACTGGACGGCAGAAACTGACATGGTGTGTATGAGAGATGCCCTATCGCAAACCCTGCGGTTGGGATATGCCCACCACATCCAGCGGCTTATGGTTACGGGTCTGTATGCTTTGCTCTACGGAGTGCGTCCGCAATCGGTACATGAGTGGTATCTGGCTGTCTATGTCGATGCGGTGGAGTGGGTGGAACTGCCCAACACTCTCGGTATGTCCCAGCATGGCGATGGCGGGCTCATGGCCAGCAAACCCTATGTGGCATCTGGCAAGTATATCCAGCGAATGAGTAACTACTGCTCCACCTGCCGCTACAATCCCGCCCTTAGCACCGGGGAAAATGCCTGCCCGTTTACGACTTTATACTGGGACTTTCTCCTGCGGCATGAAGTCTTTTTACGCAAAAACCAACGCATGGCCATGCAAATGCGAAACCTCTCCCGGCTCTCGGATGATGAAAAGACCGCCATTCAAGAGCAGGCTTCTTTCCATCGTTCCCAAACGTGATGGAGTCGGGGAGGCGGAAGGCCGCGTTTTTTGCTTGTGCTTCCCCTGATTTTTTGGTGAAGATGATTGACATGAAACACTGTCTTACTTTTCTGGCTCTCACCTTATTTGCTTCAGTGGCTGTTAAAGCCGAAACCGTCAAAGACCGCGAAGGTGCGGTGCGCACGGAGAAATCGAAGATGGAAAACGACGCGAGATGGAACTGGAACGATCTCGAAGGTGGCTTCCAACTCGCCAAGACCACCGGCAAGCCGCTCCTGGTGGTGCTGCGCTGCATCCCCTGCATGTCCTGCGCCGGGATGGACGCCGGTGTGCTGGAGGAGCCAAACCTGGTCCCGCTACTCGACCAGTTTGTCTGCGTCCGGGTCATCAACGCCAACGCGCTCGATCTTGCTCGTTTCCAGTTTGACTATGACTTATCCTTTTCGGCCATGTTTTTCAATGGAGATGGGACCGTTTACGGGCGCTACGGCTCCTGGGTGCATCAAAAAGATCCCCTTGACCGGAGCACGGAGAGCTTCAAAAAAGCGTTGGAGGCCAGTCTGGCCGTTCATAAAGGATATCCGGCCAACCGCTCCGTCCTGGCTGGCAAACAGGGTGGCCCGACTCCTTTTAAAACTCCGGTTGAGTTTCCGGCCCTCTCTCCGAAATACCGCAGCGAGCTGGACTGGAGTGGCAAAGTGGTTGGCAGTTGTGTCCATTGTCACATGGTGGGGGATGCTTTCCGCACCTTTTACCGCGCCCAGAACAAACCACTCCCGGTAGAGTGGATCTATCCCCAGCCATCCATCGAAACACTGGGCATTACGCTCCGAACAGATGATATTGCCCGGGTGGAGGCTGTCGCCATTGATTCACCAGCCGCCCGCGCCGGGATTCGGGCGGGAGATTCCTTTACTGCGCTGAATGGTTCCCCCCTCGTTTCCATCGCGGATGTGAGTTGGGTTTTGCATCGTTCACCGGAGTCAGGCACGCTGCCCGCGATCTTGAGTCGAGGAGACAAACAAGCCCCGGTGAATCTCGAATTACCACCTGGCTGGCGCCTAAACTCGGACATAGGCAAACGCGTCGGCACCTGGCCGATGCGGGCGATGGCCTTCGGGGGCATGAAAATGGACGACATCCCCGATGCAGAGCGGGCCACGCTGAACCTGAGCCCGGACCAGATGGCGCTGCGCATTTTCCATGTGGGCCAGTACGGCAACCATGCCCGGGCGAAAAAGGCGGGATTTTTGAAAGATGATATCATTTTGCAAGTAGGCGATCTCAAAGAGCGCATCACCGAAAGCGCCCTGATCGGTCACCTCCTCCTGAAGCACCGCCCCGGCGAAAGCCTACCCGCCACAGTGCTGCGTGGCAGCCAGCGTCTGACTTTGGTGATGGTTCAGCAGTAGTTTTGATAATACAAATGGAGCCCTGTGAAGGTGACGGGTTAGATTAACTTTTTGAGGGATTTCCTCGGGAAAACTCAATTGGCACAACTCCTTAGACTTGGATTCCCTGAAGCCGCAAATGATGCTGATAAAATCACAATCCATACCCAGATTGAGGAGCCAGATGAATTTAAGGTATCCTTATGAAAATGCTTTCCAATCCATATTCTGGGCTTTTTACGGTGATCCTTCTTTCTTTAACTCTCGGCCAGGCCTACGGAGACCCAAATGATCCTCCGCCGGTCAACAAAAAGGATAGCAGGCCTCTGCTGGTTCTCGCCAAGGGCAAACCAGTTAGCTTTACCAAAGAGGTCAAGCCAGTCTTGGAAACCCATTGCCTCCAGTGTCACAATGACAAATCCAACTTTGCGGGAATTAAGTTTCACACCCGTGAACAGATCCTCGAAGCCACCAAACCAAACCGTCCGATTTTGCTTCCCGGTAACGCCAGAAACAGCAGTTTCTACCTGGTGACAAGTTTGCCCGGATATTTCGTCGAAGCGATGCCTGCTCAGGGTCACCGCCTCACCGAGGACGAAAAAGACATCATTTACCGATGGATTGAACAGGGTGCCAAGTGGCCCGAGGGAATCCGGCTCGACGTTGCCAAGGGTGTCGAGCTTATCAAAAATGGAACCCTCTAGCCTGGCAGTCAGACCATGATTGCCCCGGTTATCGCCCTTCTCGCCATCGCCATCATCTCACTGCTGGCGGTGCGGGTCGGATCAAAAGCCTTGATGATGACCGGGATCAGTAGGGATACCGCCAGCTTTCAGGCCTATTCCGCATTTTTCGGCGTGGGCTTTACCACGAAGGAAACCGAGCTGGTCGTAAACCATCCCGCCCGCCGCCGCATCATCCGGGATCTCATTCTCGTTGGCAACATAGGCCTGACCTCCGCGTTGGCCACCCTGATCGCCACGCTTTTCCAAAGTGGCTCTGGCGGGAACACCATCCTCATACTGGGCGGGCTGCTGGGTGGTTTGTTGCTGCTGATCCTGGTTTCCCGCCTGACCTGGTTTGATAAGGCGCTTGATCGCTTGATCCAATACACCCTGGAACGTTCGGGAATGGTTCGAGCCCTTGATTATGAGATGCTTCTTCGCATCCAGCACGGCTACGTCGTCTCCGAGATTGAAATCACCGCAGACAGCTATCTGGCCGGGCGCACCCTGGGTGAATCGCGTCCCTGGGATCACAGTGTCGTCGTCCTGGCAATCAAACGAGATGGAGAAACCCATCCCAGTATGCCCGGTCGCGACAATAGGGTCAACGCGGGTGATGTCCTGACCGTCTACGGCAAGGAAAGCGCCCTTCACGCCATGGCCCAGCCCATTGCCCCACCACTTTGAAGGTCGAAACAGTCCCCTATCAAACAGGGTACAGCCTGTCATTCAACAGGGTACAGTCGTCGTCAAACAAGGCAACAATGAGTGAACCGCGAGTTTTATGATTCAACGAATCCAGATTCCTCTGCCGGTGCCACCTTTCGGGGTGGTTTTTGGATAGTCAGGATTGAGCTTTTGCTCGATAACCTTGACAACTTGCTCAATGGGCAAATCAGTCTGCGAATCGCCGGTGCGGACGCCGGAGATGCGGAGGTTACGCACCGTGCAGTCGAGATCGGGAGAGAAAATCTCAGTCCATTTCGCGGGATCTTCCGAATTGCCGTGCTTATAGGTCTGGGACAGCGGCCCAATGGAGAGCAGATGCCAGTCGGGGGTGATGGGATGATGCACGCGGACATCGTGAATTGTGAGGCCATCGGTGTTGGCGTGGAGTTCGATCTGGCCAGGGTGATTGAGGGTGAGGTTTTCCAAACGGAAGTTTTTTACCGTGCCGACCCCAACGCTAAAGTCCTGGTCGCGGCCGAGTTCGAGGTTCGGCTGATCGTAGATTTTGATTTGCCGGATGTCGGTGATGCGACGCAGGGTGATGTCGCTTATGGAGCAATCAAATGTGGTTCCGGTGTCGAACCGCTTTACGCCAGGCAGGATGCGAATGGAATTGGCAGCGGACTCGCCCGCAGGCGCTCCAGTGACGTCCTCGATGGTGATACGCTCGATGGGACCGTAGCTCGGTGCGTAGTTTTTCCATTCCCAGGCATTTAGAGCGACGTTGTCATCGTGTGAGACGCCGTGCACGCCCCGGATGACGCCGTCACTGGCGAGACCATTCACATGCACGCCGTCGCGGCGATGCTCTTCGAGGGTAATGTTTTCGACGGTGAACTCATGCGCGTTCGCCAGATGCACCCCGAAAGGTCGGCTCTGGCGAATGGTGATGTTCTTGACCGAGACGCGGCGGACATTTTGCAAAAGGATGACGCCGTGCGTACCGAAAGCGGGATTTTCCTTCGAGGAGTGGCCACGCTCGTTGCCGTTGTTGGATAGGGCGGTGGCGCGGGTGGTCCAGATGCCGCCTTCGATGGAGATGTCCGTGTCGAGCGGCTGATCAGCGGGCACGGGCTTTTTGTTCAAGGTGGCGACATGCTCGTTCCGCACCATGCAGGTGTTGGAGCCCGGTTTCAGCCGAATCTCTGCTTTGGCATCCGCCGTGAGTTTTTGGCCTGACTTCATCACCAACGGCCCGTCGAGGTAGTAGGGCTTTGCTCGCGCGGGAATGTGCAGTTGGCCATCGGCATCCAGATCAGCCTGAAACGCCGAAGTCCACACTTCGGCGGTGACGGTAATAGTTTGAAGCTGGCCCGCCTTGTCTGGCCATTTTTCGGTCCAGGTCTCAGTGGGAACCTCAACCGCGCGAAGTGGAATCAGAATCAGGCAAGAAAATGGCAGCCAGAAAAATGGGCTTTGACTCTTCATGATTTTGGCTGTGAACTTTTTGCCTTTGCAAATCATCGAACGGGAAGCACGAGGTGGGAAAGCGCTCCCGGTTTGTGATGCACTTGCTCGGTGGCGATGGCGATCTTGCTGCTGCTGATGCCTTCGGCGGTATTGGGGTTGCGGTCGTAGAGCGGGAAATCAGCACCACTTATATCCACGCGAAGTTGGTGACCTTTGACGATGGTGGCGGCGACTGGACCCAGATCAACCGTAATCTCGTAAACCTGGCCTGGCTGCATCAGTTCAGGCTTGAGTAGCGAACTGCGATAACGTCCACGGAGGATGCCCCGGGCAAGGTTTTGCGCGAAGCCATCTGGACGCACGTCGATGAGTTTCACGGCCCAATCACCATCGGGCGTGTTGGTGGAGACATAGAGCTTCGCTGCGGCATTGCCGGCGAAGGTGAGCGGCTCGGTCATCACTTCGCTGGTGTAAACGAGCACATCGGCCCGATCGTCGGTGGCACCTTGATCCACCGGCCCCCACACGGCGGCTTTGAGCGGACGTACTTCGGTGACGGGGCTGGACGGAGTGGGGTTGGCAGGATCTGCGAGGAAGGTATCAGCCGGTTGATCACCTGTGGGAGCCAAACGAGTGAGACGACCTTTACCCTGGCGGGTGTTGGCTTTACCTTCGGATTGCAGGTAGAACGAGGTTGCGGTGAAACCTTCGGGCGGCCAGGTTTGCGCGTCGCACCAGACGTTGTCACCCATGGAAAAATAGCGCACGGGTGGGAAAGGTTTCGCAAGCGCTGCGGTGTCTTGTTTGAGATGGCGATCAAACCAATCGAGTTGCAGCGCAAAGGTGTCCACGGCAGCATCAGGGCCAAACTCAACTTCAGCGACCTTGGTTTTGCCGATGGTTCCGTGATCCCAGGGACCGAGGATGAGGCGCTGCTGCTGGCGGGTCGTTGCATCACGCGCCTGTTTTTGCATGATCATGAAATTATCTACTGACTCACGGGAAAAGAAGTCGTAATAGCCGACGACGTGCAGCACGGGCAGTTGCAACTCGGGCAAACGCGGCGTGAGGTCTAGCCTAGTCCAGAATCCATTGGGCTCAGGATGCGTGAGAAAAGCATCAAGCCAGGGCATGTCCCAGCCAATGGCGTTGTCCACCTCGCTGAGGGGCAGACGCAGCAGCGCGGTGTTCATGTCGGCGGGTTTCACGCCCTCGGGTTTGGGCGTGTTGCCAGCGATCCAGCCGGAGATTAGCGCGAGCCTCACGGAGCCGCCGAGGTAGAGATTGCGATAAAAGCTGCTCCACGTAGCCTGAGGTACGATGGCAGCGAGTCCGGGCGGATTTTCCACCGCCGCCTGCCACTGAACCGCACCGACATAAGACCCACCCATCATACCCACGCGACCACTGCACCAGGGCTGGCTTGTGATCCACTCGATCGTGTCATAGCCATCCTGGCCTTCGTTGTTGTAGGGGGCCATAACGCCCTCAGAGGCTTTGGTACCCCGGCAATCCTGGGCCACAAAGATGTAGCCGGCTTTGGCAAATCGCTCGGCGCTGCCTTTTTGCTTGGTGCGGTCATACGGCGTGCGCATGAGGATGACAGGGGCCTTTGGAGCCGCATCATCGTGATAAATGTCGGTGGCGAGCTTAATGCCATCGCGCATGGGCACGGCGATGGTTTCAATTTTGACCTCGGCAAAAGCGGAAGTAGCGAGGAGAAGGGAAAAGAGAATTTGTTTCATCATTAAATTTTAGATTGGTTCCAACCCGGTGAGTGTTCCGGTGCTGCTGCCAAATGACGCCGAGTCGATACCCATGTTTTGCAGCATGGAGACGAACATGTTGCAAAGCGGCTTGTTCCGCACCGTGTCGAAGGCGAGGTGGCCCTGGTGTTTCAGGCCGCCACCGGCGAGGAAGATGGGGAGGTTGGTGCAGTTGTGGACGTTCGCATCGCCGAGGTTACTGCCGTAGAGGACCATCGTCTGGTCGAGGAGGCGGCTGCCGTCTGCGGCGGGTGTGGTGGCGAGTGCTGATAGGAGATCGCGCAGGTGGCGCATCTGTTGCAGGTCCACCTGCTCCAACTCGGCGAGCTTTTCCTTCGACTGGCCGTGGTGACTGAGATTGTGATAGCCATCGCGGGTGCGCTGGCGTTCGTCGATCTCAAAGGCAGGCGTCGCAAAGCCGTCCACCATGAGCGTGATGATACGCGTAGAGTCCGACTCGAAGGCGAGCCGGGCCATGTCGAGCATGAGCTGAATCCTGGGGAAAAACCTGGCTTTGTCGGCGATGTCCTGGGGCTCCCCGGTCATAGTGGCTGGTTTGGGCTTTTGCTCCCATTCACCGGAGACGGCGAGCCGCTCCTCCAGCTCTCGGACCGAAGTGAGATACTGATCGAGGCGGCTCTTATCGCCACCGCCGAGGCCGCGCTGAAAGTCGCGCATGTCGTCGCTGAGCGCATCGAGGATACTGCCGCGCTCCTGAAGACGCTTCAGCCGCAGGGCGACCTCCCTGGCATCGCCCTGGATGAACATTTTCCGGAACAAAGCCGCCGGGCTGTCCTCGGCAGGCAGCAGCACGCCATCGCGAGTCCATGATAGGCTGCGGTTCGCCTTGTCGATATTCACGCCGAGGTTCAGGGTGGAAAAGCGGGTCTGCTGGCCGAGTTTCTCAGCCGCGAACTGGTCGAGTGAGACACTGTTGCGGAATCCGCTGCGAGTGGGGTCGGGCGCAGCGGTGAGAAAACAGTTCTCCGTGCTATGCCCGCCGACCACCGCCGGATGCGAAAGCCCACTGCAAACCGTGAAGTCCTGGCGAAACGCGGCAAGTTCCTTCAAGTAAGGCGAGAGCGTGTAGCCCGGGCCTTTGTCTTTCGGAAAAAAATGCTGCGGCAGCACGCCGAGATTGTTGGAGATGAGCAGCATTCGCTTCGGTGGCTTTAGTGCGGCAGCGCTGGCGAAAGCAGGCACCATGCTCTCCAACGTGGGAAGGGCAAGCGAAACGCCGAGCCCGCGGAGGAAGCGACGACGGGTAGAGCGGCTAGCCAGAATCAGCGATTTCATAGTGCGAAAATGAAACATCGGTCATTGCATTTCAAGCTTTAAATCATACTTGATTCTGACCTTTGTCATTCGGAAAGGCTGGTGGAGTCTCTTCCGCCGGGTGTATTGTGACAAAACATTTGCCTGCGCCATCGTACCCTGTTAAGTCCCTCATCATACCCTGTTTAATCGGCCATCATACCCTGTTGAATCACAGGTCCGAGGACACCCACGCGCTGGCCGGAAGTGACATTTACATGGCCTACCTATTCTTTTACCAAAACGTGAAGCAGGCCGCCAAACGCGGCGTGGTAGGAGCGGATACCATTTATCAAAACCTGCGCTGTTTCTTCCCCCGTGGCGGTGGCGGCACTCCGCCGACCACGTAATTCGCTGGTAACTACCCGCGTTCCCGAGGGCGAAACGACCTTTTCCAAGCGTTGATCACCTCTTTTGGAGCACAAATCGTCAATTGACCCGTTCGGAACGTCGATGTTTCCGTTCCGAACGGGTCGATTTGGGTACAGAAGGGGTCAGTTTGGATACGGAAGGGGTCGATCTGGGTACAGAAGGGGGCGATCTGGGTACAGAAGGGGTCGATCTGGGTACGAAAGGGGTCGATTTGGGTACAGAAGGGGTCATTCGACGTTCCGAAGGGGTCAATCGACGTTCCGAAGGGGGAAACGGCAATTAGATTTTGCCGAGGATTGAGAAAACAGACCGCCCCGGAGGCAAAAACACCGTTACATCATGGCTTTGGTGACTGTCGCCATGAAAATTTGACGGAGAACGGCTCATCCCTTAGCCTCGCTGATGAAATACACGCTCGCACGCGATGGCCAGACATTGGGCCAATTTACCGAGGCGCAACTCCGGGACGGACTTGCCAACGGATTTTGC
Organism: Verrucomicrobiales bacterium; assembly: GCA_041742015.1. GTDB lineage: Bacteria > Verrucomicrobiota > Verrucomicrobiia > Verrucomicrobiales > DEV007 > Arctic95D-9. The sequence goes on along the minus strand of JBGSJM010000416.1, from coordinate 15,547 downwards.
CAGCAAACGGATCTAGTTTGGGGAGATGGGATGACGGATTGGAAGATGCTTGGGGAACTCTTTCCGCAGCTGTCCCCGGCAGGACCACCGCCGCTCCACGGCCCGCAAATGCCTGGTGCCGCAAAAAAATCAAGCGGAATAGGGATCGTTGTAATCGTAGTTGGGGTGGTCATTTTCGCAGCAATATTTTTGATCGCGATTTTGGCCGCCGTCGCCCTTCCAGCCTTCTCGCGCACGACCGAACGTGCCCATCAGGTGCGAGCGATTAGCAATGCCAGGCAGATAGCTTTGGGTTTGCGAGTACATGCGGCTGATAATAACGGAACCTACCCAGACGCCCTGCTGCCTGATGCGGGCAGCTCAAATGAAGTCTTCGGGATTTTGTTTAAACAAGGCTATCTCGAAGATGAAAAGGTATTTGGTTGCCCATCCAGCCCCTACCAACCGGATGGCAACATCGGCACAGATCCTGATTTCCTCAATGCATTGGAAGCAGGAGAGAACCATTGGGCGATGACCCGGGGCCTCTCAGACAGTTCCCCCGCCAACATTCCACTGATTTATGAAAATCCTGTGGGAACCAACTGGCCAGCCCAATGGAATTCCAGCCACAAAGGAGCCGCCAAACCGGGGCGCGCCTGGCGGGATGGAAAAATCGTGATCGTACAAAGTGACGGTGGCGGCAGCATAGTACCACTCACCGCTTCCAAAGGCGATGCAGTTGGCTGCCGCCCCCGTGAGAATGGAAGCCCGGTCTTTCCGATGGACAATCCAGAACTCGGAATTCTCAACGTGAAATAGCGGGGAAAGTCTATACCATTTCCAATCCCTCAAGCGGACCCGTTGCGGTGCTAAATCGCTCGGTTTCGACTCCACCGCGCCGTAGCATCGACGTATAGAGATTGCAGAGCGGCTGCTGATCCTGGCCCATCAGGGGGATCTTTTTCTCGACCTTGATCTTGGTCTCTGGGACGGGGTTGAGTTCCAGCTTCACATCCTCAATGTAGGGACGATTGAAGGCGAGATGCTGGCCGTGGCGGAAACCACCTCCGGCGAGGATCGCGGGCAGGTTGTAGGTCCAATGGGTGTTGCCATCGCGCAAGTTGCTCGTCATCATCACCATGGTGGAGTCGAGCAGGGTGGAGGCGCCTTCTTGGGCGCTTTTCAGCTTGGTGAGCAGGCCGCCGAAGGCCTGGATTAGCTCCACTTCGACCTGGCGACAGGCGGCGAGCTTTTTCGGTTCTTTGCCGTGATGGGAAAGGTCGTGATGCATCCCGAAAGTCATGAGGCTCACTGCCCGGGTCGAGTCGGTGACCAGGGCTAGGTGGATCATGTCGATCATGAGTTGGAACTTCGCTTTTTGTTGCTGGTTGTCGGTAATGTCCTTCGGTTCGCTACCAGCGGCTTTGGGCTTGGGGCGATTGACCCACTCGCGCGCCATCTGGAGTTGGCGTTCCACGTCGCGGACGGATTCGAAGTATTCCTCGACACGCTGGCGGTCAGCGCTACTGATCCGGCTGTTCAGGCTTTTGGCCCGGTCGCCAACGAAATCGAGCATGCTGCGGCCTTCGTCGATACGCCGCATTTCGGCATCCATCTCGGCGGGGGTGGCAGCGAGGAAAAGCTTCTTAAAAACGGCTGAGGGCTGGCCTATGGAGGGAATAGAGACGCCATTGGCGGTGACGGAAAGGGATTGACCCTGCGTGGTCAGGGCGAGACTCTCGTAGCGCGTCTCTCCGCGAACATGGGCCGCAAAAGCCTGGTCCACCGAGATGGTGTTTTTCAAATTGTGGGAATAGTCGGGATAAGGCGCGCCCGTGAGCATGACAGCTTCCGCCTTGTGTCCCCCACCCCCGGTGTTGGGATGGCTCAGGCCGCTGATCACGGTGAAGTCCTCGCGAAAGGCGGCGAGATGGGTGAGGTGCGATGGCAAAGCGTACTCACGACCGGCGGCGACGGGGACAAAAGCAGTGGGATCAAAGCCAAAAGGAACCCCGATGCAAACCATCCGGCGTGGTGGAGCGGCTGGCGCAGCAGCGAGGCGGCCCGATGGCAGCATGGACTCCAGCATCGGCAGCCCCATGGCGATGCCAGAGCTTTTCAGAAAGAGGCGGCGTGGAAGTGGTTTCATAGTGTTTTGTTATTTGCTGGTAAAGAGTTCGCTCTGCACGACTTCGTGTATCAGGGTGCGCAGGCCAAAGCCGGATTTTTCGGATTTTTTCAATATGGCATCAACGACCAGTTCGTCCCCCGCCTCCACACTCTCTCCGGTGGCGAAGGTGGCGAGCTTGCGGACGAGACTGCGGGCGAGTAGTTCGGGTCGGGTGGCGAGAGCAGCCTTGTAAGCGCGGATATCGGCGATTTCCACCCCGCCGGGTAGCTGGCTCCGGGTATCCACGGTGGCTCCTTTGAGGTATTTGACCAGGCCGTAGTGGGCTCCGAAAAAGGTCTTCACTTCATTGAGTTTTTCCCCGGTCTCTGTGGTACGGTAAAAATCGCGCTGGCGACCGATGGGGTCGAAGGCTTCGAGGACAAATCCGGGCGGATCGATCTTCTGGTGGCAGCCGGCGCAGGACTTGACGGACTGGTGTTTGGCGAGTTGCTCGCGGATGGTAGTCGCGCCGCGCGTGTCGGGCTCGATCGATCCTGCATTCGGCGGCGGTGGAGGAGCAGGCGTGCCCAGGAGCCGCTCCAGCAGCCAGACTCCGCGCAGCACTGGCGAGGTGTTGGCGCCGTTGGCGGTGACCTTCAAGATACTCGCCTGGGTGAGCAATCCACCGCGCAGGCTATCGGCGGGCAAGTCAACCCGGCGAAGGCCCGCACCTTTCGCCAAAGGCAAATCGTAGTGCTCGGCGAGGCGTTGATTGAGGTAGGCGTGAGGTGCCGAAACGAGCATCGTGACTCCGAGGTCCCGCTCCACGAGATCGCGGAAAAAGGCGCGCGTTTCCCCCACAATCGAATCGTGCAGCAGCACGTCCTGCCGGCCATCGTGGATACTCTCGAAATACTCGGGGAAAAGATCGCGGTCCGGCGTGGTCGCGTCGATCTCGCGCAGGTTGAGCCATTGGGCGAGAAAGTCATGGGTGAAGGCCTCGAAGCGCGGTGAGGCAATCAGCCGGTCCGCTTCACTACGCAGGTCTCCCGGTTTGGTCAGCTCACCTTTGTCCGCCAGCTTCCGCAGTCCCTCGTCGGGAGCGGAACGCCACAGAAAATACGAAAGTCGCGCCGCCAACTCGTGGCTGGTCAATTTCGGCCCCTGCTCGACGAGAAAGAGAAAATCCGGAGAACAGAGCACGGCGCGGTGTGCCGTATTGAGCGCGACTTCGAGGCATTCGCCCCTGGCGAGGCGCTCCCGGGTCATCGCCTGGTAAGGCTCGACTTCCTCGGCGGTGGCGGGGCGACGAAAGGCACGACTGATGAAGCGAGTCAGCACCTCGCGGACGACTGATTCTGACTTTTCTGCTGGCAGCCGGACGGTGACGGGATCTTTGAGATGCCGGGAAGCACGCACCGGACGAAGAATCGTCTCTGGCACCCGTACCGTTTTGGCGATCTCTGCGGCCGGAGCCAACTCCGCTTCTTTACCGTAAAGTAGTTGATGTCCCTCCGGCGGCCAATAATCAAGCAGCGGGCCGGTGATCTCCACGGGCTTCACCACGATGGCCGGACCCACCGTGGCAATGGGCGGATTGGGATTGCTAATATGATGCCAGCCCTTGGGAATCTTCTCCTGCTTGTCTGGCAAATAGACGCTGTAACCCGCATCGATCCTAACTTTCGCCATGCGATAAGGCGCGATGATGATGGTTTCCCCGCGTTCAAAGGGCCTCGTCAACTCGACTACGCTTTCCTTTTGGTGCTGAGCATCGAAGTGACCAAGCAATTCCCGTCGCTTGCCACCTGCGGCGAGCCAGACACTGAAAATAAGATCCTCGCCGTTGGTCGTGTCACGCGCTTCCGTGGCGATGCGAATGCGATACCTGCCTGGCGTGTCGCGGGTCACCGCCTCAAACTGCCGCAGGTAGGCGGGCACCTCGATGTGGGTATCCAGGAAAAAGTGCAGATCCTCGCCACGCAGGTTGCACTGGAGCTGGTTGTGGGCGTGCCCGTGGAAAGATTTTTCCTGCTCGTGAGTGTAGGAAAAACGGTGGGTTTTGGTTTCCGGCTGGATCTGGCGGACGCTGGCCGCCTCCAGGGCGCGGTCCGCCGCCGCCAGGTATTGCTGGATGTGAACCGGCGAAATGCTCAGCGCTGCGGATTGGTTGCTAAAGCCGTCGCGCAGGTCGTCCTCAGGCAGGAGATCGCGCAGTGGGGTGTCGATGCCGAGCAGATCCCGGACGGTGTTTTCATACTCCAGGCGGTTCAGCCGCCGGGTGCGAACTCGACCGCTCTCGCTACGGTGGCTTTGAGCAGACTGATAAAAGGCGGTTTTGAGTTCAGTTAGCGCTTTTGCTCGTTCTCCAGGAGTGGGTTGTTCTTTCTTTTTTCTCGGTGGCATCTCTCCGCTCCCCACCCGTGCGAGAACGCGCTCCCAGAGTTCGTGATTTTTCAAATCCATTAAATCCAACTTTAGCAAATCAGCCCGAAAGTCACCCTCGGAGGTCAAGTCATCATGACATTCCAGGCAGTGTTTTTCGACAAATTGCACAGGCACCTCCGCCGATTGCAACCAGCCTGGAAACTGGGTGTTGGCGCAAAAGAAAACGACGGCAAAAATAAAAATCGATTTTTTCAACAGGGTACAATCTCTCATTAAACAGGGTACAATCCGCCACTCAACAGGGTACAATTGAAACAGTCATTCTTTGTATTTTCAATTGGCAGGATACCGGAAAAATCTGGTTCCTCAATACGGCTCTTCCTCCGAAAAATCATCGAGCGGGAGGAGCGGATTGCTCCGCTGATCCAGCCAGGTCTGGAGAATTTCCACGGCTGCGGCTTGATCGAGAATCGCTTTCTGGTCTTTTTGTTTTCTGCCGGCTTGCTGCAGCTTTTCCCGGGCGGATTTGGTCGTTCCAAGTTCATCGACCTGGTGGATCGGGAAATCGTCCCCCAGGCCTTCCCGGAGTCGGGCGACAAATGCGACCACTTCCCGTGACATGGCACTCTCCGCACCGGATGAATAAAGGGGCAAACCGATGACGACTTCCCTGATCCCGCGCTCCTTGATGAGGTTAAAAATGGTTGCCTCGGGCTGATCTTCAGCTTTGCCGGAAATGGTGAGGAGGGGATGGGCGAACATGCCGAGATCATCACTGGTTGCCAGTCCAATCCGGACTTTCCCGTAGTCAATGCCCAGAGCTTTTACCCAATTGTCAGTCATGTGACCTCAAATCAAATCCGGCGGCAACTGATCAACCAGCGCCTTGATGGAATCAGCTTTGTTGCGATCCGCCACGAGAATGGCATCCGCCGTTTCCACGATAATGAGATCGTTTACGCCGAGAAGGGCAATTCGTTTTCCACCAGTTGAATAAGCGATGTTTCGGGCTGAATCAATCGCCGTGGCGACACCGCGCACCGCGTTTTCCCTGGCATCCTGGGGAAAATATTTCGCCACCGAGGGCCAGCCGCCCACATCATCCCAACCCACATCCGCCTCGATGTTCAAGATTTGCGAGGCGTGTTCCATCAGGGCGTAGTCGATGGAAATTTTGGTAAGAGATTCGAAGTGATCTTTGACAAATTGGTTGAAATCGGGAGCGGCGGCAAGGTCATCGACAAATTTGGCCAGCTCCGGGCAATGGGCGGCGAGTTCAGCTCTCAGGGTTGGAACCGACCAGATAAAAATCCCGGCATTCCACGAAAAATTACCAGCGGCCAGGAATTGTGCTGCGATCTCCGGGCTTGGTTTTTCATGAAAACGTTTCACTTTTAGAATGGGGTAGGCCAGTTCCACGCCTTTGATCTCGACCTCCTCACCCCTCTCAATATAGCCGTAAGAGGGACAGGGCCAGTCGGGCTTGATCCCCAGGGTGACAATGCTGGGGGATGCGGCGGCAACGGCGCAGGCCGACTCCAAAATACTCTGGAAACCAGCCGTATCAGCGACGACCTGGTCGGCAGGCAGCACCATCATCACAGCGTTGGGATCGCGGGCGGCGACCCAGGCTGCCGCCAGGGCCACGGCTGGCCCCGTGTCACGACGGGCCGGTTCGGAAAGGACGTTTTCTTTTGGCAATCCCGGCAGCGCTTCGAGAATCCCGGGGACCTGCGCTACATTGGTCAGGACGATGATGTTATCCATCGAGACCAAGCCTGAGAGGCGGTTGACGGTTTTTTCGATCAACGTCTCATCATCAAACAACTTGAGGAGTTGCTTGGGCTTTTCGTTACGACTGAGCGGCCAGAAGCGGGTGCCGCTTCCTCCCGCCAAAATGAGAGCAAAAGTTTGGTGCGTAGCCATGAGGCCGACAATGAATGCCTCTTCCAGAAAAAAACGAATTCTTTTTGGGTTTAAACCCACTACCTTTTCCCAGAATGACTAACTTGATACCTTGGCAGTCGAAACTTTGGAGAGTGCTGATGCTGCCTGGCAATCTGGCGCTGGATGCTCCACTGGTTGCTGCCTCCTGGTGGTTTGTCTTTGCGGCAGGCTTTGGAAAGCCCCCGGATTGGCGGGTCTTTTTTTCACTGATCCCGGCGGTTTGGGCCATTTACCTCTTCGACCGGCTTTGCGACGCGGCATCACTCACTGATCATTTGCCAGCGAGGAAACAATTTGCCCGGGATCACCCGATTTTGCTGAGGGCGATGCTTGGTCTGGCACTGCTCTGGGCGGGTGAGGCCGCGCTGTTTCTTCCAGTCCCCGTCTGGTGGCAAATTGGAGCGATCGGAGCTGCGACCGGAGTTTACTTTTTCAGAAATCACTGGGAATTCCCATTTAACCTGGTCCCGGCGAAAGAAGCGCTTATTGCCTTTTGTTTCGCCGCCGGAGTGGGACTCCCCTTTCTCAAACCCGTATCGGGGCAGATGCTGGGGGCTCTTGGGCTTTTTGGTATCCTCTGTTTCCTAAATTGCCTGATTATTTCACAGGGCGAATCCTCCTACGATGCCGCGACCGATCCACTGGCTTGGTTCTCGAAAAGTGAGCGACACTTTCCCTTCCTGCCGAGCTTTGTAGGCCATTTCATTGCGTCCCTGATTCTCTTGAGCTGCGGACTGCCACTGATTCCCGGTTTTTGTCTCCTCGGATCTAATATTCTTCTATTTCTGATCCATTTCTCCACCCCAAAATCCTGTCAACCGATGGTGCCAGCTCTCTGTGATGCCGCCCTGTGGCTGCCCGGAGCGATTGGAGCCTTCTTGCTGGCCCAGCAATCTTTTCAAGGCTGACAAAACGAACCTTTAAAAAGCATACCGCGATCAAGCGAATAATTTTTAATATTTTTCTAAACTTTCCGCTTGATTCCCGTGCTGCTTCTGGTATTGAGATTCATTCTCAACAGAAGAATGAAGATCAAAAGCATAAAAACAGAGCACCGGACGCGTTTGGGAGGTTTACCATCACCCCGACTTTTCAAATTCCTTACTTTTCTTGCAGCCCTAGGATTTAATGATCCTATCAGCCAGGCACAACAAAACACTCCTGCACCTCCCGCCCCAACAACAACAGAGACGGCTGACGCAGCAAGCTCCCTGACTGAAACGGTGGTTGAGGCTACTGCACCGGCACCTCTTGAACGCCAGACATATACCAATGTTCAATCTCAGGTATTGCGGCCATCAGCACCCGCCACAACCACTGCGCAATTTGCCCCCGTTATTTCGACTCTGGAACCAGTCGCCAATGTGGTAGGCCTGCCTGGCTCGGGTTATTTCGTTACTGCGGAAGAAATTCGCCAACAAAACTATGTAAACGTTAACCGGGTCCTCGCCCGCGTTCCCGGCGTTTACGTGCGTGAAGAGGATGGTGCCGGTCTTTTTCCAAATATATCGATCCGCGGAGCAGACGGAACCCGGAGTGAAAAAACCACGGTCATGGAAGATGGTATTTTAACTGCACCAGCCACCTATAGCGCACCTTCGGCCTACTATTCGCCCAACATCGCCCGAATGGCCGGAATCGAGATTTTAAAAGGTTCCAGCCAGGTTCGATTTGGCCCCCACACCACGGGAGGAGTGATTAACTATCTCTCCACTCCGATCCCGGAAAATGAACAGTTCTATCTCCGGAGTACCTATGGTAGTTTTAACACTAAACAGACCCACGTTCACTATGGCGACACGATTGAGACTGCTGTTGGAAATATCGGTTACCTTGCTGAGCTGCACTACAAAGACTCAAGCGGCTTCCGCGATATCGTTGGCGGGCCAGCGATTCCCGGTGGCGGTGATACCGGTTATACCAACATCGAACCGATGATCAAACTCTCTTATGAACCCAATACACTGATTAATCAGCGTTTTGAGTTCAAATATGGAATGTCTGATCTGGATGCAAACGAAACCTATCTGGGTCTCACCGAAGCGGATGCCCGCATCAATCCCTACCACCGCTATGCGGGGTCCTACCTCGATAATATCACCACAGAGCAACACCGGACCTATTTGAAACACTCAATTGAGTTCAATGACTCCTGGGATCTGGAGATGGCAGCCTACTACAACCAATTCGAGCGCGACTGGTTTAAAATTAATGCTGTGAATGGAACCCAACTTCACCGAATCCTTGCCAACCCGGCAGGAAATGCATTAAATTTCGCCCGTCTGACCGGTCAGGCTGCGGGGACCTTGAATTACACTCACAATGCCCGGAGTTACGAGTCGTATGGTTTTCAAGCTGAAACAAACTATGAAATCGAAGGTAGCACGGTTGATCACCTGATTACCGCCGGGATCCGTCGCCACAAAGACAGTATCCAGCGATTTCAGGAAAATACCAACGTCGTTACCTCAATTGGTAACGCCCCCGTGATCAACAATCTCGGACCCGGAACTGGAGGAAATCGCTACGAAGAGACTTATGCAACCTCATACTGGATTCAGGATGCATTAAACTTCGGTGCCCTGACCGTTACGCCGGGGATTCGTTACGAACACCTTGATCAGCGTGATGTATTATATCAATCCAACGCCACCTATACCCCGACCCGTAGTTTACGTGGTTCCACCGGTATGGTGGCTCCAGGGATTGGTTTCAACTATGAAGTGGATGAAATTAATTCGGTCTATGGCGGAGTTTTCCGCGGCATTGCAGCACCCGGTCCCAGCTCCCATCTGCCTAATGATGTCGACTGGGAACGCAGCACTGGTTACGAATTTGGCTTCCGTCACGCCGGAGAGAATTTTAATTCCGAAATCGGAGGTTTCTATACTGACTTCCAAAATCTAATTGGTCAATCCGCCGGCCTAGGTTTGGGCACAGGTGTAACGCAAAACGCCGGAGAAGCCGAAGTCTATGGAATCGAATACCTTGCGAGTTACGATCCGTGGAGGGATCGCAGTCTCCGCCTACCGTTGTTCTTCTCCGCAACCTGGACATCGGCCCATTTAGCGGGTGATCCTCTCAAAGCTGGTGGTGGTGAGAACATCTATGGAGATGGAAACGGTGGTCCTGGGATTGCCGATGCCGAACTGCCCTACATTCCCGAATGGAAACTGGCGATGGGGGCCGGGTTGGAGACGGATCAGTGGGGCTTGAATCTTAATGCTACCTATATCACTGACACGTTTGGGACCGCGCTGAATTCGCCAATCCCAGTGACCAGTTCCCGTCAGGGCATCGTGGATGGAGGATTTATTGTTGATCTTGGCGGTTTCTACGAAATTTCTGACCGCGTCAACATGATCGGAGGAATTCACAACCTCTTTGACAACACCATGATCACATCCAGAATTCCAGATGGTCCGCGCAACGGTGCTCCCCGCTCCGCTTATGTTGGCGTGGAGATCCTCTGGGAACCAAAACTGGCCAACCCAAGCAACTAACCAGAATGTAATAAAAAACACACAACCATCCCCGCGCAAGCGGCGGGGAGAATCGCTCAAACCTAATCTGCGGAAGGTTTGAGCCTTTTCCATTTTGAAATGAAACTAATCCAGCCAATCGTCGCCCCGTTTAGAGTGCAGATGTCAAGAACCGTCGTATTTATTCTCCTGCTGGGGGGGCTGTCTGCTGCTGCCCAGGAGGCGGCAACACCTGCTGTGGCCCGTGAAAAGGTGGCCAAGTGGGTCGAAACCCGCAAACTCATCTCCGAGGAAACCGCCAAATGGGAGGCGGAAAAACAAATGCTCAGCGATCTTGCTGATCTCCGTCTGCGGGAGGCCAATCAAATGAATGAGGTAATCGATCTGGCCAAAGAACGAGTCGCAGACATCGAAAGACTGACCAATGAACTCACGGCGGAGGAAAAGTCCCGGCAGCGCTGGCGGGCGTCCTTCGAAAAACGCATCTCCGCGCTGGAGGCAGCCCTCATTCCGCAGGTTGATCTTTTGCCACCACCGGTGAGTGACAAAGTATTCGAATCCATCACCCGCCTCAAAGATCAAAGCGACCAAAGCGATCTCCAAAGTCGTTTTCGCGATGTCCTCGCCATTCTCAACGAAGCCATCGAATTTAATCATCAACTCCATTTTTCACCGGAAATTCGAAATATTGAGGGAAAGGACATCGAAGTGGATGTTCTCTACCTCGGTCTGACCCAGGCCTGGTATGTGGATCGGACCGGGCAAAAAGCCGGAATGGGACGGGCCACTAAAGAAGGCTGGACCTGGTTTCCAGATCCGTCCATCGCCAAACAGGTTCGCCAGGCCGTTGATATCCATACCAAAAAGGAAGCACCCGCTTTTGTCAGACTCCCCCTGGGTGATGCTAACGCGAACTAGATTTATGATGACAAATTTTTCCAGGGTGACTGCCATATTGTTGTTAGCGGGGCGCTTTCTCTATTCCCAGGAAGCCGCAATAGTCAATCAAGCCGCGCCGGTGGTCGAAGATCCTGCCAAATCTGCCTACCACGCAGCGGTGCAATCGATCAACAAAGACCTGGAGACCGAACTTACCCGTCTCGCCGAACTGCGCAAAAAAATCGCTGCGGAAAAGCCCGCCCTGGCTCGCAAAGCAGCCGAAAGTGCCCTGACCCTCCGCCAGAAAAAGCGTCAGTACGAAATCGCCAAAGCAACCCAGGCATCAGTGGATCAACAGCTTGCCGAGCGGCGTAACCAGCTCAAACTGTGGAGGGATGAAAGACTCTATCTGGATGGTCTCCTGGCTGATTTTACCAAGAACTATCGCGGTGCCTTGACTTTGCCCGAGGCCAATTCCCTGAGCCAATTGTTTACCGATGCCCAAGCCGGAAACGATACCGGAACTGAGGCCAGTCTCGACCTCGTCGAAGGCTTGTCCAAAAAGTTCAATCAACTCGGTAATATCAGAACTATCGAGGGCCAGGTACTCGGGACCGATGGGGTTATGATCGATGGTAAATTCGCCATCGCCGGACCGATTTCTTGGTTTGCCGACAACAATGGATCCGCCTCCGGTCTGGTGCGCGAATCCCGCAGTCTCCAGCCTGAGCTGGTGGCCGGAACCGCTGATCTGGAGGCCATCAGCGCGCTGCTCAACCGCGAACCTGCCGAAGTCTCTTTCGACCCCACCCTTGGCAACGCCATCGCCATGGAAGAGGTGGAAGGCGATTTCCTCAGCTATGTGAGGAAAGGCGGAATCTGGGTCTACCCGATCATACTCCTGGCCCTGGTGGCGATGGTTGCGTCCGTGGCGAAATGGTTCCAGCTCCGAGGAATCCGCGAGATCCGCCCCCTTCAGGTGGAGCAAATTATAGATCTGGTGAATCGCGGCAACACCTCCGCCGCGAAGACTGCTGCCAGAGATATTCGGCATCCCGCCCGCGCGATTCTCCAACAGGGGATTGAGGTGGTTGGTCGCCCAATTGATGATATCGAGGAGGCACTCTATGAAAAATATCTAGAAGCCCTCCCAAAACTTACCCGTGGACTGCCGCTGATTGCCATCGCCTCGGCTACATCACCGCTGTTGGGTTTACTTGGGACTGTGACCGGGATGATTACCACCTTCAACCAGATCACCATATTTGGAACTGGAGACGCCCGCTCCCTCTCCGGCGGGATCTCAGAGGCTCTGATTACCACCGCTTTTGGCTTGATTGTGGCCATTCCCGCGTTGATCTTACACGCCCTCCTCTCGCGGAAAGTTCAGGGAATCCGCGCCACCATGGAAATGGTCAGCCTGACCTTTATCAACGGATTAAAGAAAAAAGTCGATGAATGATCCCAGTATAGTTTCGCGGTTTATCACCGATTTGGAGAAGCTTTCCCACGAAGGCGGCTGGATCTTTTGGGCCCTGGTCCTGCTTGCCTTCGGGATTGCGCTCTCCATGTTAAATATATGGAATTCCATGAACTGGCGGGACACTGCAAATCTCACCGGAAATCAGTGGAGAAGGTTGTTTAAGAATTGGAGAGCCGAAACCTCCCTGATAGAGAAATTGCGCTCCAGCGTTGCCAAAGTCGGCCCCGGCGGGATGGAAGAAATCGAGCAAAGACTCTTTGGCAAAGCCCGTCGCCGAATTCCCTATGCCTTTGTTTTGATCGGGACGGCTCCGTTGGTGGGGTTGTTGGGAACGGTCTCCGGGATGATGAGTTCCTTTCAGGGGATGGCCTCGGCATCCACCACCGCCCCAGTCGAAACCATCTCCAGGGGTATCTCAGAAGCCCTCATCACCACCCAGACCGGGCTCATCATCGGCGTGCCGACCTTTGTGGTCTGTACGTTTTTAAAAAGTCGGTTCGACCAGTGTGTCCTGACCTTCCGCCGGATCGAAGCTGAAGTATTAAAATCCATATGATTCAACAGGGTACAGTCGGCGACTTAACCGGGTACAGTCGCTAATTCAACAGGGTACAGTCGATCTATATTTGACAAATGGCACGCAAATTTCAGCGATTTCGGGATACTTCACTGGAGGATAACAGTAGCGCGATTGATATTTCGCCGCTGATCGATGTGGTGTTTATTCTTTTGATCTTCTTTATTGTAACGACTGTTTTTGTCGAGGAGACCGGGATCGATATCGAAAAACCGCGCGCCGCCACCCAGAAGGATCTGGATAAAAACAGTATTCTTCTCGGTATCACTCCAGAAGGTAAAGTTTTCTATGGTGGCAACGAAATAGGTGTGGGCGGAGTGCGCTCGGTGGTGAGCCGGTTGATCCGCCAGCAGGAACAGCCCGTGATCATCCAGGCCGACCGCCTCACCCCGACGGAAACCACCATCGCCGTGCTGGACGAGGCCAAGATCGGTGGCGCGGCCAAAGTATTTGTATCAACTACCGAAAAGAAATAAATGACCTTTGCCACTTCAGTTGATCAAAAAAGTCGCTATCTAAAAGGGATGGGTCGTTTTGCTGTTGCAATTGGCCTGACCTCCCTGCTCCTCGTGTTCCTGGTGGTCAGTCGCTGGTCGCTCAACCAGCCAGAGGTGTTGACCCTCCGCAATGTGGCCAGCACCGAGCCTGTCAGTGCGCCGTCACCTCCCCCGCCCCCGGTGACCAACAGCGCCCCACCCCCGCCGCCTCCACCACCGTCTGCCATGGAGCTTCCCAAACTCGATTTATCAGTTGATAGCGAGGCTCCGCCGCTTCAGGCAGCCATTGCTGAGAGACTGGTTGATCTCACCATGAAGCCTGCGGAATTCGCCAGTGAGTTTCAACCGCCGAAAGCCGCGACTCTTTACTCAGCCGCCCAGCTGGACACCCAGCCCCGCCTCCTCAACCGCCCCCAGGTGGCATTTCCCGCATCGCAAAGTCGCATTGGGATCAAGGAAGGCCGGGTCACCCTGGAAGTGTTGATTAATACCAGCGGCAAAGTCATGGTGCGGCGGGTGGTTTCGGCATCTCACGCTGACTTTGCGGAGATGGCCAAACAGTTCGCCATTCAGTCACGCTTTTCCCCGCCGCGAAAAGATGATCGCATCGTCAATGCGGTATTTAACTGGCCCCTGGTACTCCGGCCTTAAATTACAAATGAACAAAAATCTATATCTACTTATTTTTTTCTGTAGTTCGATCGGGTATTCCATCGAGCCCATGCCGATTGATTCGCTCTGGAAAAGTGAGGACTTCCGCAAGGCCTACACCGGCTCCTATGGGATTGATTCCAGAATCGAACCACTCATCAATGAAGACGAATCCTTTTACCTGACGGAGGCTGCCAAACTGATGCAAAGTGGCGACCGGAAAGCCGCGATCCAGAAATTGCTCGATTCTGATTTGGTGGAAAAAAGCCCGGCCCTGCTTTTCTCCCTGGGTAACTTCCAATTTGAAGAGGGCAAGCGGGCAGAAGCCCTTGCCTACCTGGAAAAGGCGCTCAAACTTTTTCCGAATTTCCGCGATGCCCATCGCAACCTCGCGATGCTCAAAATTCAGACCGAAGCATACGACGAGGCCGAATCCCACTTGAAGCGGGCCATCGAACTAGGTTCGCAGGAAGGACTCGCCTACGGGTTGCTGGCCTACTGTCACGGGCGGAAAAACCGGCTCCAGGCATCGCTGGCATCCTACCGCATGGCCCAGGTCACGATGCCCGATGAAATCCAGTGGAAATTGGGTGAAGCCCATGCCCTGCAGTCGCTTGGTGAGGCATCAAAAGCCCTTTCCATCTATGACGAGTTGATCGAAAAAAGGCCGGAAGACGAGTCTCTGTGGATTAATCAGTCCAATAACTACACCCAGACTCACAATGACATCGCTGCCATTGCCCATTTGGAATTCGCCAAGCGGATGAGCCAGCTTTCCGCAGCCAACCTCCTGGTGCTGGGGCATATGTATTTGCAACAGGACCTGTCGGCGGATGCCCTGAATAACTACCAGGCCGCCATTGCCACGGGCGATGTGTCGCTCACGGCAGCAGTAGAGGCGCTGACAGCTTTTACCTACCGCTGGCGCTGGGCCGAGGCGAAAGCTTTCGGCGAAAGCTGTTCCAAACGATATGGCGAGCAACTCAAGGCACCAGAGCCAGTTGCCGCACGGTCCGCTTTCGAAAGGGCCATGGCTCTGATCGAACTGGAAACTGGCGACGCCAAAGTGGGTGCTAAACGGATCGAAACCCTCCTCGAAAAAGATCCGACCGATATCGATGCGATCATTCTCCTGGCCAAATTCCGCAAAAACAGCGGCGACATCGAAGAGGCGCTCTTGCTGTTGGAACAGGCTGCTGCCTTCCCTGAAAAACGCGCTCTGGCTCTAAGATCTCGAGGTGAGTTGCTAGTCAATCAAGGTCGCTATGAGGAAGCCCTCGCCGCCCTCCGCGAATCCCACGAACTGGAGCCATCCGAGGCGTTGCGGGAATACATGGTTGCCGTTGAGGAACTGGAGCCCTAAAAAATATTAACCATTTAAAGATCTGGAATCGTAAGTTTTAAAAAATTTCAGATTAAACCCACTAAAAAGCTGCCACATTGTGCTAAATTTGGAACGATTTTCGTTAAAGATCGTTCAATGATTTTATGAAAGTGTCGGCTTTACTGGCAAAGATTCGCAATGCGGTCCTGGCGTTCCTTTCCATTTCG
>JBGSJM010000415.1:0-8489 GCA_041742015.1 Verrucomicrobiales bacterium | reverse complement strand
GACTGTTGCCAAGTCGAGGAACTAACGATTTCACGAATCAACGATTTGATCGACCATTGGTTTTTGGTATTAAAATTTGCCGCCAAATAATCCAGCAATTCCGGGTGACTGGGTTTCTCGCCAAGGCGACCAAAATTATCGACCGATGCCACAATCCCGCGGCCAAAAAGATGAGTCCAGATCCGGTTTACAATCACCCGGCGGGTAAAGGGATTGTCATCTCTCAAGAGACTTTCGGCCAGTTCGATCCGTCCACTCAGCGGTGTTGCATAGGGTTTATCATCAACTGTCTGGATAAAACGTCGGGTCACTGGCTCCAGTGGCTTTTTGTGATCGCCCCGTTCATAAAGCGGTTGATCGTGTCCGGTCCATTCATCCAACCCCGGAACCCGCGTCGGCACGATGATTTCGGCCTCCAGTTTTTGATAGTTGTCAATCAGGTCTTTGACTTCTCCAGATAGAGAATCGAATGAATTCGTCAACAATCCATAGCGCAACCCTTCATCCATCAGGACGGCTTGTGCATCGGACAAATTTCCATCAGCCCACGCCTGGATGGCTTTTTGAAAGGCTTTTTGAAACACGGCAGCGAGTGCCTCTGGCGTATTGGGTTCACTTGCAACTATTTCCTCAGCAACAGGCTGCAAAAACTCGGCTGTGTCTTTCATCTGTGGACCGGGACCGCCTTTCTTTGCCAGCACCGCCTCGCGAATCCCAAACCAGGAACGATCAGCATTTCCCACCAGCACCGCCGAGTCTCGTGCCGTCGCCAGCTCAATATGAACCGCATCTCCTTCCCAAAAACTCAGGTCAAAGTCCTGCCATTTCCAATTGGTGGAATCACTTTTATCTTTACCCGGCATCTCATTGACCTTAAATACCGTGCCGCTTCGTGGGTAGTTCTGAACCACATAGCGGGAACGGGCACCGCCTCCACCGATGGCATGAAGGTAGAGAATGCTGTCGGACCCAAGAGAAAAATCCTCCGAGGTGAGTCGCGCGGCGTGTTTGCTGGAAAGGTCATTCGAATAGATCCCGGCTGGAAGGATTGCATCTATCACCTGAGGACTACCCGCCGCCGCGATATAGAAGCTCCCGGCAGGAAGCGGCTCACCGGGCAGGCCATTTCCATATTTGAACCAAGTTTGATATACTTTGGGATCTGTCAAATCCCATTGCTTTAAAATCTCTACTCCATTTGAATTCCACTGCACTTTCAGGTTGCTCAACACCTCTGAAATGGCGCGCTTTTTGTTTAGTTCAAAGAATAGATGGTAGAAATCGCTGACGTTTTTGGCGCAATGATGGGCCTCTTTGTTTTGCACGATTTTCGATGCCATCGTTTCGGAATCAGCCAGCCAAAGCTTGGCCAATTCCGCTTTTATTTTCGGTTTTAATTCCTGGAGGGCTGCTTTATTCTTTGCCAGTTGATCGGGATGGTCGATCAACCCCATGCCCGGACGGGTTGAGCCTAGAATTCCGAATAAAGCGTAGTAATCCGCCTGGGATATCGCATCAAATTTGTGGTTGTGACAGCGGGCACAGGAAACCGTCAGGCTCTGAAACGCTTTGGTAAAGACATTGATCTGATCATCAGTAAATCGCACTTTTTCATCCAGCGCATCGGTCGGAGCAAAGCCATGGAAAACCATCCGCCAATGGGCGGCACCAATCGCGGATTCGTTGATCCCGACCTCGCTATATCTTGGATTTTCCAGTAGATCACCAGCGACATGTTCTTTCAATAGTTGATCGTAGGATATATCAGAATTCAAGGCGCGGATCAAATAGTCGCGATACTGGTAGGCATTAGGGATCAACGGGTCGCCTTCCGAGCCATGACTTTCGGCATAGCGAACCCAGTCCATCCAGTGCCGCGCCCAGCGCTCGCCGAACTGGGGACTGGCAAGTAGAGAATCAATAAGATTCGAAGTTGCTTTTTCACGATCTTCAAGCGCGGCCTTTTCATAAGCATCGAGAACCTCTGGCGTTGCCGGCAGTCCGGTAATCGCATAGTGGAGGCGACGTGCCAGAGTCCGAGGTGCCGCAGGTGGCGACATCTGAAGCTTTTGCTCCGTAAGCTTTGCCTGGATAAAATGATCAATCGCGGAGGTGGTGCCATCCGGTATCGGGGGATTTTGAATGGGTTGAAAGCTCCACCAGTTTTGCCGGGTCTTGAAAATCGCCTCCCAATTGGTATCCTGACTGATTTCCTCTTTGGTGGGCGGTTTGTCGCGGGGATCGGGGGCACCGAGGTTGATCCATTTTTCAAAATCCGCGATCACCGGGGGATCGAGTTTCACCCCGGCCTTGGGCATGGTCAGATCCCTCTCGTGTTTCAGGGCACTAATGATGAGCGATTCATTCGCCTTACCGGGAACCAGGGCCGGACCCGAATCGCCGCCCTGGAGTAGGCCATCCCGAAAGTCCAGGACCAGCCCGCCTTTCGCTTTGCCAGTTGAGCTATGGCACTCGTAACATTCCTGGGCGAGTACCGGGCGTATTTTCGACTCAAAAAACTCGATGTCTGCGGCATTTTGGGACCATCCGCAAACCACCAAAATCAGATTCAACAGGGTACCATGGACGATTGTACAGGGTACAATGAGCGACCTAACAGGGTACAATCGGGATAAGGAATTCATGTCTAGGATAGAAGGCGGTTTTGGATTTCCTGCGCAGCAGCACTGCATTCGTGGCCAAATTTGGCGTATTCATCCTCCGGCATCCGGAAAATGGGTGCCATCACTGTGATGGCCGCTACCGGATAACGATGGCTGTTAAAAATGGGAGACCCGACGCAGCGGATCCCTTCCAGGCCTTCGGAGCGGTCGATGGAAAAGCCGCGCTGCCGGGTTTCGGCGAGGTCTTCTGCCAGTGCCTTTTTCGTGGCGAGGGTCGTGTCGGTGAACTTCTTCAATTTCACCCGCCCATGCCAGGCATCCAGCTCCTCCTCCGGCAGCCAGGCGAGGATCGCTTTGCCGGGCGCGCAGGAGTAGAGCGGGATGCAGAGACCGACCTCTCCCATCACCTTGACCGGGTGTTTCCCGGAAACCTGCTCAAGGACCACGCACTTGTCACCCGAGCGTACGATGAGTTGGCAGGTTTCTCCGATGCGCTGGGTGAGGCGCTGCATCGCTCCGTAAGCGCAGACGGTGAGGCTTTTTTCATTCACCCGGGGTCGGCTGAGATCAAAAAGCTTGTTGGAAAGCTGGTATTTTTTATCCGACTCGCGGCGGTGCAGATAGCCCCGGTCATGCAGGGTGCTGGTGATGCGAAAGACGGAATTCTGCGAAATTTTGAGCGTCCGTGTCAAATCAGCCAGGCTCGCACCCATCGGAAAATCAGCCAGCACCTCCAAAATCGCCAGGGTTCGGTCAGCGCTCGGACTGAGAGACTCGGAATTGACTTTAATCGCCTCTTTCATCTAAAATTAGACAGCAGTCTAAATATAGATGCCATTTGTGCAAGGCGAAGCGAAACACGCGAACGCGGAAAGGGTTGGGTATGGAAACCCGTGTTACAGAGATTCTTTACTGACTTATGTCCGACCTGCCTTTCATCACCCGAGCCCGAGCCCATGCTGTTCGCATTGCCTTTCGCATGGCGGAGGGCACGCACACTTATCAGCAACTTTTGGATAGATCAACGGTCATCGCCACGGCTTTGCTGGCTCATGAAAATGATTTAGGAGATGCCCGAGTGGGGCTGTTGGTGACTCCGGGGTTTGAATACACGGCGGCACAGTGGGCAATTTGGCGGGCGGGCGGAATAACGGTGCCGCTCTGCCTCTCAGCGACCGAGATGGAGAGGGAGTATGCGCTGACGGATTCTCAGGTGGGCACGGTGATCGCAGATGCAGCACATGCGGAAAAGATCGCGCAGCTGTGCCAACATCTCGGGGTGCGGCTGCTGAACGCAAACGGAGTGAATGGTGATGCGCGCAAACTATTTCCTGAAATCAACGTGAACCGCCGCGCGATGATTCTCTACACCAGCGGGACCACCAGTAAACCAAAAGGCGTGATGACGACCCATGCCAACATCCAGGCGCAAATCGAGAGCCTTGTGCAGGCCTGGGAATGGAGTGAGGAGGACCGCATCCCGCTGTTTTTACCGCTGCATCACATCCATGGGATCATCAACATAAACGGGTGTGCGCTGTGGAGCGGGGCGATGGTGGAGCCTTTTCCGCGTTTCGATTTGAACACGATCCTCGACCGGGTATGCGCGGATGCCTACACGATTTTTATGGCGGTGCCGACTATTTATGTGAAGCTCATCCAGGCACTCGAAGCCGCAAGTGAGGCGGATCGCAAAGTGATCGTGGCGGGTTTCAAAAAGATGCGGCTCATGGTTTCCGGCAGTGCGGCGCTGCCGGCGAGGGTTCATCAGCAGTGGACTGCGCTTACCGGTCAGGAGTTGCTGGAACGCTATGGCATGACAGAGATCGGGATGGCGATTTCGAATCTTTATCGCGGTGAGCGCAGGCCGGGAGCCGTCGGTTCGCCGCTGCCGAGGGTGGAGGTGCGATTGAAGGCAGAAAACGGCCCCGTCATCACCGCTGAAGATGAGCCTGGCGAAATCCAGGTGCGTGGGCCCGGTGTGTTTCAGGGGTACTGGAAACGGCCCGCAGCCACAGCCGAGACCTTTGAGAGCGGCTGGTTCCGCACTGGCGACATGGCCGTGCTGGAGCGCGGCTACTACCGAATCATGGGCCGTTTGAGCGTGGACATCATCAAAAGCGGGGGCTACAAGCTGAGCGCTCTGGAAATCGAGGCGGCCCTGCTGGAGCATCTCGACATCGCGGAGTGCGCCGTGATTGGTCTGCCCGACGAAACCTGGGGGGAGGTGGTTACTGCGGTGGTGGTTTTGAAGGACAAATCCCTTGAGCTGGCTGCCCTGCGCGAATGGTGTAAAGGCCGTCTTTCTGCCTATAAAATCCCGCAGCGACTTAAAATCGTCGACTCGCTGCCCCGCAACGCCATGGGCAAGGTGATGAAACCAGACGTGCGGGCCTTGTTCGAGTTGACTTGAGCATCACGGAGCATTTTAGTGCCCATCTGAAGCGCAAACGGATTCGCGAGAAAGCCTCACGGCTTCCTTTACGTTGCTTCACCTCGTCCCATCCAAGATATGAGTAATTCTGATGATTCATCAAATGACCAGCAACGATATGCGGAAACCCGCCGCAGCCTGATCGAAAAGCTGGCGAATTGGGAAGACCAGAAAACCTGGGATGAATTCTACCAGACTTACTGGAGACTGATATTCAGCGTCTCGGTGAAGGCCGGGCTGGGACATGACGAGGCCATGGATGTCGTTCAGGAGACCGTACTTTCGGTCGCCAAACAATGGAAAAAAGGACAGCAATATGACCCTGAGAAAGGTTCCTTCAAAAGCTGGCTGATGAACATTACCCGATGGCGAATTGCGGATCAGTTCCGAAAAAAACAACGCAACCCGGCAGCCTCCAACCAGTCTGGAGGCAGTCTCGGGAGTGATGGTGATCTCCGGGATACCGCCACCGTTGAGCGCATTGAGGATGAACACAGCAGCGGACTGCTCGACAAAATGTGGGATAACGAGTGGCGTTCAAACTTGTCAGCGGTCGCCATCGAAAGGATCAAAAAACAAGCCTCCCCGAGCCAGTTTCAGATATTTGATGCTTATGTGATCAAAGGTTGGGAGGTGGACAGGGTCAAAGATGAACTGGGAGTCACAACCGCGCAGGTTTACCTGGCAAAACACCGCATCGGAGCACTAATCAAAAAGGAAATCGAAAAACTCCAGAAAGAATTTTAGCGTGGGGACCGCGCCCCAGACTAATTCTTCACCACGGCTTCTTTTTCTTCGGCTGGTTTTTGATAAAAATCGTAGATTTTCTTGGCCATCACGTAACAATGTGGCCAGCGAGCCCGTTCACGGAGGATCAGGTAGGATTTTCTAAAGTCGCCAATTCGCAAAATTTCGATTTCCACTTTTCTCGCCCCCCATTGGTTCATTTCTGCCTGAGTTTCAAAGTAGAGATCAACGGTGTCCTTGCCCGTCAGCGCTGAGCCATAATCATCCACCACAAAGATAGTGGGGCCATATCCCTTGATCCGAAATACCGATCCCACTGGCATAAATGACCAGTCCGCCGCAGCGGAGTGATAAGCCTCCCCGGTTCGCAAGTAACTACCATAAGCACTTAGCCGCCCGTAAGTGATGTGATCTGGCTCGGTATGGGTGTAAGCGGTTGCCCGGACTTCCATCACCAGAGGCTCTGTAAGTACCTTGAAATCAAAACTTGGTTCAGCATTGGCCGAAACAGCCAGAATAGATAAAAAAATCACCAGATGACCTTGTTTCAACCATAACATGCCTCAAATATAGCCCAGCAAGACTCGAATGTCTGCCGGAATGTGGAGCGCAGGGTGGCGCAGCGGAGTCATGGAGAATTGGAGGTGCAAAGTTCAGCTGGCACCCACTCCGTGACTCCGTGACTCCATGACTCCGTGGTCCGGGCCAGCCCGTTCACTTCTTGGATCCGGCCAATTCTTTTGGGGTTGGTTCAGCTTCTCTGCCCATGCTGAAGAGGAACTTCAGATCGTCGATTTCGAGATTTCGGGTGAAACCTTCTTCACCAAGCACTCCGGTCATCATTTCGCTTTTCTGTTGCTGAAGGAATCGGATTTTTTCTTCGACACTCTCCCGGCACAGCAACCGATAAGCATTAACCCGGCTTTCCTGGCCGATTCGGTGACAACGGTCGATGGCCTGGTTTTCCACTGCTGGGTTCCACCAGGGATCATAGAGAATCACATAACTGGCTGAAGTCAGGTTAAGTCCACTACCACCAGCCTTCAGGGAAAGCAGGAAGGTTTTGGGATCCTTGGTTTCCTGGAAATCGCTGATCACTTCATGCCGGTTCTTAGTCTGTCCGGTGAGGTAGGAAATCGGGCGGTCGCGTTTTTCCAATTCGTCTTTGATCAAATCAAGCATGGATACAAACTGACTAAAGACGAGCACTTTATGACCTTCTTCATGCAGTTGGTCGAGCAGATAAAAGAGAGCATTCATTTTGGCACTCTCTTCGCCGAGGTGTTCGGGGTTGGCCAGGCCGGGGTGACAACAGATCTGGCGGAGGCGCATGAGTCCCTGAAGAATCACAAAGCTGTTTTTGCGGAGTCCCTCCGTGGACTCGACCCCAAGCAGCACCTTCTGAATTCGCTCCAGCTCAGCGGTGTAAAGCTTTTGCTGGACGGTTTCGAACTCGCAATAAACGTCTTCCTCCACTTTCGGCGGTAGATCGAGGGCAACTTCCCCCTTGGTGCGTCGCAGCAGAAAGGGACGGAGCCGGGCTGAAAGGCGGTTCTGGCTAAGGGTATCTTTGCGGCGATCAAAGTTTTCGCGGAAATATTTGCGGTCGCCCAAAATCCCCGGCATGGCAAAGGCCATGAGACTCCAGATATCAAGAAGCCGGTTCTCAATCGGCGTACCGGTGAGGACAAGGCGGTTTTGCCCATTCAAATTCCGGGCTGCCTTGGCAGCTTTTGAATCGGGGTTTTTGATCTGCTGGCCCTCATCCAAAATGATGGCCAGCCATTCGATGCCCTGTAACTCATCCGCACAGGTCCGCAACTGGCTGTAATTGATCACCAGCAGATCGATGCCCTTGCCGAGTTTTTCGACCTCCAGCTCGACCTTGTTGCGCAGCACCTGGACCTTGATCCCCGGAGCCGCTTTGATCACTTCCGCCCCCCAGACGTCCAAAACCGATTTTGGACAGACCACCAGGCTGGGTGGTGGGTTGTCACCCGCTTCCTGGCGTATCCAGAGCAGCCAGGTGAGAGTCTGGATCGTTTTACCCAGACCCATGTCATCCGCGAGAATTCCTCCAAAGTGGTTGGTCGAAATGTAGGAGAGGAAGTGAAAACCCTCAAACTGGTAAGGGCGCAAATTTACATTCAGCCCAGCCGGAACCTCGGGACGAACCTGCAGTTTCAGACTTTCAGCCCGCTCCATGATTTTTTTCCAGGATTTGGCATCAAACACTTCTTTGGCCAGAGGCTCAGCCAGTTGCAGTGCGTGCATCCGGTGGACTTCGCCGGTGAGATCAAATGGATCCAGCCCGATCCGGCTGACTGCATCCTGCTGTTCCTGATTCAGGTTCATTTGCAGGCGAAGCCAGCCGCCACTTTCCATTTTGACAAATTGACCGCGAGCCTGGACCAGGGCGCGGATCTCTTCTTCGGAAAGATCCATCCCCTCCACTTTGACAACGACTTTGAGGTCGAACCAGTCGATGTTCTGGTTGATCACATCAAATGAAACTTGGGCCTCGATCGGGGCCGCCTCCAGGGTCGCCAGCTCGGGATCAGCTACAACCTTGATTTCTTTCGGAAAAGTTGCCCGCCATTCCGCGTATTTTTCCGGGAAATTTTTGGTGATGCGAACCCGATAACACCCTTTGTTGACGTCATAGGTAGGTTGCATCGGGGCGA
>JBGSJM010000414.1:0-8041 GCA_041742015.1 Verrucomicrobiales bacterium | reverse complement strand
GTCGGCGATCACGCGATTAACATCGCGGAGGAAGCCATCTACATTCACCATGGCACCGATATCCGTCACATCGGGCCATCTGCTTTGGGGCCGGATGCCTTGGGCGCGGAATAGGAACCGTTAATCAGGCTTTTTCAGAAGCTCGGAGATTTCTGGTCGAATCTTATCAAGAATATCATTGTGTCCCGTTTTGGTTACGAGATGGAAGCTGGCTTTGGGTCCGGCAAGGTTTGCGAGTTCTTGTCCCATGGCTGATGGGATTAACCTGTCCCCACTCCCGTGAAAGATATGGATCACGGCTGGCTTTGAATGTGACACGAGTTTCCCGATCGATTTGCGGTTGTCGAAGTGGTGTCTTAGGAAAACATGTAAACGGCCCACCCTTAGTTTTGCCAATTCTTCCAGCGTGGTAAAGGGGGATATCGCGATGGCTTCCTGCATTTCGAATTTGGCAGCGGTATGTAAGGCTACAGCGGCACCAAGTGAATGCCCCATGACTTTGGACCTTGCCGACAGGGATGCAGTGTCCTCGTCCCATTTCTCAGCAAGAGCTTGATGAAGAGATTTCACGGAATCGAAGATTGTCTTGTCACTGGGTTTTCCGAAGCAGCGACCATAACCTGGGTAATCTACCAAAACAAATATGTGTCCCTCTGGGAAGTCTATCTGTTCCAGAAGGGGGAGCCAATCAATTGCCGTGGACCCGTTCCCGCCGAAACACCACCAGATCGTTTTTGGTTTGGTGGATCGCCCTGACGGGAACAGAAAAGCGGTTTGGCCTAATCCTCCCGACTGGAATGAAACCATATCCACTTTTAAAAATGCTTTTGAGTTCGCAGCGTAGTGGCGGGGGAAGTAGATCATTCGACCCTGCCCAAAGTAAAAAATCGCTACCAGGCAAATGACCGTGAAAAGCAGTGCAACCAGGGATTTTAACAGCATTAGTGAAACTACCATCGTTTTGGCCACTCAAAAGCAATCGCCCAAACCCTTGCTGGTTTAATCTAAATTTCCCGACCAAACAGGGTACAATTCCCGATTAAACAGGGTACAATCGAACATTTAACAGGGAAACTGTCAGGTATGGACGTATTGTGGTAGCCTTTGGGGAGTTTCTAAATGCCGATATTTCGGGGTTCCTCTTTGGCCGGAGCAGATGGTTTAGGACTGTGTTCTGGAGCGTGAGTTGCTTCCCCTTTTTTGGAATCGTGATGGTCAGATGGGGCTTCTTTTGGATGGTGCTCCTTGTCATCATGACCGTGATCGCTATGCCCTCGATGAAGCACTTTAGTTTCAGATATTTCGTGGCGCTCACAGCTGGAAAGAACCCATCCAGCGAAAGTAAGAAAGAAAAGAATTCGGCAAGTTAGCATCATGATTTTGGGGACTAAATCGTTTTGCGGCCCGTTTGCAACCTTGTTGTTGATATTTTCGTTGGTTTTGGCAGTTTTTGAGGGGTCTACCCGGCTGGGCGCGTCGTGATTGTCTAAGATGCCTTTATTCTGGGATTGACGATGGGGAGTGGATGGTGAGAGAGTAGTGCCCGATGCCCGCCTTTGCCGATTTTATTGATCCTGCTGCCCTGATGAGGGTGAAATCTCTCGAAATGAGAGCCCGTATGGTGATGGATGGGTTTTGGCGGGGTATCCATCGTTCTCCCTATCATGGTTTTTCGGTGGAGTTTAGCGAATATCGCCAATACACCAAGGGAGATGATCCAAGGTTTTTGGACTGGAAGGTAATGGCCCGGACTGATCGTGCCTACATCAAAAAATTTGAGGATGAAACCAACCTAAGGGCTCATCTCATCGTGGATCGCAGCAGGTCGATGAGTTACGGTTCCAGGGAATATTCAAAATCCGATTATGTGGCCACGTTTGTAACGACTCTGGCATATTTTTTGATGGGTCAAGGGGATGCGGTGGGTTTGACGACCTTTGACCAAAAGCTGGATCTGCATGTCCCAGCGAGGAATCGCCCCGGACATTTGCGTCGCCTGATGGTTGAGCTGGAAAAATCGCCATCTGGTACGGGCACTGATTTGGCAGCCGGGTTGCGCGGAGTAAATGAGCGGGTTCGAAAGCGGTCCATGATAGTGATGTTTTCTGACTTTCTTGCGCCTCTGGGCGAGGTGGAGCGGGAAATTGGGCTTCTTGCGGCGGCAGGGCACGATTTGATTATTGTACAGTGCCTGGACCGGGCGGAACTCGAATTTCCCTTTGATAAGGCCACTCACTTTGAGGATTCGGAAACCCGTCAGTCGCTGTATATTGACCCAGTGATTGTTAGGAAGCAATATCTGGAGCGCCTTCAGTCCCACCTCGATGGGATCCGAAAAATTTGCAACAAAGTTGGGGCTGGATATCACCTTTTTTCCACAAGCCTTCCATTGGAGAGCGCGATGAGCCAGTTTGTCTTGCGTCGCTGAGCCATCCCTTCCCAAAAGAAGTCCGCTTCTTCAAAGCAAATTGGAAGCCTTAGTGAAGCTACACTATCCCAGCTACTTGCGGTTTTTTTTCGGCACGTTTGCGCTCGTTAGAGTCAAGGATGGCTTTCCGCAGGCGGATGCTCATGGGGGTAACTTCCACCAGTTCATCTGGCGAAATGTACTCGATAGCCCGGTCAAGCGAAAAGCGGATCGGAGGTGTTAGCGCAACTGTCTTATCACTTCCTGAAGCACGGTGGTTGGTGATGTGTTTGGCCTTGGTGGGATTAACTGGCAGATCGTCCGTCCGCGGGTTTTCACCAATTATCATGCCTTCGTAAACTCTGTCACCGGGGGCAACAAAGAGTCTGCCCCGGGTCTCAATATTGGTTAAGGCGTAAACCATACACTCTCCTTTCTCCATCGAAACGAGAGTGCCAGTATTACGGGTCCGGATATCGCCGCTATCGGGGCGATACTCCAAAAATAAGTGCGACATGATTCCTTCGCCACTGGTAAGGTTGAGCAGTTCGAATTCGAAACCAATTAATCCACGAGTGGGGATGATGGCTTCGATGTTGGTGCGACCATTACGAGCCGACATTGCTACGACCTGTCCTTTTCTAATTGCCAAAGAATTGATTACACCGCCTACCGCCGAATCTGGAACTTCGACATAGGCTGTCTCGAAGGGTTCCATGAGTTTGCCATCGATTCTCTTTTTGATCACGGTTGGGCGGGACACGAGAAGTTCAAATCCCTCACGGCGCATTGATTCAACTACTACAGCCACTTGCATGGCACCACGAGCGCTAACCCGGAAAACACCTCCTTCGTCAGTGTCTTCCACTTTGATGGAAATATTCGTCCGGCCCTCCCGATAAAGGCGATCACGGACTTCACGTGAAGTGACTCGGTCTCCTTCTGTCCCAGCAAACGGACCATTGTTGACCGAGAAAAACATCTGAACCGTCGGTGGATCAATCGTAGTAAAAGGAACGATCTCAGCTTCTTTGCTGATGGAAATGGTTTCTCCAATGTCAGCATCTTCAAAGCCTGCGAGACCGACAATATGTCCAGCATAACCGATCTCTGCTTCGTTGGTTCCAAGCGCAAGGTATTCGAAAATCTTCGAGATTTTGGCTTTTTGGGGAGGGTTCTCAGCGCTTAGTCGCCAAACCTGATCCCCCAGTTTGACGGAACCAGCGAGAATCTTTCCAATTGCGATCCGTCCGACATAATCTGACCATGCGATATTAGAAACGAGCATTTTGAAATCGCCTGCTGGATCAACCTTTGGTGCGGGAATCTTTGAAAGTATCGTCTCGAAAAGCGGGATCATGTCCTTCCTTTCGTCATCGGGATGGTTCATCGCATAGCCGTCCCGGGCACTGCCATAGATGAAGGCTGCATTGAACTGCTCTTCAGAGGCTTCGAGATCAAGAAAAAGTTCCAAAACCTTGTCATGCACTTCTAGTGGACGGGCATTGGGGCGGTCCACTTTATTGACGAAAACCACAGGCTTTAGCCCTGCTGCGAGCGCTTTCTTTAAGACAAATCGTGTCTGAGCCTGGGGGCCATCATAGGCATCAACCACAAGAAGAACACCGTCCACCATCTGCATGACGCGTTCCACCTCGCCACCGAAGTCGGCGTGGCCGGGAGTATCAACGATATTGATGATTCCACCCTGCCACTTCACGGAAGTGTTTTTTGACTTGATGGTAATTCCTCGCTCCCGCTCTTGGTCCATTGAATCCATGGCCCGTTCTTCAACCACTTGGTTATCACGGAAGGCTCCCCCTTGGCGGAGAAGTTGATCAACAAGCGTAGTTTTACCGTGATCAACGTGGGCGATGATCGCGACGTTGCGGATTTTTTCAGGACTATTGGTTCCAGTGGACATCAGGACGTGAATGAGCACCCTAAATCCGTTATTGCAAGGGGATAATCAGTGGTCTGAGTGAAGTTGTTGTAGCATTTTAAGCAGCTGAGAGGCTATTATCTGCGATGCGTCTAGTTGAATGTTGTTGGTGCTGAGCCAGGTTTTGCAGCCGCCGATGGCGTGTTTTTTTGGAAAAGAACGGCAGCTATACGAACTGTAGGCAAATTCGAGGATCACTGTTTGGAGGGGCTGCGCTTTTTTCCCAATCCGGTTTTCAAGTGCATAATTCCACTTCGATAAAGCAATGTTTCTTTTCTTCGTTTTGATAGTCTCGTGCTAGTTGCCGTAGGGTGACGATTCGGACGGTATGGGATTCGAAGTCGACAAGGGGATCGGTCGCTGGGAAATTTTCCAACAAAGACTTTTTGATTAACATAACCCTTACTTTTCGAGTTTTGATATTTGGAGCCACTTCACAGGTCAAGCACATCACATAACGGGTTGCGTCAACCGGTTGATTGAGATCCTGTTTTAGGAAACCTGCGGAGAATTTCTCTGATACTTCATTAAGTAATGCATTCAGGCAGAACCAATAATCTTTTGGGTTGATCGGTAAAAGGCAGTCTTCACGGGTGGTTTTGGTTGCCGCGTGATTTACGATCTTTACAAGTAGTGGGTTCAGGAACACCTCGTCTCCGGGCTTTTCCATGAGAGTTCTAATAAGGAGGCGGCCGTCCTTGAGGATATTCAAAGAGAAATTGACCCGGTCAAGAAACTCTCTTTTTCCAAAACTGCGTTTTGCCTGATAGGTAACAAACCAACCACAGACCAGACCTACCGCGACGGGCATCAGCAAAGATTTTAGAAAATTGATCAGTAGATCTGCCCCCATCTCCGTGTTCATAAAAAGCATCTTAATCAAAGCGAAATCAAAACGCCAAGATTTTTCTCAACTAAAAAGTAAACTATTCTGATTTATTAAATATCTATTTTTTAAAAATAAGCGACAAACCTTTGTTTCTCGGTCGTTTTTTTTAAAATATGCTTTGACTGAATGGGGTGGCCTTGCTTTAATCAGGACTATGCAAAGGTGTCTGAGTTTCTTCGACAAATATCCACTATCGTTATCCATCGTTGGGGCGACATTTGGCGTATTAATGGCAGTCCTAATCATAATGGCAACCACTTAAAGTAGTCTGATTCAACAGGGTACGGTGACCGATTCAAGAGGGTATGATGGCCATATTAAGGGTTCCATCGAATTTCCAATTTGAGCTTACAGTGTGGCTGTCAGGTAGCCTCGGTTAGCCAGAGTGTCTCCTCGCTTTTCAATTTGAAACCCGGCGGCCTTGAGGATGGGAATTAATTCCGCCCGGCTGTAACAGCGGCCCTGAGTGATGTGCATGAGTAGGGTGGAATATTCGGCGGCTTCGATGGGGCCGCTTTTTTCATCGTTGAGGAAGGCTTGATGAATTACCAGTCGACCGCCCTTCTCGATGGAAGAGGCTGATTTTTGAATGATCTTGGAGACCTCGGGTAAGTCCCAGTCGTGAAGAAGATTGGATAACAGGTGCACATCGCAGTGGGCAGGCCATTCGTCAGTAAACATGTTCCCGGAGGTGACGCTGATTTTTGCGCCAAGACCTGCTCGGGAGATGCTTTCCCGTGCGATCTGGTCAACTGGAGCCTGTTCTAGAATGATCGCGCTAAGACTCGGGGATTTTCTTACAAAAGCCTGGGCATACACGCCGGAGCCACCGCCGACGTCGAGCAGGCATTTGCTATGGGCCAGTTCGTTGGAGAGTTCTTTTGCGAGAGTTTGACCAAAAGCCAGGCCACGGCAGTGCATCAAAGCTGTGAAATTTCGGGCAAATTCGTCGGTTAACATGGAGTTGTGCCAGTCGGCACCGTCCGTTTGGGATCGCCAGTTGGCCGGTTTTCCAGTTTTTAGGATTTCTAGAAAATCCAAGACAAAAGGACTGTCTTTCATGGGGGAATAATAGGGGCCGAGAAACCATGGGGATTGGGAGACGAGGTGTTCCTGGGCAGTCTGTGTGATTCTATGGTTCCCTGCCTCGTCGGTAACGATATAGCCATTGGCTCGGCAGAGTGTCAGGAGCACATCGGTTGGGCGCTCATAAAATCCAAAATGTATGCAACTCTGGGAGGTCGAGGCTGTTCCTTCGCGATCCAGCCAGGAAAAAAAATCCAAATGAAGGATGGTCGCAGCGAGAAGATCGGCAGCAATCTGGCGGTCACGATAGGCTAAAATACTTCCGGGATCGGTGTGTGGTTCGTTCATCGCTCGATTCGTCGACGAAGTCTCTTAAAAACGCAAATTCAATTCATTATGCGAGTAATAAATGAGTTTTTCATATTTAATATAATTTTGTATGTTGCATTTTACTTGGTTTTAAGGCGTTCTGCGCATGGAACCTTCGTTAGATCAATTAAACCCCGAAATCTCCGACAAAGAAATAGATCCTTCGGTTTCTTCGGACGTGCGGAGACGCATGGATTTGATTTTTGGGGTGATTCCCGAGATCGACTCGATCTCTCCAGAGCAACAAATTCCCCCCGAATGGTGTTTTGGGGTGACCTTAAAAAAAGGGACGCGCTTTTTGGTTTACTGTCTGGCCCGGCTTTCTGGATTGGGAGAGGCCGACCAACAGGGGTTTTTCGACGCCTATGCACTCCTTCTTGATAGAGTCGGATATTGCAGAGAAAGCTTTGCCGTTGTCGGTTCTACTGCATGCCAACGACTAAAGTGATTTGTGAGATGTGGTCTCTAGCCATTCCGCAAACTGTGCCAGGGCTTTTCCACGATGGCTTAGTTCGTTCTTTACAGCAGCAGAAAGTTGTCCAAAAGTCTGGAAATATCCTGAAGGAATAAAGAGGCTATCATACCCAAAGCCGCCCTCACCCTTTTCTTCAACAGCGATCATGCCTTCGCAAGTGCCGTCAAAAACACCAAGTTTTTGGACGCCCTGAACAACAGTCAAAACACATCGAAACCTGGCAGTTCTATCGATTCCCGACCCACCGAATTTGGTGAGTTCTCCGAGTAGTTTGGAGCGGTTTTGTGCCTGGGTGGCCCCTTCACCCGCATAACGTGCCGAATAGACGCCGGGTTTTCC
The DNA here is from genome assembly GCA_041742015.1 of Verrucomicrobiales bacterium. Taxonomy (GTDB): domain Bacteria; phylum Verrucomicrobiota; class Verrucomicrobiia; order Verrucomicrobiales; family DEV007; genus Arctic95D-9. Next base: position 594 of record JBGSJM010000414.1, on the reverse strand, counting down.
GTCCAGAGCATCGACTTCCAAACCCGAATCATCGGCGAGAATAAAGGCATCAGTCAAAAAAACACTGGCTCCAAAAGCTTTTATGGCAGAATTTTCTTCAAAGGTCTTTCCGTCTTCAACCGCCTCTGGGATTTCAGGGAAATCGTTCAGATCATCCACAGACTCAAAAAAATGACCAACGATTTCTCGAATTTCATCAGTTTTATGGGAGTTGTGTGTTGCGACAATTAACTTTGTGGACATGTCGGAAATCATCCTTTCAAACTTTGTATTGTCGAGCTTTTTCAATTGCCTCCCGGCTAAAATGGTGGGTGATGAGGGTTCTGAATTGCTAATTTAATTATGCCTGATAGACCAAGTGTTTTCAAGATGGACAATGTGAGCGTGACTCGCGGGGATCGCGATATTTTGCGCCATATTAACTGGAATGTGACAGAAGGGCAGCATTGGGTGGTAATCGGTGGAAATGGTTCTGGAAAGACCTCATTGTTGAAAGTTCTGATGGGGTACCTTACTCCTTCCTTTGGTGAGATCACGATGCCAGGGCGGCGCAGTGCCATCTATTCGGACGACCAGAACTGGGATTCCTGGCGC
>JBGSJM010000413.1:0-33879 GCA_041742015.1 Verrucomicrobiales bacterium | reverse complement strand
TGGCAGGGGGTCACGTAATAGGCCACCGAAGGAATGCCCTGCCTGGAAAGGGACGCGCTGATGGCATCGCGATCTTCCGACAAAATCGTGTATTGAGCGTAAACACTGGTGTTGCCTTCAGAAATGGTCGGCAATTCGATGGTGCCCGGGTGGGAAGGCAAAAAAGTATTGATTCCATCCGTGTATCGCTTTGCCACCTGCTGGCGCAGTTTGATTTCTTCTGGAAAAATCGCCAATTTCGGGATGATGATGGCGGCCTGCAGGGTGTCGAGGCGACCATTTATACCCAGCACGGGATGATGATGCTTCCGGGACTGGCCATGAACTCGAATCCAGCGCATTTTTTCCGCCAATTCATCATCGTCGGTGAAAAGAGCACCGCCGTCACCATAACCCCCAAGTGGTTTTGAAGGGAAAAATGAGGTGCTTCCGATGGTAGACAGCGCACCCGACTGCCGCCCGTGGTGGGTTGCGCCAAAACTCTGAGCAGCGTCTTCGATAACTGGTATGTTGCCATTCCGGACAGCGATTTCGTTGATCGCCTTCATGTTGGCTGTTTGGCCGTAGATGCCGACGGGCATGATCGCTTTGGTCTTTTCGGTGATCGCCGCCTCGAGCAAGCCGGGATCCATGTTCCAGCTATCGGGTTCGATATCAATGAAAACAGGAGTGGCACCGATCAAGGCAATCACTTCGGGAGTGGATATCCAGGTGTAAGGAACCGTGATAACCTCGTCTCCGGGACCAATTCCCAGAGCCATTAGGGCGATGAGCAGAGAATCCGTTCCAGAAGCAACCCCGATGGCATGTTTGGAACCGGTAAATTGGCAAAGAAGTGATTCAAGCTCAGCGACTTCCGGACCTAGAATATACTGTCCGTGATCCAAAACTGCAGCCATGCGCGCCTCGATTTCTTTGCGAATACGCTGTTGCTGGCTTTTTAAATCGATAAAATCCATAAATAACGCGGATCTTCTCAAATATCCCGGGAACCAATGCCTTTAAGCCAGGCAAAACGGCGGATTGGATCTCCCCTTTCGAATAAGTCTGGATCGATTCGAATTCCTTGCCATTGCTTTGCCTGAATACGATAATTTGTTGTTTGCCGGGACAAATCATCCAATACTCACCCACGCCCGCTTCTGCGTAGATGCTTGCTTTCTCGTGATCTCTTTTTTCGGTATTGATGGCCACCTCTTGATCAAATCGAAATCCTGACGTTTTACAAGAAGATCCACGTCCTTGGTGTTCCTGACAACCGATTCGTCACCCTAATTTCTTTAGGAAACATCTCACCTCACCACCCATTCCGTGGCCTGACTCTCGCCTTTGCCGATGGAATAAAGCTCAAAACCGATCTCTTTCACGGCGGCCTGATCGACAATATTACGACCATCAAAGAGGTTGGCTGGTTTTGACATGGAATCGAACATTCTGGTGTAGTTCAAATCTCTGAATTCACCCCATTCAGTCAGGATCGCCACGGCGTGAGCCCCAGCCGCTGCCTGATAAGGATCCGCCACTTTGGAAATGGCACCGCTCTCAACCCTCGCCCTGGCATCACCAATCCCGACATGTTCCAAATCACTGATTATCTGCATCAAAGAAACCTGGGGGTCGTAAATCGCGAGATGAGCCCGTTCAATCAACAAATCCCGGCAGACATAAATGGCGGCAGATTCCCGAGTGTCGTTGGTATCTTTCTTGAAGGCAAATCCGAGGATTCCGATCTTTTTTTCTGACACCGTGTTATACAGAGTTTTGACGATTTTTTCCGCGAACCGCTTCTTTTGCCAGTCATTTAAATCAATGACACTTTTCCAATAACTGGCTACTTCTGGAAGACCAAAGTAATCACAGAGATAGGTCAAATTGAGAATATCCTTCTGGAAGCAGGAACCACCAAATCCCACCGAGGCCTGAAGGAATTTTGGACCAATCCGGCTGTCGGTCCCAATCGCCCGGGCCACCTCACTCACGTCCGCCCCAGTCACTTCACAGAGGGCGGAAATCGAGTTGATCGAGGAAACCCGCTGGGCAAGAAAAGCGTTGGCGGTCAACTTGGAAAGCTCAGATGACCAGAGATTTGTCGTCAAAATCCGCTCCCGGGGCACCCAGTGGGCATAGATCGAAACGAGAACCTCAATCGCAGCGGCATCCTCCCCTCCGATAAGCACCCGATCCGGGTTGCTCAAATCGCTGACCGCAGTACCCTCCGCAAGAAATTCCGGATTTGAAAGAACTTTTACCTTGTCGGCTTTCCCCACGGCTCGAAGGACGCTCTTAATCATGGCGGCGGTCCGAATCGGAACCGTTGATTTTTCGACAATAATGGTTTCTTTCTCAACCACATCCGCGATCTGGCGGGCGCATCTTTCCACCCACTTCAGATCAGCCGCCTGGCCAGCCCCGGATCCATAGGTCTTGGTGGGAGTGTTGACGGAAATAAAAATCAAATCAGCCTCGCGAATTGCCGTATCAACATCGGTCGAAAAAAACAGGTTCCGTCCCCTCGCGACTTTGACCAGTTCATCAAGCCCCGGCTCGAAAACCGGCAATTTGCCCAGATCTGGATCGTTCCAAGCCGCGATTCTGGCCGCATTGATGTCAACCACCGATACGTTGATGTCCGGACACCGATTGGCAATCATCGCCATGGTGGGGCCACCTACGTAACCAGCTCCGATGCAGGTAATATTCATCAAAATGACTAAACAGGGTACAATCGCCGATTTAACAGGGTACAGTCGCAGAGTTCAAGGAGCTAACTGAAGGTGGTCGGCGAGGCAAAATGCAAATGATTACTTTTTAATCAGTCAGCTTTGAAAAACTCAGCTGGTTTGATCTCAATTTCGGGAAATGATGAGGAAATCCAAGTTTGGTTACAGTCAACGATCTCCCGTAGTTTGTAGGCCCCTATCTTATGATCTGGAAGGATGAACTTCTCTAACTGCTTGCCATTTACATCAACGATCCAATACTCTTTCACACCCGCAAGCGCATAAACCTCAGCCTTTAATTGATCTTTTTTTAGAGTGGAAACGGCCACTTCCACGACCAGTTCAGCACTGCTGGGTAACTTGTCCAGAAAATCTCTGGGCTGTCCTGCAATAATCGCGATGTCAGGTTCCGGTTCCGAGTCCAAGGTTCCGATAGGATCTTCTTTGGTGATGAAAAAATTTTCTTTTCTCGGAAAAAGTGCTTTTTCAAAAATCTCAATGAGCCGCCGCACCAAAAAGATATGGTAAGGTGATTTAGACATTTTTTTGATTATCAACCCCTGAATTAACTCCACATCTGTTCCTATTAACTGCTGGCGCCCAGCTTCCTGGTAGAATTCGCGTGAAACAGGGATCACCATTTCTCTGGTTTCAGGAGATGATAAAAATGAAATCATCTGACACTTTAACACTTACAAACACTTCTCGAAATAGGGAATCGTCTTTTTCAAACCTTCTTCGAGGCTGATTTCAGGAGACCAATTGAGTTGTTTTTTGGCCAGGGAGATGTCTGGACGGCGCTGTTTGGGGTCATCCTGAGGTAGAGGCTCGTGAATGATTTTAGACCTGCTGCCAGTGATTTTCAGAATTGTCTCGGCCAGCTCCAGCATGGTGAATTCGCAAGGATTCCCCATATTTACCGGGCCGATGCAGTCTTTACGATCCATAAGGAGTTCGAAACCGCGAATCAGATCGCTGACGTAGCAAAATGAACGAGTCTGGAGACCATCTCCATACACTGTAATTGACTCGCCTTTAATGGCCTGGCAGATAAAATTGGAAACCACCCGTCCATCGCCCGGACTCATCCTCGTGCCGTAAGTATTAAAAATCCGCACCACACGAATATCTACACCATGTTTACGATGATAGTCAAAAAACAGCGTCTCTGCACAGCGCTTGCCCTCGTCATAACAACTTCGAATACCGATGGGATTGACGTTGCCCCAGTAAGATTCCTCCTGAGGATGATGACCCTCGGTCGGATCGCCGTAAACTTCGGAAGTGGAGGCTTGAAAGACCCGTGCCTTGATTCGCTTGGCCAAACCCAGGACATTGATGGCCCCCATAACCGAAGTCTTGATGGTTTTGATCGGGTTAAATTGGTAGTGAACCGGGGACGCCGGGCAGGCCAGATTGTAGATTCGATCAACCTCGACTTTAAAGGGATCAATCACATCCCACCGCATCAATTCGAAATTCGGATTCCCGATCAGGTGGGCGACGTTGCTTTTGGCACCAGTAAAGTAATTGTCCAGACAAATCACTTCATTGCCTTTTGCTATCAAGGAATCGCATAAATGGGAACCCAAGAAACCGGCCCCTCCAGTGACTAACACTCTCATAATTCAGTTCCGGGGAGTTTTGACCAATCGTTTGATTAGCGGTATCAGCTTGCGCCCTCGGGCATGCCATTTATTCAGAGCGGTCAGGCGACTGAGAATTTTGTCGCCTTCCTCCGGGGAGTCTTGATTGACAATTTCGATCATTCTTGACAGTCGAGCCTCACCATTTTCGAGACGTGGCCCCAGCCGTTCTTCAAAGAAATGGCTGACGATTCTGGAAACCTGCAAATCAGCGTGATAGAACTCTCTCCGGTCACCCTCCACACTGGAAGGCACTATGGCTCCGAGCCCCCTCAGGGTAGCCAGCCCCTGACTGGCGCTCCCCTTGCTGATGTCGAGCCTCTCGATTAATTGGTCCATGGCGAGGGGCTCGGGGGAAACAAACATCAATCCATAGATCTGGCCGATTGACTTGGGTAACCCCAAAATCTGAACAAACGACACAAAATAATCAATTGATTCTTTCTCCAATTCAGTGAGTCGAGTTACCATGCAAGCTACCGCCCCTGGTCGATTTGGCGATTCCCCACAGAAAATCGACCAAAAACCCTTAAAATTTTTCCCAACTGTGATAAAATTGTCAAAATAGACAACCTTCTTCAAAAATTAGCCCACCTGCCAGTTTGTTCAATTAAAAATGAACAAAAGTTTTAACCTCGAAATCCTCGGGCCATAGCAGAAACGCAACTGCCAATGATCACTTAGGAAAATGGAGGAAGCGGGCTGTTTGCCTAAAATTATTCTTCTTTCAAAAAACGAGCTTTGGAGCATTGTTGATGCACCTTTATTTACTGCCTTGTTCCTATGCCCAGAGAGTTTAAACGAGTTTTGCTAAAATTGAGTGGCGAGGCCCTTCGGGAGCCCGGAAGCCAGGACAATATTTCACAGAAAATCCTCGAAGATATTGCCCTGCAGATTAAGGCGGCCCGTGAAAAACGGCACTTGGAAATCGCCCTGGTGGTTGGCGGAGGGAACTTCTGGCGGGGGCTCCCGGCAGCCAACCGGGGGATGGATCGGTCCACGGCAGATCACGTAGGCATGCTCGCCACGGTCATGAATTCCCTGGCCCTGATGGCAAGTCTGGAGGATGTCGGAGTGGAAACCAGGGTCCTCACCGCTATCGAAATGAAAGAAGTCGCCGAGCCATTTATTCTCCGGCGTGCCACCCGCCATCTCGAAAGGGGGCGTGTCGTGATTTTTGGAGCCGGAATTGGAAGCCCTTTCTTTTCGACCGACACTACCGCCGCCCTGAGAGCCAATGAGATCGAAGCAGACGTGATATTTAAAGGCACCAAAGTTGATGGAATCTATACCGCAGACCCCAAAACCAATCCCGGGGCTAGGCGATTCCGAAATGTGAGTTTTGAAGATTGCAAAAACCTGAACTTGAAAGTCATGGATGGGACTGCTTTCACCCTCTGCGCTGAAAACGATTTGCCGATCATTGTTTTTGATATGATGCCTCCGGGGAACATCACCCGGGCGCTGACCAGCACGGAGATCGGTACTGTGGTAAATTCCGAGCCGTCAAGATACTCCTAGCCAGCTACATCCCACACACAACTACACCTGACATCATGGAAATCGACGAATTTATATTGGAAACGGAAGACGCCATGCAGAAAGCATCGGACTTTGTCTCCCACGAAATGTCCTCAATCCGAACCGGGAAAGCCAGTCCGGCTCTGGTTGAGAATATCAATGTGCATGTGCATAGCTACGGTACCAGCATGCCATTGAAACAAATCGCGTTGATTTCCACACCGGAGCCCCGCCTGCTCACGGTTCAGGCTCATGACCCGACGATCGTCCACGATATCGAACGGGCCCTTAAAGAATCGAAACTCGGCATTACTCCCATGAATGATGGTCGCTTGATTCGCCTCCCGATTCCGGAATTGACCGAGGAACGCCGCAAAAATCTGGTAAAGGTGATCCGGGACATGGCCGAACAGGGCCGGGTGCGGGTACGAAGTGCACGAAAAGACGGCATGGATGCAATCAAAACCGCGTTAAAGGACAAAAAAATCACTGAGGATGATGCCCGCAGTCTGGAGACCGAGGTTCAAAAACTGACTGACAAATCTGTCAAAGCTATCGACGAACATCTTGAAGCCAAGGAAAAAGACGTCATGACCGTTTAGAGGTAACATCTCCAGGTGGCAAAAAACCTCGCAAATGGACTATCTACCGGCCAATTTTTTCGACATCAAAGAAACTGATCACGGGGAAATTTTTGAGGACGTTATCGACGTCTGGGAAACTCTCCCCAGGATCAAGGACTATGTCTCCGCCAAAGTTGCTGCGATCAGCTCGGAGAAGGACCGCGTCCAAGGCGAGGTTCATCCCATGTCGGTGGTTGGACCTCGGGTCTATGTCGGTCCCGGTGCCGTGGTCGAAGCCTTCGCAGTGATCAAAGGCCCCGCCTGGATCGGGGCTGGCACCACGATTCGAAGCGGTGCCTACCTTCGGGAGAGCGTGATTGTGGGAAATAATTGTACCATCGGCAACTCCTCAGAACTAAAAAACTGCCTTCTTTTTAACCACTGCGAGGTCCCCCACTTTAACTATGTTGGGGATTCCATTCTTGGATTCCGCTCGCATCTCGGTGCCGGGGTGATTTGTTCAAATATCCGGCTTGATCGCACTTCAGTGACGCTCCGACTTCGCGGCGGGGATCATCTCGACACGGGCTTGCGGAAATTTGGGGCCATTATCGGAGATCACACCGAAATCGGTTGCAACGCTGTGCTCAGTCCCGGTAGCATTCTCGGCCGAAACTCAATTATTTACCCTTTGACCGGTTGGACAGGCATTCTCGGCGACAACCGAATCGTCAAAAATCGCCCCCTGATCGAAATCGTGCGGCGGGATTAGCCTGCGAAGCACGACCTTATTGAAAGGTGATCTTCAAGCCTTCACCGCGCCAGGCTTTGGCGACTTCCACTTCCAATTCCTGATAACTTCTCTCTCTCAAAAGATGATTGGCCTGATGTTCTTTCAGACTGTCATCCCCCCGGTTTCCCGAGGTAATGGCCTTTAGAAACTCAACGAGATGAGCGCCATCCCCGGCTCCATCGAGCCGCAGAAAATAATAGGCGAGCACATTGGCGCTATTGTAGTTGAGTCCACCATTCCCGCTGGACAGTTCGCTGGCCCAATCCGAATGGGAAATCGTCATCAACTTTTCCAAATTCACCATGCGGAAGTCTTTGGAATTACGATTAACTTCTTCTGCAATGGACCGACCCATGGAGTTTAGCTTAAATCGGCCGTTGTTGTAGGATTGCGAGGATACCACCTCGGCAATCCCTTCAGAAAGCCAGGTAGGCATTGAGGTCGCCAGCCAGCGCAACATGACCTGATGAACGATTTCATGGGTCAAAGTCGTGCTGCGTTTGTTTTGATCGACGATGAATCGGGTTCCTGTGTATTCGACCCCCAGATTGGGAAGAGGAACGTGGATCATTCCACTCATTTCATCGCCCCTTCTTTGCCAGGAAAACATGCCACCACTTCCAGGCATTCCCCCACCGCTGTAATAGGAGTCTTTGGTCATGTATAGTTTGGTTTGGTAGAAGCCATTGGCAAGCGGTTTGGGAGCAAGACCAATCGGCATCTGATCCACAAAGGCATAAGTTGCCTCAAAAATCCGCGCAAACTCCCGAACCACGCTGGTGGACAATCGATCAGGTGCGAGAAATTCAAAATGCGGAGTCCGGTAGATAAATTCATCGCTGTTCTTTTTCCCATCTTCAACCGTGACAATTTGATCTACAGGCAGATCAGCCTCGACGTACTGCGGCCAGACTCCCAGCTTTAATTCATCGAAATTCCCTAGCTCCGGGGCAATTTTTTTTCCAGATTCACTTTCAGAGACATCTGGTTTGGATGCCTTTTGTTTTTCGGCCCATTCTTTCGCGAAGTCCTGATCAGCTTTGGAAAATTTCGACAGCGGAAGTTCAAATTTACCACGGCTGGTTTCGAGCCGGACAATTTCACCTTCCAGAGCAATAATCGTCGCTTGAAGCTTTCTATTGTCGGAACTGGTCCATTCCCGCATCTCCGCACGCAACCCAACCATGCTGAACTGGCAAATCAGTAAAAACAACCAAGCGACTCTCATTTGGCAGATTAAATCGCCCAGTGCAATTTGCAACTCCCGGAAACATTACACCTGGGGCATTTTCTGACTGACTCCGATTCGTGTTTCCATGTCATTTTTCCAAATCTCGTAGCGTTTGGATTTCAGATCCGGTTCGCTGAGAGTTCGGTTGCTAAATTCCAGCAAGCGAAAACACATTTCCTCCGCCATGGAGGCCGGAAGCCACTCAGCGGCGCAAAACCGACCGGGCTTCGGACTGGTATGATTGGCGACACAGCGATAGAGAAACACCCGGTCATAACTACTCCGGAGGGGCAGAGTACCTAGTTCCTTAAAGATAAAACGCAGCATCACCGTATTGGCTTCAAACAAGCTCGAAAGATGCACCAGCTCAAGCCCGTAGATCCAATCTGGATTTCGATAGCGGTATGACTTGTCATAGATCCCGGCCGTTTCCCAGGCAAGGATTCCGAGCGATTGCCGCACCAAACTGAGGAGATAGGTGTCCATTGCCCTTTTGCCAATTTTTTTGCCTCCCTTCCAAATAATTTCCGAGCTGGCAATCCATCCCGCCGCCAGCAGCGGATTGGAAGCAAAAAGGAATTTGCTCCCGTGCCAGAGGTAGCGCACGGGATCCAACATGGGCTGTAGTTCTTCGTATTTGCGATAAACTTTGCTGGCTGTGCGAATGCCATCGGTTGCCTTGCGAATATTCATCTCTTTGACATCAAAAAGAGGCAACTCCTCCAACAGCAAAATCGTCTGTAGCGAAGCCCGGTTGATCGCCTTGAGGAGCGACTCCAAATTCGTTTCCAGAATCGGTTTGTCCGCACCGGGATGGTAAATCGCCGCAATCTTTTCCATGAAGTTAAAAAGATCAATCAAGAGCTTCCGGGTTTGGAATTTGCCGTCTTCCCAATAAGCACCAGTGGAAAATTCGCTCAATATTCGGTCGGCCTGTTCATCGAGCAATTGCGTGATCCGCTGGTCAGCACCCTCCACGGTCCCTTTCCACTGAGTTTTATCCAGTTTTTCGAAGTCTGGAAACTCCATCCATTCAGCGTAGGACATGAGCACCCGCTCCAATTCCATCCGCTTGTTGTCGAGGCGCTCCGCTTCGGCGCGGATCGACTGGCGGGTCAACTCGATCAAGTCCTCCCCGGCCAGCTCCTCTTTGGCATCGGTCTTCCACAGCCCCAGAGTCGCAATCCCGAGCAGGCTCACCAGGCAGAAGACCCAACGCAACCAACCGGGCTGGATGTCGATGAAAATCGCACCCGCCGCAATCAACGCAAAAATAGAACCCGCCAGTAGATTGGCCCCCCGGGCAAGTTGCGAACGTTTCCCGACGTTGATTCGAAAATTCATTTTTCCCCTAACGTTTCCACCTGCTGATAAATGAGGGCCAGTTCTCTAAGCAAACCCTCCAAATCGCGATAATACTCGGCTTCGGCCATTTCAGTTTTCTTCCGCTGGAGGAGACGCACCCTGGTCTCGAGTTCGTCACGAGTTTTCAGCAGCTCCGGCGGGAAATTTTTTTCCAGCGCATTGGGAACCAGAACCTGCTGCATCGCCCGAAGACCATCGGGCTCAGCTCCGTCCCGGGCCATTTTTACCGCGCTGACGCCCTCAAACCACTCGGAGCGGGTTCCGAGTCCATCGCCATTGTCATCGATCAAAGCGTGCTCGGTGGCGATCCGCCCGGCCTGCTCATAAAATTCAACCACCTGGTGAGAGGAGTATAAGTAGGCTTCCAACAGCGAAACTTGATCGTCATTATCCAGATCCGCCGCCTTGATTCCCCCGACCGCCTTTGAAAAATACTCCCCAAACCGGCAGTAGTTGATTTCATTCGCACTCATGGTGGCGGTGATGATCGTCCGTTTTTTCCCGGCCAGTGCGCTGAGAAACGGACCGCTCGCGGATGCCGTATTGATCACCACCAAATCTCCGGAAATTGGTTTGCACCACCCGGCAAGCTCTTCCGGCGTAAAATCCGCCCCGGCGATGTTGAACTTCGCGACCCGGCTGTCATAGGTGCCGTGCCCGATCAAAACCAGCCACAGCTCCTTTTCACCCACAGCGGAAAGCCGGGCGCTGAGCTTTTCCTTCAAGCCCGATTCCTTCGGATCGCTCCCCATGACTTCGCAGGGAACCCCGGCTTTTTGACAGGCTTCCGTCCAGGCCGCCACGTTTTCGCGGAAGCGCTCCTGGTATTCCGCCTCGCCGCCCAGCCCCACCACAATTAAAACCTCCCGAGCTTGAACTGAAAACAAAAAACTGGCGATACACCAGACCAGAAACCCACAAAGCAGCACCCGATTTTTCATCATCCCCAGATTCGTGTCCATTCGTGCAAACTCATTTGTGTCCATTTTTACTTACATTCAACAGGGTACAATGCTCGACCCAACAGGGTACATTACAGCGTTCCTTTCCACCTCCGGATTCCCCACTCGCCAACCATGCAGAGCAGCGCCAGCAAAAACACCCAGGGAGCATGCCAGAAGGGACGCTGCCGGGAATCCATCACCGGGACATTGAGATTTTTGAGCTTCTCGGTGAGTTGATCTATTTGATCGAGGGTGATCACTTCTCCGCCGGATGCCCTGGCGATTTGTTCCAGCAAAGCCCGGTTCGGCTCCAATGATCGAAATTCATCCGCCTCCGGATTAAAGGCCCAGCCCGTTTCCAGCTCACCGATGACATTTCCCTCGCTATCGCGGGCGGTGGTCTTCAGCCGATAGCCCCCCGCCTCCTCCATAAAATGGTCACCGTTAAACACCCCTGCTTCATCCAGGCTCGGATCACCGGAGAATTTTTCGGCCTCGGTTGCACCAGGGCGCAACAGTTCCAGGCGCACCGTGGCGTCGTCTTCCGGGAGAAATTCGGGAGTCCGGACCCGGACCGCTATTTTTGTCATTGGGAGAGTGCCTTCCGAGACCTGCTGCACCTCCTGGGTGACTAGTCCGGGCGACGATGCCACTGACCAGCGGATCAGTTGCCGCCACATTTTGGCGAGATCTTTCTGCAGCAGCTCATCTTTCATCCCCCATCGCCAGAAATCCCCGATCATCACCGCACCGGTCCGCCCCTCTCCATACTGCTGCACCACGATCGCCGGGTGTTGCCTCCGCTCCCGATCCGTCACCGTGGCCAGCAGACTGGCTCCTGGTTTGATCGCTGGCACCCGGTTGATGGAGAAAAATTCCGGTATGGAGGCGAGGCGCCCGGTCTCCTCATCCTGAGTGCCGCGCAGGCGCATCCACGGCTCCAGCCACCCTTCGCGACTGAGATTAAAGGTACCAAACTGCGCCGCCGGACCACTTTCCATGCGATCAATATAAACCGGCAGCAGCCGGGCCATCGGCGTATTATGCCAGTTCCCCGCGCGAAACGACTCCTGCCCTCCCAGCATCATCACCGTGCCACCCCGCTTGGAAACAAAGTCTTCCACCAAAGCCTGCTGCTCGGCTGATAAAAAATCCGCCTCCATATCATCGAAAATGATCGCCTTGTATTGAGAAAAAAGACTTTTGGCATCTCGCGGAAAACCATCCCGCAGTTCCTCGGTATCCTTGGTGTTTAAACGAATCAAAACCGGCTCATCATATTTCTGAGTTTCTTCCGGCAGATCCTTGCCAAAGCCCCGAAAAAGTGGATTTCCCGATTCCCCGGTCCGGCCCCGCCACTCGAATTTCGGCTCCCGCTTCGCGATTCGCAGCAGACCGACCAGATCGATCTCCGCATCTTCACTGAGAGCCCGCCGCAGAAATTTGAATTCCCAGTTCGGTCGCCCGCTCACATACAACACCCGATATGGCCCGCTGCCCCGGTCCACTGCCACGATTCGCTGGTTGTTTTCCTGGGTGATTTCACCCCTCGACTCCATCACTCCATCACTCCCCGATTTAATCCCCTCCGTCTCCACCGGCCTGATCCCCACGGTGTAAAAGGAAATTCCCGGCTTCACCCCGCCGATCTTGAATCGGACCTGGCCGGGCCGCACCTCTCCATCACCTGCAAAAACCACCACCTCGGTCCCTACCACTTCATCTTTCTCGTTTTTCACGAAGACTTCCACCCCCCGCTCAAATGCGCCCCGCGCGGTCGCCTGCACCGAAATCGAAAGTGGAGCGTCCTCAAAAGCGGATTGAGACACTTCGACATCTTTGATCGCCAGATCGCGGATGTTTTTCAACTCTTTCCCCACCAGGATCGGAAACACCGGGACTTTCTTCCCCGGCTCCGACTTAGCGAGCGTTTCCAGCGCCGTATCGATGGCGGCAATATCAGTCGCATTTCCATCGGAAAAAATCACCATAGCCGCCAGGGGCCGTTTCTCGTAGCGGTTTCGCAAGCTTTTCAGAGACGTCAGCACAGATGAAGCATCACCCGTAAAATCAAGCCCCGTAAAATCATCAACCCGCTTTAATCTCCGATCAAACTGATAAGTCTGAACCCGGAAAAGCTCCTGCAATGTCCCCAGCCAGCCAGGGGGATTACCCGGATCTTTAAAATTTAAGGCCTGCTGCAAAGCCTCACCCTGTTTTTCCACCGCCAGCCCCCGAGAGTTATCTGCAATCAAAGCAAGGTCATTGGCCCCATTTCGCGGAAACTCATCCACCCAGACCGGTTCCAAAAGCGCCAAACCCAAAAGAGCAAAGGCCATCATCTTCAAAGCGATAGCCAGCACCCTCCAACCACCCCGGAGATGGGATGATGCATAATTATAAAACAGAAAAGTCAGTGCAATTAGCCCCAAACAAACCACCAACCACATCCAATGTGGATTCGCAAAAACCAGTGTTGAAGCCAGTGTATTGACCATAAAAAGACTTTTTCCCCGGAAACAATCCCGGTCAGAATACCAAGAATCGACCGACCTCGCCGAAACTCAAGAAAAGGATAAACGGATCATTGAGATTGACAATCCCGCAGGTAGGTCATCGTTCCACCCTTGAAGCAGGGTCCGTCACCACGCGATCCGGCTCCGTCACCACGCGTCCCGAATTCGCCAAGACGCGTTCCGAATCCGCCACGCCCCGTTCCGTTTCCCCCAAGACCCATTCCAATTTTGTGCACCTGGAGGTTTGTGGAAAATTTTTGAAACCACCCCTTCAAGCACCAAACCGCATCCGCATCGGGTTGGAAAGAGCCGGAGGCTTGATATCCAATAGCCGGAGGCGCCGGCGCCAGCCTCCGGTTCCCGATCCCCCGGTAACCAGCTCCGGCAGTGGCGATAGCGCCAGGCCACCGCTCTGGCCTGGTTTTCTTTGTAGAATTTGCAAAAAATTCCGATGTGTGAAAAAGATGCCCAACGGAAGCCCTTCAGGCGCAGGCAAGAGACCATATGCCGGGTTCATCGAAACTCATCTCACCTTCCAGATCTCCGGCTAAGTTAAAATCACAGCCCTTTTCAGCAAGGACCGGAAGCGCCCTTGGTTTGCTATTTTGTCTCACACTTCGGGAAATCGGGTTCTGTCACATCCGAGCGCGCGGCAACTCGCTCCGACACTGGCAACATTTTGATTGGCAAATCCCGGCAAAATCTCCGATGATAAAACCCTCATGGAAACTGACACCGCTCTTTTTGAGATTTTTGAGTCCAACCCCGACCGATTTGAGGAATTAACTGATCTGCCTTTGCCAGAGTTTAAATCCGCCAAATCTCAGACTCTGAAAAAGACGCTGCAAGTCACTTGTGATCTGCTGTTCGAACCTGTCAGCAAGGCCGCCCCGCATTGGATCGCTGAACTTCAGATGTATTTTGATCATTCCATTTTTAATCGAGCAGATCTTGCCCGGGCCATGGTTTGGAAAAGTCTCAATAAATCAAGTGATTGCCTGCGAATGGGATATCAGCCCCGGGAAGTGAAAGGGATCGTGATTTTTGGTGATCGCACGTTGTTACCTGGCAATCTGGACCGTCATTCCAGCATCGAGTTCCTATTTCTGGATGAGTTGATCGAAAAGCTGAGGACGCGAAATCCCGACTCCCCTTTGCTGGCGGTATTGGCACCGTTGATCGTGGACGACAATCAACTTGAAAAGCAGGCATCAACGTATTACAATGCAATCAGAAGCAACCCAAATCTAAAGGATGATGAGCGAAAAGTTCTGAGCAATGTATTCATTCATTTTATTTCCCAAAGATTCAAACATTTCGACAGTCAACAATTTCAAACCATGCTCGCAAAACTCACACCGATCGAAGAAACTTGTGTTGGTAAAGAACTTATCGAGAAGGGTATTCGGACTGGTATCGAGAAGGGTATTAAGGCTGGTATCGAAAAGGGTATCGAAAAAAGTACGATTGCCATAAAGATGATCCTCGCAGGAAAAGTCGATCAGGAAATTGCCGATTTAACCGAATTGCCCCTCAAAACCATTCAGGACATGCGGAAGAATCTGGAAAGCCCGGAAGACTGACTGAGTTGATCCCTGGGGATGAAGTGGGAAGGGTTCAACGAGCCAGGCTCAAAGTAGAAAGAAGGGAGAATCATCCCAAAGAGGAAGGAAGCCTTTCGGGGCGAATCAAGAAGGCGGCGGCGGCCATGTCCTGGGGTCATCTATCTTGATCAGAACTAGGTCGATGGCACTCGGCCGCTCTTCCCATCCGTGACGAAATTCACTGATTTTCCTCTTTCTTTTTTACCGTGAGGCTCCTTCTTATTTCTCCGTGAAGCCTTCCCCCGAATAACCGCCATCATCATGAAACACCTGCTCTGCCTTATTTCGTCATTTTGCATTCTGCATTCATCATTTTCTGCGCAGCCGAACGTGCTACTCATCATCACCGACGACCAAGGTTACGGCGATTTCTCGATCCACGGCAATCCGCACCTGCAAACACCACACATCGATAAGCTCGCCAGCGACGGGGTGCGCTTCGACCGGTTTTATGTAAACTCCTTCTGCGCGCCAACCCGCGCCGCGCTCCTTACCGGACGTTATCCGCTGCGCACCGGCTGCCATGGCGTCACTCACAACCGCGAGGCGGTGCGGCCCTCCGAAATCACGATGGGCGAGGCCTTGAAAAGCGGCGGCTACCGCACCGGCTACTTCGGCAAGTGGCACAACGGCGAGCAGTTTCCCTTCACCCCGCCGGGACAGGGCTTCGAGGAATTCTTCGGCTTCAACAACGGCCACTGGAACAACTACTTCGACGCCACGCTGCTGCGCGGCACGCAGGAGGAACCGACCAAAGGCTACATCACCGACGTGCTCACAGATGAAGCGATGCAGTTCATCACCGCGCGGCAAAAGGAACCGTTTTTCTGCTTCCTTTCCTACAACGCGCCGCACTCGCCCTACCAGGTGCCCGACCGATACTTTGACAAATTCAAAGCGAAGGGTTTCGAAGCCAACGTGGCCGCCTTTTTCGGCATGTGCGAGAACATCGACGACAACGTGGGCCGCCTGCTTGCGCATCTCGATGAGCTGAAACTCGCTGAAAACACCCTGGTGCTATTTTTGACCGACAACGGCGGCACAGCAGGCGTGAAGACCTACAACGCCGGCATGCGCGGCGGCAAAACCAGCGTGCATGAAGGCGGCAGCCGCGTCCCGCTCTTCGTGCGTTGGCCGGCGGCCAAATGGACGCCGCATGTCGCGAAACCCATCGTTTCGCATATCGACCTGCTGCCCACGCTGATGGATCTCTGCGGCATCGAGTTGTGGCCCGTGGTGATCGAGTTGCCTGCGGCGAAAGTGGAACTTCCAACGCAACTCGACGGCGTTAGCCTGCGTCCGCTCTTGGAGAGCGCAAACGGCTCCTCATGGCCGGAGCGCGTGCTCTTCACGCACAATCCCATCAACGAGACGAACCAATTCCCCGGTGCAGTGCGCTCGCAGACGCATCGACTGGTGCGCGAGATCCAGGGCAAGAGCGGTGGCTCCGCCGCAGTCGCCAATGACACCAGCGCTACGCCCTGGCAGCTCTATGACATGGAAATCGACCCCGGCCAGAAGCAGGACATCGCGCAGGATCATCCTGATTTGGTCAAAGAGCTTTCTGCAAAGTATGACGCCTGGTTCGCCGACATCTCGAGCGCGGGATTGCAGCGCTTTCCCCTGCCCGTCGGCCACACGGAGCAGAACCCAGTCGAGCTGCACGCGCCGCAGGCTTACTTTGATCGGCCGCTCCATTTCGCCAGCGGCCCCGGCTTCGCCAATGACTGGCTGACGAACTGGACGGACGCAAAGTCCAGGGTGTGGTTTGAAATCGATGTCACCACCGCTGGCGAATACGACGTCGAGCTGGCCTACGGTGCTCTCGCGAAAACGATGCTCCGCGTCAGCCTCGGCCAGCAAACGCTCGAAGCGTCCATCCCCGCTGCAGAAGCTCCGGAAATTCCGCTGCCCCATCGCGATGAAACCGGCAAAACACGCTACCGCAACCGCGAGTGGGCACACTTGAAACTGGGAACCTTAAACTTGAAGCCCGGACCCGCGAAATTCACGCTGGAGGCGCTTTCCCTGCCCGGCATCGACTTGAAGCATCTCAAACTCTCCCGCCGTTAATCTTCGACTCACGACGACTGATCAACCCACATGCAATCGATCTCCTGACGCCGCATTTTCACCCTCGCTGGAGCCGCCACCCTGCTGATTTCGCTATCCGGCAATGATGATTTCGCATCACTTATGAAAGCAACGTTGCTATTTCTCATATTCCTTGCTGCGCCTCTAGCTGCACTTGGGCAGTCAAAACCCAACATCATCCTCATTCTCGCTGATGACCTCGGCTACGGCGATGTAAGCTGCTACAACGCTGAATCCAAAGTGCCCACGCCACACATCGACCGCCTCGCAAGCGAAGGCATGAGATTCACCGATGCGCACAGCCCGGCCACAGTTTGCACGCCATCACGTTACAGCCTCATGACAGGGCAGATGGCGTTTCGCGTGCCAAATGGTGGGACCGTGTTTCAGGGCGTGGGTGGTCCCTCACTGATTGCAAAAGATCGTCTCACTCTTCCGGCGATGCTCAAGTCGCAAGGCTACAGCACCGCCGCCATCGGCAAATGGCATGTGGGCCTGACCTTCCGCGACAAGGCAGGAGCAGCGATTCGCGGCGGCATGCTGGACGCTGTGCAGCGCATCGATTATTCGCGCCGCATCGAAGGCGGGCCGCTCGACATCGCCTTCGACCACTTTTTCGGCACGGCTTGCTGTCCCACCACGGATTGGCTCTATGCCTTCATCGATGGCGACCACATCCCCATGCCACCAGAAGGGATCATCGATAAGTCAAAGCTGCCCAAGCACCCTTACGCAAATGATTGTCGGCCAGGCTACATCGCGACGGATTTTCCGATGGAGGAAGTGGATCTCGTGTTTCTGAAAAAGAGCCGTGAGTTCATTCAGCAACAGGTGCGTGAGTCACCGGACAAGCCGTTCTTCCTTTTCCATTCCACGCAGGCCGTCCATCTGCCGTCGTTCGCAGCGCCCCAGTTCAAGGGGAGGACGCAAGTTGGTCCGCATGGCGATTTCATCCACGAACTCGATTACATCATTGGAGAACTCATGTCGGATCTTGAAAGACTCGGCATTACCAACGACACACTGGTTGTTTTTTCCAGCGACAACGGCCCCGAGGTCACCAGCGTTGTCCACATGCGTGCGGATCACGACCACGATGGAGCCAGACCCTGGCGGGGAGTGAAGCGGGATCAATGGGAAGGCGGTCATCGCGTGCCACTCATCGTTCGATGGCCCGGCAAGGTGAAACCCGGCAGCACCAGTGATCAACTCGTCAGTCTCACCGATATGATGGCCACCGTTGCCGCCATCACAGGTGCGAAACTGCCACCCGATGCCGCTGAAGACAGCTTCGATCTCCTGCCGGTGCTTGTAGGCCAAGCCACCTCTCCGATTCGCCCCTACCTGCTCACGCAAGCTTTTGGTGGCGCACGCACTCTGGCCATTCGTCGAGGTTTTTGGAAATATCTCGACCACAGTGGTTCCGGCGGAAACAACTACGAAAAAGGCGAGATCAAGCCCTTCGCTCTGCCGGACACTGTGCCTGACGCTCCCGCCCAGCTCTACAACCTCGAAACCGATCCTGGCGAAACCACCAACCTTTTCTTCCAAAATCCCAAAATCGCCGGGGAACTTAAAGCCCTGCTAGACCAATCCATCAGCGAAAACCGCAGTGCCCCAACCTCACCATGAGTGATGCGCATCTGAAAACCTATCAGTTAACTTTGCACCTTTTCATGATGGCATGCCAGCAGCAAAAAGATCTTGCCCATCCAGAAAAGCATTCTAGTCTCTGAAATTGGGATCGGATCGTACCCTGTTGAATCGGTGACTGTACCCTGTTGGGTCGTTGACTGACCCTGTTTAATGCATTTTCGACTTCATCTCCTGATCGCTTTCCTGGCTGGTGGCACAATCACTTTCTCTCCGGCTCGCGGGGCGGAACCGGGCGCGGTTCTGCCTGAAAAAAATCGGGCCTTTTTGAAGGAGCATTGCCACTCCTGCCACAATGCCGAAAAACAAAAGGGAAAATTCCAAATCGATGACCTTCCCTACCATATCACCGACAACCGCAATGCGGAGCGCTGGCAAAAGGTCCTCAACGCACTGAACTCCGGTGAAATGCCGCCGGAAGAAGAAAAACAACCGGCTGCGGAGGCCAAGGCGGATTTCTTGGATGATCTGGCTCAGGTCATGGTGGCAGCCCGCCGGAACTTGGGTGACTCCAAAGGCGTGATCACAATGCGCCGACTCAACCAGCGGGAATACGGCAACACGCTGCGGGAACTGCTCGGGGTCACGGTCGCAGCCAATGAATTGCCGTCTGACACGAATGCTTCTGGCTTCGATACCGCAGGAACCAATCTGTTTATGTCCGGCGATCAGTTTGAGCAATACCTCGCCCTGGGACGGGAAGCCGTGGCGGAGGCTTTTGAACGGCACGACAAAGCGGCTTTCGTAAAAAAGGAGCGCTTTGAGGCCGAGAAAGGGCTCATCGAGCGGGTCAGCAAGTCATTAAAAAAGCGGATCGAATACCGCCTTGCCTACAACAAATGGGCGCGAGCCGTGGACAAGGCCGTGGCTCGCCCGGAGAATCACGCCGCAGTGGCGGAAATACGCAAGGACCTAAAGGGGCACTTTTTCTAT
This sequence comes from Verrucomicrobiales bacterium, assembly GCA_041742015.1. GTDB lineage: Bacteria > Verrucomicrobiota > Verrucomicrobiia > Verrucomicrobiales > DEV007 > Arctic95D-9. The sequence goes on along the minus strand of JBGSJM010000413.1, from coordinate 14,296 downwards.
CACGCCTGGGACAAGATCAAGGGAGCCCCCTCACCAGTGGCGTATGGTTTCACGGATGCCGTCCATGCCAGCCATGAAGGCTCAGATGGAACTTGGAATCGCAATGTCCCCTATCAATCCTGGTTTGTGGCTCAGCCGGAGAACGTGACGGGCGGCTGGCTCACGGTTGGGGACAATGCGGTGAACTCCTACTTTTCCTTCAGTATTCACGGCTGGCCAGCGGGCGAGTACGTGGTGCGGCTGCGGGTGGCGGCTTCGGAGAAGGTCACACCGGAGCGGTGCTTCATCGAGTTCGGGATGGGTGGCGGTAATCCCTTCAAACACGATAGCACCCACATGGTCACCGGAACTCTGGCTGAACCGCAGATCATCGAGATCCCCGTGACACTCAGCGCCAAAGGGCTGCGCACTTTTTTTGTGAGAGAGCGCGGCACTCATGATGACGATAACCAGCCGAATTTGAAACAAAACGGTGGCATCGCGGAGAACGGCATCGGGCTGGATTTTTCAGTCTGGGTGGACTGGGCGGAAGTGGAGCGTCTCCCCGCTACAGCTTCACCACCAGGCATGAACACTCTCGCCACGGTGTTGGGAGATGCCAATAGCAGGATCCCGCCGGAAGAATTGGGCAATGCGCTGGAGACCTTTTGCCAGGAAGCATTTCGCGGGCAGCAGCCCTCCCCCGCTTTTCTAAAAGGACTGGTGACAGGCTATGAGGATCGACGCAAACAGGGAGAAAACCATCGCCAGGCGCTCACTGAAACACTCGCCCTAACGCTGTCTTCGCCGCGTTTCCTGTATCTCAGTGAGCCAACCGGGGACGAAAAGGGAAATCTCAATGCCCGCGAGCTGGCCACCCGCCTGTCCTATTTCCTCTGGAGTGCCCCGCCAGACCAGGAATTGCGTGATCTGGCAGCGAGCGAAGCCCTCCTGAAACCGGAAGTTCTCACCGCCCAAACCAACCGCCTCCTTGATGATCCCCGCTCGTCCGATTTTCTGCGTCCCTTTCTCCATCAGTGGTTGCGGATGGATCGGTTGGATTTCTTTCGTTTCAACAACACCCTTTATCCTGACTTTGACATCAGCACCAAGGAGGCGGCGCGGATGGAGGTTTACGAGAGCTTCGCCCACCTCCTGCGTCACAACCAGAGCCTGAGCCATTTGCTAAAGGCCGACTACGTCTTGGTGAATGGCCTGCTGGCAGAGTATTACAAACTGCCCGGGGTAAAGGGCGATCATTTCCAGGTGGTCAAGCTGCCGCCAGATTCCCCGCGCGGCGGCCTGCTCGGCATGGCGGCGATTCATGGCATGGGCAGCAATGGTGAACACACTAGCCCGATCGAGCGGGGAGCCTGGGTCCTCCGCAAACTTCTCAATGATCCCCCTCCCCCCGCGCCAGCCAATGTCCCGCAACTCACCCGGCTAGAAGACAAACTCCTGACCACCCGGGAACGCCTCTTAATGCACCAGGAACAACCCCAATGCGCCAGTTGCCATCGCAAGATCGATCCGATCGGGTTTGGCCTGGAGAACTTTGACGCCGTCGGCCAGTGGCGGGCTGAAGACCACTACGAGCGCCCCGGCCTGGGCCGGAAGACTTGGCCCATCGAAGCCGCCGGCGCCTTTTACAAAGGCCCCGCCTTCAAAGACTACCAGGAACTCCGCGAGGTGATCCATGATCGGAGCGAAGATTTTGCCCGGGGATTCAGCAAAGCACTCATCGAATACGCCCTGGGCCGCGCCTTTGGCTTTCGAGATGAGGCACTCGTCGAAAAGATGGTCCCCTCTTCCCAGACCCAAGCCCCCAACCCACGCACCGTGATCCAAACCCTAATTCAAAGCGAAGAATTTCACACCAAGTAGTCACAACACTTCAACACTCCATGATCAAACGCCGTCACTTCCTCCGATCGAGCACTACCACCCTGGCCCTGCCATTTCTGGAATCAGCCGGTTTCCGCCGCTTCGCCTCGGCCGCAGCCCCGGCAACTCCTGCGAAGCGGATGATTTTCATCGCGATGGGTTACGGCGTGACTCAGGAAACCTGGTTTCCAGATATCAAACAAACCGGCCCCGACTTCACCCTGCCAGCCGGGCTCGCCCCACTGGCCCGCCACCGGGCGGACATCACCATCGTCCAAGGTCTCTCCAATCGCTACTCGGAGGACGCCCACTCCGGCAGCACCTTTTGGTTGACCGGTGCCAATCCCCATGAAAACGGGGCCGCGTTTCACAATGGCATTTCCGTCGATCAAGTTGCCGCCGCTGCTTTTGGCAAAGAAACCCGCTTTTCCTCCCTGCAGCTCAATGGCAGTGACAAGGATCTCTCCGGCCCCGGGCACGGTTCTGGTCTGTCGCTTTCCTGGGACAACCGGGGCAAACCCATCGGCGGGCAGAATTCTCCGCTGGCGGCTTTTCACCGCCTTTTTTCCGCCGAAAATGTGTCGACCGAGCAGTTGCAACTCCGCCTCGCCCAGAAGCGCAGCATGCTCGACACCGTCCGGGAGGAAGCCAGCGACCTGCAACGGGGGCTCGCCAAATCAGATCTCGACAAGCTCGACGAATACTTCCAGGGCCTCCGCGAGATCGAAGAGCGCCTCGCCAAAGACGAGCAATGGCAGGCCGTGCCGAAGCCAAAATCACCAATCCAGCCACCTCCAGAGGGCGTCACTGGAAAGGAAGAAATTCAGATCATGTACGATCTCATGGTGGCGGCTTTACAAACCGACAGCACCCGGGTCCTCACCTACCGCCTCCCCATCGCCAACTTGCTCAGCAGCCTGGGAGTCAAAGTCGCCGCGCACGATATGAGCCACTACAGCCCCGGAGAGCGCATGGAAGCCTCCCAAAAACGCGATGCCGCCAACACCGAACTGCTCGCTGGTCTGCTCGACAAATTAAAGGCCGTGCCGGAAGCAGACGGCACCCGACTCTTTGACCACACCACCGTAGTTTTCGGCAGCAACCTGAGCCACGTTCACAATTTAACCAATTGCCCCACCCTCATCACTGGGGGCGGTTCCGGCATCAAACTGGGGCACCACCTCGTTGTCGCCAAAGACACCCCGCTCTGCAATGCCTGGCTGACCCTGCTCCAGGGTTCCGGCCTGGAAGTCGAGCGCCATGGCGACAGCTCCGGCGTGATAAAGGAATTGATCGCATGATTGGTCGGACTTTTTGAGGGCGAAATTCTGATACGGTTCATCCCGCTTCAAATCGGTCTCACGAAGACCTAACAGGGTATGATCGACGACCTAACAGGGTTAAAAAGGCTTGAACATGAGTTGAAATCACCCAATCATCAGTTAAACGGCTGAAGCAATGCACGATCTCACCCTCATCACCACCATCGCCGTCGGTTTCACGGCGGCCTGGCTTCTCGGACTACTTACCCAGTGGCTGAAACTGTCGCCCATCGTCGGTTACTTGATCGCCGGAATCCTGATTGGGCCGCATTCGCCCGGCTTCGTAGCTGACATTGGGATTGCGACGCAGTTGGCCGAGGTTGGGGTGATCCTTCTCATGTTCGGTGTGGGACTCCATTTCCATGTCAAGGATCTCATCGCCGTGCGAAAAGTCGCGATCCCCGGTGCGATTGTGCAAAGCGTGCTCGCTACGGTCACGGCGATGTTTCTATTTCATTCCTTCGGTATGTCCTGGTCAACTGGCGCGGTCATCGGTATGGCCATGGCTGTGGCCAGCACCGTGGTTCTCATGCGGGTCCTCATGGATGCCAATGCGATGAAAACGCCCGAGGGCCATGTCGCTGTTGGCTGGCTCATCGTCGAGGACATCTTCACCGTGGTTCTTCTGGTGCTCATTCCGGTGCTCGGCGAAGGTAAGTCACCCATCGATGGGCATGCTCAGGGCGAAAGCGGGCCGATCTGGTGGACGCTTGGTGTTGCCCTCGTAAAACTCGCCATTCTGGTCTTCATCGTTCTCTGGGCTGGTTCCCGGATCATCCCGCGCCTTCTCGTGAAGGTAGCGCGGCTTCGCTCACGCGAGCTTTTCACCCTCACCGTGTTAGTCTTTTCGATCGCGGTGGCGGCTGCGTCCTACTTTTTCTTTGGTGCCTCCATGGCCCTCGGCGCTTTCCTCGCCGGCATGGTCGTGGCTCAGTCGCCAGTGGCGAACCAGGCCGCCGCTGACGCCCTGCCGATGCGGGACGCCTTTGCGGTGCTCTTTTTTGTCTCAGTCGGGATGCTTTTCGATCCCGCCTTTCTGATGCGCGAACCCTTCATGGTCTTTGCGGCCCTCGGCGTCATCCTCCTGGTGAAACCGATTTCGGCTCTGATCATTGTCGCTGTGTTGGGCTATTCGGCGAGAACGGCCCTGACCGTTGCTATCGGGCTCGCGCAGATCGGGGAATTCTCCTTCATCCTCTCTGATCTGGCCCGGCAAAATGGCTTGATGCCCGATGAGGGGCACAACGTCCTCGTTGCGGCGGCGATCTTCTCCATCACGCTTAATCCGCTCCTTTTTCGCAACTTGCCGAAGATCGAGGCGTGGCTGCGGGGACGTCCATTTCTGTGGAAGCTCTTAAACGGGCGGGCCGAGCGACGTGCTGCGGCGGGCGTTCCCGAGGACCTGGGCGGGGGACATGGCGCACCCGTCGAAAAAGGGCCCTATGCCATGATCATCGGATACGGGCCTGTTGGACGCACCGTCCGCCGCGTCATCGAAGAGGCCGGAATCGGTTCGACCGTGATCGACTTGAACATGGACACCATCGCGACATTGCGGGCCGAGGGGAAGACCGCCGTCTTCGGCGACGCTTCGAACGAGCGCATTCTCGAGGAGGCTGGTGTCAAATACGCCTCCCACCTGGTCGTCACCGTGCCCGACGCCTCCCATCGGGCCGCCATCATCACCGCCGCGCGAAACGTGAACGAAGACATTCAGATCGTGGTGCGGGCTCGCTACCTCCGCGAGCGAGAGGAACTTGAAAAGAGTGGCGTGACCGCCGCCGTCTTTGAGGAGGCCGAGGCCGCTGTGGCACTCGCCCGCCTCGTACTCGCGGGCACCGGGGTTCACCGCGACGCGGCACGGGTGAAGCTCGAGGAGATCCGTTTCCACCTTGCCATTGAGACCTTTCCCGACCTGCGTCGTCTCCGGGTCCGTTCCGCCATGGTGCCGTGGTCCCGCGTCCGCTATGTCTCCGCCGACATGGACCGCTCCGCCGTGGTTGCGCGGATGGCCGAGTTTCCATTTCGCCACTGGCCGGTCTTTTCGCCCGAACAGCGCCGTCCCATCGGCTACGTGCTCTCCGAAGATTTCGCCTCTGCGGCGGGTCCGGTGGATTGGTCGGCATCGATTCGAACCCTCCGTACCGTCCGGCCCGAAGAGACCGTGGGTGAGGTTTTTGCACGCCTTTGCGATACCGACGAACTCATCTGCCTCGTCGGAGAGGGCAAGTCCGTGAGCGGCCTCGTCACCCGCGGTCACCTCCTTGACCGAGTTGAGGGAGATTTTGCCAAGGGAAAAACCGGTCCAGCGCCTGTGAATCTCGAATCGGCCGTCGTCCGCGGTGGCATCGTCCCCACCCTGCTCGCCACCACCCGCGAAGAAGTCATCCGTGAGTTGATCGCGGCCCTGATCCCCGGCTGCCTGCCAGATGGAATCGATACCGACGCCCTATTCGAACTGGTTTTAGCCCGCGAGGCTGAAATCTCCACCGACCTCGGCAATGGCATTGCTTTGCCCCATGCCCGCTGCAAGGGACTCTCCGAGCCCCTCGTGGTGATCGGGCATTCCCACGAGGGCATCGCCTATTCGGTCGAGGAAAACGGTGCGGTGCGGCTCTTTTTCCTTCTCATCACCCCGGCCGACCGGCCCGAGACCCATCTCGCCATCCTCAGCCAGATCGCCCGTCTCGTAAGCGACCCGGAAAAACGAGAGGCTCTGCTTGAGGCCGCGTCACCCGTGGAGTTTATCGAAGTGCTCGGTGATCGCCAGGTTGCGGTATAAAAGCGCAAAAGCGGAGCCGTTGATTCGATAGAAGGAAAATACTGATATGAACGTCACCCTCGAAAGGATTCGCAACGAAGCCAAAGCCCTCTCGCCTGAAGACCGCGAGTTGCTTTTGGTTGCTCAGTCAGCACAGAATCCGTGGATTTGGCCATGGATGCGGTCTTTGCTAAACTCGCCCCTTACGCCGGGCAAATTCAGCGGTGGCGGCTAATTTGCCCGCCGTTGCCACCACTGACTTGTTCGGCGACTTAGTGATTGTCGGAAATCTCATCGACGGAGAAATCATGGAAGGTGGCGCTGAGGCCCCAAGGTAGCTTCTGCTCATGAGCGGGAGCCGAGAAAGTGAAGTCGAATGATCCGAATGCGTCAGAGGCCAAGTAGATGCTGTCCAGTTGGAGATCTTGGTGTGAGATGGAGATGTTAAGCGACTGAAAGAAGTCGCCTGCCGCCTCAACTGTTCGTTGAAGGAGTTCGGGGTATCGCTCGCAAATGGCAGCGAATGTGGAGACTTGGGCTGGCACAGGCTCTAACGCCTCGCCCCAAATCTCGATGGGTGAGCCGCCGTCAGCTATTGGAGTAGAAGCCTCCCAGTGGTCCTTGAGACGCTGAACCTCGCCGAAAACTGGATGGTGGCTGGTCGCGAGAACAGTTCGTTCCTTGCGTTGGAGGTGGAGCATCCAGCGATAGAGGGCGAAGAGAGTGGCGCAAAGGGAGCCAGCGCCGACGAGCAAAGGCCACGGACTGCGAAGGCCAAACTGATACTCAGCGAGGAAGCAAGGAACGAGGAAGGTCGCCACCAGGGCGGCGAAGATCGCCAGAGGAATTATGATTAAGAGAATCCCTTCATGGAGTGCGCGTGGGTACTCGCCGAACGTGGAGCACATGCACCACTACCAGTGAGGGCGAGCGTCGATCACGGGGGTAGTGTTGTAATCAGGTGAGATCATCGAAACTGAACGGCTGGTAGTGGTTGTCACGGCGCGGCTTGTTCTGCATCTTCATTTCTTCGGCTGGAACATCCTCTTCACTTTTTGAATTAGGGACTTGCGATTCCTGAGAGCAAAAATCGGATGGTGATCAGACCTTCCGACCGCATGAACTTTTGCGAGGTCAAAGCCGTCACCGGGCTTGGATGATCTAAAATCATAAAAGAAAGTCTCTTCATCAAAAGTTGCTGCAAAGGCAGCCAGATGTTCGTCGGCACGCAGGGCGTCTTGATATGAAATCAAATCGTCGTGGAGATTCTTGATTGGCTTCAAACGAAATTCGTGAACGTCATCCACCAGGCTCTGGAACGGAGGCGTCATAAATCGGAGGCACTCCTCAACAAACTCTGTAAGGTTCGATGATTGGAAGAGGATCATTGGGCCTTCGTGCATGTAGTAGAAAACTGGCCCCAGATCACTCGACGATCCGTCAAAATCATAGAACCAGCTATTGCCAAAGCCATCTGGGGCGATTTCGCGATACGGTCGGTTCTTGTCTCGTAACAGGTAGAACCAATTAGCGGGTGCTCCTACAAAATCGACGACTTCCATCGGCCCCTCTTCAAATCCCCTTGCGAATTTAAGCAGTTCGCGCGTTGGCTCGGGAAGTTGAAAGCCGAGGTCATGTTCAAGATTGGCTAGTTCATCCTGACTCAGTCCTGGCAACAGGTTTGTATCCCGAGGTTCGCCGTCCTCGTTTAGCGGATTTGAAGCGAGGAATGCCTGTATTCTTTCGGTTAACTTGGGCGAGTCCATTTCATGCAGAACGTTAAATGTGGTGGCACGGCGGCGCAGGACTTACAGAGCGGAGCGAACGAGAAAGCATGTCCGCCGTTGCCACCCACGACTTGTTATGCTCTGTATTTCGGTGGGCTATTCTCCGGTGTCCGCTTCCCACCGTTGACCAGAACGTTCCGACTCTTTTCGATCTCGACCTTGTCTCCTCTTTTAAGGTCACCAAAGTTCTTGCCGTTCAGTTCAAAAGTGACCGATTTGCCCTCATTTATAGTTTGGAGTTTGATTTTCAAATCATCAGCCAAGGTGATCTCCGTCCGACTTGATGATTTGGGTGAACCGCTGAGGTCCGATTTGATTTCCGCCCCGGAAGCACCCTCAACATTGAATTCGATTCCAAATGCCTGTCCGGTGGCGACCCCTGTATCGCGACTCACATTGAAGGGCCCGACGGCGACTGGTGTCTCTTTTCTTTCGCAGCCAACCACCGCGAGGAGGATGGCGCAGAACGTAGCGAGTATTGTTCGGTATTTCATGCTGCGGGTTTAATTGGATTTTTTTAGCATAACGATTGAGTGCACCCAGCCGGGGAGGCTCAGATCGATTTCAGAGTAAGCGGTGTAGCTGTCAAATCAACTTCGAATTCCCAAGGGTTACGGCTTGGGTGCCATGATTTGTTCGCTGTTCGCCGCCTGTTGGATGAGGAATTCTCGTTCAATTTCGTGCAAGGGGCGATTCCATTCGCTCTCCGTCATAAATTTCTCAACCGTCCCTCGAATCTGTTCATCTGACTTCTTCGTAAATCTAAAATCATTCCATTCACAATTTTTTAGACAGTAGTCCAAATATTCCTCCTCGGATTCCGGGAATCCGAAAAGGGATAATCCGTTTACGACAGAAATGGGAACACCTTCATAAACAGCAATCGGAGAAAGAGGCCAGTCCTCGTAATCTGTATCTCCAACAAAATGCATCTGGCCAATCAATGGAGGTCTAAAGATGGCATGACCTCGACGTTTGAAGAGTAATCGACAAATTTTCATGGTATCGATTTTTGCTCTACCTTTTTGGGCGCAACGCTTCCGCAATTCATCAACAGTTTTCTCCTGCCCGAGACCTTGCAAACTCACAACATCACTTAGAATATTAGCGATTTCGGATTTATTTGTTTCAGCTGCAACCGAGCCGAATCCATAGAGGATCAAAAGTATCGCGACTGAGATAGCTTCCTTCATTTCGACAATTTTCTTTTCAGCGAACGTCTAGCTCATCCACGGCGGGGAGGGAAGCTCAAACTCAAAGAAGGATGTTACTCGACGTTGGATGGAGCGTCTTGTTCGCTTTGGGTTCTTCTGTGACATCTACGGTTCATTCGTCGTCTTCACTGGGAGGTGCTGGATAAAGCGCATAACCGATCCCCGCGTTGAGCTCTAACGCAGCCTTCAGGGTGCTCTGGTCAAGGTGCTCCGTGAAGCAGAACGGATCCCCTCCGACGTTATAGCCTGCGAAGAACTCTCGATGAGCAGCCCGATCCCAATCCTGACGCACTTCAGGGGGAAGCGTCCGAATCATCTCACACAGTCGGAGAATCGTAGTGTTGGCATCCTCACTTGGAATTGGTGCGAAGTAGATATACCACCTGTGGGAATTGCACTCCAACTTGGCTACGTAATTGTCCTGATCCTCAAACCACTTCACGAATGCGGCCGAGTCAAAATCGGTCTTGATAGCAATCTCGACGCTGATGAACTCGGTTTTTCGTCTGGGCCTCGTCTCATGCATATTCTTGAAGCGAACAGTATTTATTCGTATGCCCTCCGGAGGTGATATCCACGATAGGTCTTGGAGAAAGGATGTCGGAAAATCCCCGATCTGGCAAGGAATTTTTCCGGGAACGTGCGTCTATCAGGGTGCCTGGGGCAGTGGGAATTCGGGTGCGTCGCTGTCTCTGATATACGACGCCATCCGCAGTTCGCGGCGTCCTAACGGGCCGAAAAGCGAGAGAGCACTAAAAAGTGCCATGAATGAAGGCTTCGGAAAGAGCCTGCCTTTTTATCTCCACGCCTTAGTTAGGCGACGATATCATAGTCTCTCTATTAAGCCTGCATCATAGTCTCTCCTAATTTGGAATTTCTGCTTAGTTAAGTGGTGGTAATGCTTTGTCGCATCTTTGAGCATTTGAATGAGCAAGAACTTTTCCGACCGTGGTGATCTCAAAGCTTATACCGATATTGTCCCACCATTCTCCAAGAATCCTCAGATTCGGTCTCTTGTTCCACTCTTCCATAAATAACTTAATATTTTTTTCTTTTATTTGGTCGTCTTGCTTGTAAATCTCGTATACCGAATTAATTGCGGTTCTTTGTTCTCCAGATAAAGGGACACGATGATTCATCATCTTGCCTTCATGTTGAATTTCCTGAATCAATGAAAGAGAGCTTATCTGCTCCTTGTTGGGGACATTTAATCTTACAAAGTCACTGTTAAAAGCATGATCAACTAATATATTTTCGGGTAAATTTTTTCTTCCTAGGATTTCAATTGCACTATTGTATTCTTCTGAATTTTTCTCAATACCAGCATCTACATATCCGGCCAATTCGCCTGGATAATATTGCTGTATCTTTTTTAAACTACCGAATGTGCTTAAACGCGCAGCATCTAATATGTCAAGGTGGTCAAGCCAGTCCTTCCCAGTGGGAAGCTTCCCGTAAAATATTTTCCCAAATAAGTTATTTAAGACATCTAGACCTCGATAAACATCTCCACTAACTGGCAAAAAACTTGATACTGCGTGTGATACAGTTAAACCTAGTAATGCTTCATCAGATATTTCGTCAACTATCTTAACAGCACGGGTAATTCCAGCCCGTGTTATGCGGTTTTCGCCTTTCTGAAATCTGTGTATTAGTAATTCAGATAAAAGATCATAATCCGCAGGTCTTTCTGTCGCAGCCGCAGTCTTTTGTGCTTCATGCAGCAGTAATTGAAAGCTAGGATCGGCAAAGGCTTCAAGCGCTCCTTCTACTTCTTCCATTTTAGGCATTAGCCTATTTTCAAATTCTGTGACCCTTGTAGTTGCAATATTTAGGGCTTCTTGTGAATAGTCTGTTCTCAACTGCAAATTCATTTCTTGACAAATTTCTCGTGCGCGCTTCTCGTCTATTCCGACATGCACTATCATATTGTCAGCTTGCAACTGTTGAGAGCCTTTCCCGCCATTCTGAATTTTTTTATTATCGCTAATGATTTGATTTCCTGCTGCTTGATAGTTGGAGGAACCTTCCTTAGACTTTTGAACAAATTTAAGCTTGGATTTTATTTCTTCACTCGTGAATACTTGGGCAAGTAGTGCGCCAAATAAACCAATTGATGTAACTGCAGGTTCCAACTCACGGGCTACTAACCACCAAATTATTGCCCCGATTAGGGCAATAGAATTTATTATCGCAAGGACTATTCTCATTGTCTTTTATTTCTCGAAAATAGTGTCTTTTTATGTATCACAGTATTCATTCGTATGCCCACCCGAGGTGAATTAGGGCCGCGACACGAATCGGATCAAAGCTCTTCTTGGTCTTCTGGTTGGTCTTCAAATATTCCAGATGGGAGTTCAATCTTTCGTTCGTTGTCAACACCGATTTTATCTAGAACATCTGCGTCTGAATCATCACTGAAATAACAAAAGTAGCAGTAAACCAATCCATCATCGCTTCTGCTCTCCACAATTTCCCAATTTACTTTAAGCAAATCTTCTTCAGAGATCTCCAAAATTTTTGCCATTTGTGAGCGTTCCAGTTCGTCGCAGTAATGTTCTTTGGTTATTCCCATCCACGATTATTATCCATAAAACTGAAATTTCAAGGCGAATTAACGAAGTGACTGCATCTGTTTTGTCGCGGATCGCCCAACGAAGCGGTATTCCAGTATTGATATTCAACGGTTACCCGGCCAAATACTTTGTCTGGTAACCGCTTTCCCTTACATTGATGCCCGCCACTGTTGCCGGGCTCTCCTGTAAGTTTACATTGATGCCCGCCACTGTTGCCGGGCTCTCTTGTAAGTTTACATTGAAGCCCGCCACTGTTGCCGGGCTCTCTTGTCGATTAACATTGATGCCCGCCACGGTTGCGGGGCTCGGTCACTCCAAGCGCTTCATCGAAAACGGAAAAGACTTCATAACCTTCGTCGAACACACAAAGTGGGGACATCTGTCCCCGATTTTACTGCCCCGATTTTACCCGAAAAGCGGTTCCAGAGTCGCTAAAAACTCAATCGGCGAATAAACTTTAACCGTCGCGTTGGCAAAGTCTTTTGTGTTGCGAGTCACAATCGCATCCAGATTTTCGGCGACGGCGGACTCATGTTGGACGGCATCTTCGTAGTCGGAAATTGTCGAAGCAGTTGCTTTTTGCAGAATTTGAAGATTATTTTGACAAACTTTAACAACGTTCAATAAATCTTTAACTGATTGCAGCGCAACATTTTTCCCACTTAGTTTTCTGACAATATAGAAAACATTTATCGGAGTAATTGCTGAAACAAAACATTCAATTTTCCCGTTATCAAGATGTTCAAAAATTTGTTCCGACTCAATAAAAAACGGCGGTCGTGCCGTCAAAAAGTCTAAAACCACATCATTATCCAATAAAATCCGCATTAGGAATATTTCTCCACCAGGTAATCTTCGATAATTTTTCGTTCTTCTTCGCGTGTCATCGGCGGATTATCGGATTTGGCAATTCCGCGTAAACGGTTGATTGCCGCACTGCGTTCTGGGATTTTTGTTTCTTTATTGTCCATTTTACTCAAATCTACCCGCACACTGCGTGAAATTTCCTCAATAATCTCGATGCGTTCTTCAATCGGTAATTGAATGATTTGGTCTAATACCTGTTGATTTGTCATATCTTCACGATAGCACCTTTATTTTTATCACCCAAGTATAACGCCATACGCCGTCAGAATTTTTAAGTTAGCTGGCTGGCGCATTTGTCTTTGTTTATCAGAATCGAAGTCCTTTCTCCAGATCCACAATTCCGGCACCGGGAAGGAGGCGTAAAAGCTCCGCTTGCTCAGACCGCCAGAGGACAGGTCCGCTTCGATCACGAGATCCGCGTGAGCCCGCCACCTTCTCCGGGCTCTCCGTGCCCTGCAACTTTTTGTCCGTCCCTGATCTGCCTTTTAGTCCGTCCCTGGCGGTTCCACCTCTATTTGGGCTTTTTGATTGATTTGTTGCAGGGTGCTCATGGCATTAAAAATGGCAGAATTTCAATAGGGCTCAAGACCTGAATCGAAAGAGCGCACTAGCCCGCTGCTCTTTGACAGCGTTTCTTTAGGCGGTCGTCTGTGGTGAGTAAAAAGTCACACTTGGCCAACTCCGCAGTGGCGAGGATTAAGAGTTTTGATCAGGAGGGTCAATCAACTCGGAGCGTTTTCGGGCTGTCCAGCGCCGGCTTGTTCGGGTGCCCGTGGTCTGAAATAAACGCTATAATCATCAGAAGGACAGCGACAAGGAAGCCGATTCCAAGCGAGGCCCACCAACGCCCTATCCAGCGAGAACGCGAGAATTCGAATGCCCGGAAGAAGACAAACGTAATCGACGGGATCGAGGCGAGGAACCAATAGAAAATTATTGTGGGTAGAGACTGCGACCTTGTTATTCGTAGAAAATATATCTCTGAACCAAGGCCCAGCAGGAGAAACACCCCAAGGATATTCATCCAGAATCGAAACCATAAAAATTTTCGAAGTCTCATTTTGACTAGTATTTTTAACCTAACGTTCAAGCGCTGGCAATCCTACCAGTGGGAGCGAGCGTCGGTCACGGGGTTGAGGTTTAAATCCGGGTAAAACTTCAAAACTGAACGGCTGTTAGTGGTTGTCACGGGGCGGCTTATTCTGCCTTTTTCATTGTTCGTCAATCGAGCTGTGTCGCATTATCCGCCCCCATGCCGGCGAATGCTGATGCAATACGATCCCATGTCTTCATTCAGGCCTGATTGTTCCGAGTTTGGTCCCCCTTCGCCGAAAACCATACCCTGTTAAATGAGCCTGTCATACCCTGTTGAATGAGCCGTCATACCCTGTTGAAACAGAGCCGTCATACCCAGTGGCGTGATTTGCGGCGGGTTGATGAAAAATCGGGCCTCACGCGGAGGCGCGGAGATCGCGGAGAAGAAGACCGACTCCTCCTCAAGCACTCCGCGTCTCCGCGTGAGGATTCCGGGAATTAACATGTAGAGTGGTTGCACTTTCTCTTTGCGAACGATGAGGTGTGGCACAGGCTACCGGGAGCGCCACTCCGCAACAAGATTAAAGGTTGTAGTTAGTAGGGTCATTTCGACTCGGGGTGGGTAGCCGGTTGTCCACGACCGACTTGTTCGGCTTGGTTTGTTTGTGCCATCACGCGTGTGTTTGGTTTAATCCCATGTGGGCAATCCCAGCCGGAAATCTGATACTCTTTGATGGCTTCATCAAGCTCTGCTTCATCGTCGAAGGAGTAACCTCGTCCATCTAGGTCGTCCAGAAGTTCCGTCGATATCTCGATACTTCCGGATTCTCGGTAGGTGATCTCGGAAATCTTCCAGGGAACGTAATCATCC
>JBGSJM010000412.1:0-4905 GCA_041742015.1 Verrucomicrobiales bacterium | reverse complement strand
ACGAACCACTGGAATCGACAAAAAGGTAAACGACTCAACCCTGAGCGAATTAAAGGCACTCGACGCTGGATACTGGAAAGGAGCGCCCTTTAAAGGTGAACCCATCCCATCCCTGGTCGAAGCTTTGGCGACGATGCCGGTGGGCAAACAGCGTTTTTTCCTGGAAATCAAAGATACCGAGAAAGTTGTTTCCATACTCGCCAAACAACTTGAAGGCTGGCAGCCTCGCGCCGCCCAGCTTTGTATCATCGCCTTTGACCGTAACGTCGCACGGGAAGCCAAAAAGCAACTTCCCTGGATAAAAGTATTTCGACTCTCCTCGGAAAAGACCAAAACCAAAACCCCGGTTGACCTCGACCTACTAATTCAAGATACCAAAGATGACGGGCTTGATGGATTGGACCTGGGACTCAAATGGGACTGGTCACCCGCTTTGGTCTCAAAAGTCCGGGCAGCAGGGCTGGAACTCTACGTTTGGACCGTCAACACCCGAGTAGATGCGCGACGCCTGGCGGCCCTTGGCATCGACGGGATCACGACCGATCATCCCGCACAGCTTAGAGAATGGGTGAAACCTTGAAAAATCAGCAAAGCCAAAATTGCTCCGAATTCAATCGAAACCTCATGGCCAAGAGTGAGGCCATTTTTCAAATCGGTGGCATTCTTTTTCCCTTATGCTAGCATCCGCCATGCCTGAAAAAGTCCGCATCGCCATCATCGGAGCTGGAGCTGTCTCCGATTATCATCATGTCCCTGGAATCCGCCTTGACTCCCGTTGCGAACTCGTCGCAGTGTGCGATCCAAACGAAGAACTACTCGCCCAGCGGCAAAAGGACTGGGGTCCGACCAAGAAAACCACCGAGGTGGAGGTGATCGCCAACGATCCTGATATCGATGCGGTGATCATCGCAACCCCGAACTTTACCCACAGGCCGATAGCCCTGGCTTGCATCGAAGGCGGCAAGCACCTGATGTGTGAAAAACCGCTCGGGCTTAATTTTACGGAATCAGCCGAAATGTTCCGGGCCGCCCGCGACAAAAATCTGCGGCACATGACTGCTTTTACCTATCGGTTTGCGCCATCAATGCGCTACGTCAGCCATCTCGTGAAAAGTGGTGCACTCGGCACCCCACGGCACTTCCGCAGCCAGCGTTTCCTCGACTGGCCGGAGACCAGTTGGGGATGGCGGCAATACAAGAAACTCGCTGGAGCGGGTGACCTTTTCGACATGACCATCCACCGGATCGATTTTTCCATGGATTTGATGGGGCCAATTCGATCAATTTGTGGGGCGGTTGCCCAGTTTGCCCCCCGGGAAACCACCACCGACGGCAAGTCCTGCGCACCGTCGGAGGTCGATGACTGGTCCTCACTGATCGGGCTTTTTGAAAACGGAGCCACCGGCGTGTGGGAAGGCAGCACTCTCATGAAGGGACATCACAACCACGGATTTGGCTACGAGTGGGCCGAAGTAAATGGCAGTGAAGGTTCCGCCGCCTACCAACTTACTGACCCCAATAACATCATCATTGGCAAACATGGAGGTACCATGGAAAAGCACCCCGTTCCACGGGAGTACCTCGTTATTCCCGGCAGCCCCCGCAATCCTGATGAAGGTGTGCCCAGCACCGTCTTCCGCTATGATCTGGTTTGGGAATTTGTTTCCGCCATTGTTGAAGGCCGCGACTGTATTCCCGGCTTTGACCATGGCGCGATAGCCCAAGCCGTGGCTGATGCAACCCTGGAGTCCTTCGAGAAAAGAAGCTGGGTCGACATCAACGCAAAGCTGTAGATAGAGCCCCGGTCATGTCTCAGCTAAAACCGATTTTATCCAGGACAAAAGCGACAGCCGCAATGTCGGAGATTCGGGTGGCTTTGACCAGTCAGGCAGCCCTTACCGAAGCGCAGCGCTGCCTCTATTGTTACGATGCACCGTGTATCATGGCTTGTCCCACGGGGATCGATATACCGGGGTTCATCAAAAAAATTGCTCATGACAATGTTTTGGGAGCAGCGCGTACCATCCTGAGCGCGAATATTCTGGGGAACAGTTGTGCCCGGGTTTGTCCAACCAAGGTGCTTTGCGAAGGAGCCTGTGTTTTGGAGGATCGCGATCACGATCCGATTGACATTGGTCGCCTGCAGCGCTATGCCACGGATGTAGTTCTGGAAAGTGGCAGACAGGTCTTGACTCCTGCCCGGGTAAAATCCAAAAAATCGGTTGCTTTGATCGGGGCGGGCCCTGCCAGCCTGAGCTGTGCCGCGGAACTGGCTTTGCGCGGGCACAAAGCGGTTGTTTTTGAACGTAGACCCATGCCGGGTGGGCTCAATACCTATGGGATCGCCTATT
This sequence comes from Verrucomicrobiales bacterium, assembly GCA_041742015.1. GTDB lineage: Bacteria > Verrucomicrobiota > Verrucomicrobiia > Verrucomicrobiales > DEV007 > Arctic95D-9. Next base: position 2,554 of record JBGSJM010000412.1, on the reverse strand, counting down.
ACAAGATGAAGCCGGAGGTAAGCCTGCGAGAAATCAAGATGATCCAAGATCTCGGGGTCGAAATTCGCTGCGGAATCGAGGTGGGTGAAGCTATCTCGATGGATGAAATCCGTTCACAATTTGATGCGGTTTTTCTCGGAGTAGGCCTCGGGGCGGGCCGGAAGCTTGGCATCCCGGGTGAGGAACTGCCGGAAGTGGTGGATGCGATTGATTTTATTGCCGAAATTCACAGCCGCCCCCTGGAGAAGGTGAAAGTGGGACGGAATGTGGTAGTGCTGGGGTGCGGAAACACCGCGATCGATGCGGTATCGCAGGCCAAAAGACTCGGTGCGGAAACAGCGACGATCCTCTACCGCCGTGGGGAGGGCGAGATGTCGGCTTATCGATTTGAATATGCCCTGGCCAAGTCGGAGCGGTGCGAATTCCAATTTTATGTCAGCCCGGTGGGGATCGAAGAAACTGACGGACACGTTTCCGGGATTCGCCTGGTCCGGACCAACTCAAAAGGCAAAGCAGTTAAACGCAGCGAATTTGTGGAACCCTGCGACATGGTAATCAAGGCGCTGGGACAATCAAAAATGCAAACACGCCTCGCCGGGTGGCTGCCGGGACTTCAGTTTGATGGGGAGGGACGGATCGCGGTGGATTCGGCGACCCAGGAAACCAGTCTGAGCGGCATCTTTGCCGGTGGGGATGCCGCCAATGGTGGTGCGGAAGTGGTCAACGCCGTGGCGGAGGGCAAGCGGGCCGCACTGCAGATCCATGCCCGATTCACCGGAGAACCCGCGACTCCGCCGGTGCAAACAACCCGATATGGGATGGTGCAACCCCATGGCTCAGGCTTCAATGATCCGGTCCGGGTGGTGGGATAATCCTGCTGAAATTGTATTCGAATGTTCAATTAATTCGAAACGAGTCGGTTACAGTCGTAAGTATTCGACGAGCGGGAGTGAACATGGGGTATTTGGATGTGAACATGAGCCAAATGAGTATGAACATTCGATGAATGTTCATACTCATTCGCCGAAAGTTCATACTCATTCGGTGAAAGTTCATACTCATTCGGTGAAAGTTCATACTCATTCGACGGTGGTTCATAAACATCGGGCAAATGGTGGTGAACATTTGGCAAATGGTGGTGATGAAGAGTAAGATTTTAAGATGAAACTCACGGTCGAAAATGTAAGAAACTCCGATCAACTCCTGCTGGAGGTCATCTCCGGGAGCCGCGCTTATGGCACAAATACTCCGGATTCTGATCTGGATCTGCGGGGGATATTTCTCATGCCGAGGCGCGATTTTTTTGGACTCCGGCCCATCGATCAAGTTAGCGATGACAACAATGATGAAATTTACTACGAAATCGGGCGGTTTATTGATCTCTTGTCCAAGAGCAATCCGAACATCATGGAATTGCTTTTTGTGGAGCCGGATTGTCTCCGACATCGCGATCCGATTCTGGATTTAATCACCCTCGACATTGTTTTGTCGAAACAGTGTGAACATACCTTTGCTGGTTATGCGATTGCGCAAATTGGCAAAGCTCGGGGTTTGAACAAAAAGATCGTAAATCCCATGGATGGGCCGCGCCACACCATCCTGGATTTTTGTTATGCAGTTTCGGGGCAGGGGGCGGTGGCGATTTCGGATTGGTTGACGGCTCGGGGGATGGATCAGAAAAACTGCGGTCTGGTGAAAATCCCGCACATGCGAGATGCCTATGGAATTTATTACTCGGAGGATCCCGCCCTCCAATACCGTGGCATCGCTTGGGAAGCCTCCACGGAAGTCCATCTCAGCAGCGTACCAAAGGGAGAAGAACCGGTTGGCTGGATGACCTTCAACAAAGATGGTTTCAAAAAATACTGCAAAGAATATCGCGAATATCAGGATTGGATCGCCAACCGCAATGAAGCCCGCTACGCCAATAACACCGCCCACGGCAAAAATTACGATTCCAAAAACCTGATGCACACCTACCGTCTTCTCGATATGGCCGAGGAAATCGCGAAGGAAGGTCGGCTCCGGGTGCGGAGACCCAACCGGGATTTGTTGATGAAAATCAGGCGGGGCGAATTTGAATACGAAGAATTGATCAAGATGGCCGAGGATAAGATTTTGAGCATTAAAGAGGCTTACGCCGCGAGTTCCTTGCCCCTGACTCCGAATACCATTCGTCTCAATGAAATCCTGGTCGAAATCCGGGAGTCCCGGTACCTAAATCCGTCCGGGAATTGACTTTGCGGCTTCCAATCGTTATACGAGTTAAGATGAAGTTCTGTCGGAACATTGGTTTGCTTTCGATTTTCCTGCCATTGTTTTCTCATGCGCAAGAAATCGAGGTGCGGGAACAGCGCCGTAATCCCTATCTGGAGCTAAACTCTCACTTTGAATTTGCCAAAACCGGTGACCCTCTGGTGGATTGGAATCCAATTCGTGATTGGACAGATAACCAGGGTAGGGTGGTTAAAGCAAAAATCCTCGGGGTGGAAGATGGCGCGGTGAATTTGCTTCTGCCGGGAAACAAAGTATCCAAACTCGGAGTGGACCGTTT